>CABUUB010000033.1 GCA_902494625.1 uncultured Collinsella sp.
ATCGCGCCGAGAGTACTGCGGGGTCAGCCCGTGGGAGGCCAGGGCGCCGCTGACCGGTGGACGGCACCGAGCCGCCATCGAACTTGGAAGGGGGAGGCCTCGCGGCCTCCCCCTTTTTTTGCGTTTGATAGAGAGCTGTAATACACGAACTCGCCTTCGTTTAGCTTCTCTTACTGTTTGGCTGTATTTTGAGTCCTTCTTTTGTATTTGCGCGATAATAACTCCCATTGGCGTGAGGGAGGACTTGATGTTTACCGTTTTTGTCTTGGGCAATATTGCTTCGGGTAAGTCGACTGCCTGCCGCTATCTCGAATCTCATGGCGCCATGCTTATCGATCTGGATGAGCTTGCCAAATCGCTGTATGTGCCAGGCTCCGATATCGTCAATGCCCTCGCGGAAGAATTCGGTTGGGACATTCTGGACGGGGAGGGCGGCATTCGCCGCAATGTCCTCGCTGCTCGAGCTTTCGCCTCTCCCGATACAGTCGCGCGGCTCAATGGCATCGTTCATCCGGTTCTCATCGAACAGCTGTCACTGAGGATCCTTGATCCGGTTTGCTGCACGGTTTCGTCCCCCCGTTATCCCTTTGCGGTTGTCGAGGTTTCTGCCCCGACTGGTTTTGAGGATGCCTTTGGCCTGGCTGATGAAATTCTGGTTATCAGCGCTCCTTTAGCAGTTCGTCGCGAGCGTGCCATTCATCGTGGTATGGAGTCCTCTGATTTTGATGCGCGCTCTGCATGCCAACCTGATGAGGCTTCGCTTTGCAATCTTGCTACGACGGTAATCGATAATGCGGCTGGCGATAACTCGCTCTATGAACAACTGGACGCATGGCTTGCACGCCATGGCTTCGGGGATGTAGCGGATAAGGAGGAGGCCGATGCCTAAGACACGTTTCTTTACGTGGTATCGCGTGGCGCCACTTGCCGTTATGCTCGTCTTCGGTCTTATTTCGCTCGTCTACTCGTATGCCCCTGCCGCCTTCTTTAAGCCTTTGTATCCAATTGACTACGAGGCGTACGTAAAGCAATCGAGCATTTCGCACAATCTTGATCCGTATCTGGTGTGTGCTGTCATAAAGTCGGAATCGAATTGGGATCCCGAGGCTGAGTCGAATCAAGGCGCTCAGGGATTGATGCAGCTGATGCCCGAGACTGCCCAGGATATGATTGCCAAGGGTCTTGTCGATGGTAGCGAGTTTTCAGCCGACAACCTTAACGATCCCGCTACGAACATCGAGTTTGGCTGTGCGTATCTTTCGTATCTTCTAACGTATTTTAACGGGTCGACTGACAGTGCCATTGCCGCCTATAACGCCGGCATGGGCAATGTCGACGGATGGGCGCAGCAGAGCACGTCGCTTCATAATGCAATCACTTTTCCCGAGACGCAGGCGTATCTGATTCGTGTCAATAATGCCTGGGTTCGCTACAAGACCCTCTATCCCGATCGGTTCGTATAGGACTATGCCTGCCGCCTGCGTATACTGCAGATATATGAGTTAGGAGTATCCATGGCGGAATTTGAAGTTGAGCGTGTTGGAGGAGAGCTCAAACGTTTTGGCGTTGAGGGCTCTGAGGTGCCGTTTAAGGTCGTGTCTCCATACGAGCCCGCTGGTTCCCAGCCTAAGGCCATTGAGTCGCTTGTGCAGGGCGTGAGGGACGGAGATCGCTATCAGGTTTTGCTGGGCGTGACTGGTTCGGGCAAGACCTTCACGATGGCTAAGACTATTGAGGCCCTGGGGAAGCCGACGCTGGTCATGGCTCCCAACAAAACGCTTGCCGCTCAGCTCGCGAGCGAGCTCAAGGAGTTCTTCCCTGACAACGCCGTGGTCTATTTTGTGTCGTACTACGATTACTATCAGCCCGAAGCGTATGTGCCGCAAAGCGATACGTATATCGAGAAGGATTCCTCGATTAACGAAGAGGTCGAGATGCTGCGACATCAGGCGACCGCATCGCTGCTATCCCGACGCGATGTGATCGTCGTCGCATCGGTCTCGTGTATCTATGGCATTGGCTCTCCCGAGGACTATGCGGGCCTAGCTCCGAACGTCGACAAGAAGGTGCCGCTCGAGCGCGATGACTTTATCCATGCGCTTATCGATATCCAGTACGATCGCAACGACTATGATTTGGCACGTGGCACCTTCCGCGTGCGCGGCGATGTCGTCGACGTGTATCCGCCCTATGCCGAGCATCCGTTGCGGTTTGAGTTCTTTGGCGACGAGGTCGAGCTGATTGCCGAGATTGACGAGGTCACCGGAGAGATGCTGCGTGAGTACGAGGCCATTCCCGTGTGGCCGGCCTCGCACTACGTGACTGAGAAGCCTAAGGTCAAAGCGGCTCTGAAATCAATCAGTGAAGAGTGCGAGAAGCGTGTGGCCGAGCTCAAGGCGACTGATAAGCTGCTCGAGGCGCAGCGCCTGCAGCAGCGCACCGATTATGATCTCGAGATGCTCGAGACCATGGGTTTTTGTAACGGTATCGAGAACTACTCGCGTCATCTGGACGGTCGAAAACCGGGCGAGCCGCCGTTTACCCTGATCGATTACTTTCCTAAGGACATGCTCTGCATCATCGACGAGAGCCATGTAACGGTGCCGCAGATCCGCGGCATGCACGAAGGTGACCGCTCGCGTAAGGTGACGCTGGTGGAGCATGGTTTTCGTCTGCCTTCGGCACTCGATAACCGCCCGCTTCGTTTCGATGAGTTTGAGGCGAGGATCCCCCAGTTCATCTATGTTTCGGCCACGCCGGGCGACTATGAGCTGCGGGTTAGCCAGAACGACGTTGAGCAGATCATTCGTCCGACCGGCCTGCTCGACCCCAAGATCGATGTGCGTCCGGTCCGAGGCCAGATTGACGATCTTGAGGACGAGATTCGCGAGCGCGTGGTGCGCAAGGAGCGCGTGCTGGTGACCACGCTCACCAAGCGCATGGCCGAGGATCTGACCGATCACCTGCTCGACGCTGGCATTAAGGTCAACTACATGCATTCCGATACAGCGACGATGGACCGTGTCGAGATCCTGCGAACGCTGCGCGAGGGAAAGATTGATGTTCTCGTTGGCATCAACCTGCTCCGCGAGGGTCTAGACCTTCCCGAGGTCTCGCTGGTGGCAATTCTCGACGCTGACAAGGAAGGTTTCTTGCGCAACCGTCGTTCGTTGATTCAGACGATTGGCCGTGCGGCCCGTAATGCCGACGGCGAGGTCATCATGTATGCAGACGTTGTGACCGATTCGATGAAAGAAGCCATCGAGGAGACGCAGCGCCGTCGCGAGATTCAGATGGCATATAACGAAGAGCATGGCATTGTGCCCAAGACGGTCCGCAAGGCCATTAACGACATTTCGAGCTTTATTGCCGAGGCCGAAAAGACTGTGGGCTCGAAGGGACGCTCGAGAGGCGATTCGCTGGGTCACGGTGCGTTCTATACGCCCGACGAAAACGGCGAGGGCGCCGCGCCGGAGACGGTGACGCCCGAGCAGACGCTTGCCGAGCAGCTGGAAGGGCTGCCGCATGACGAGCTCGTGCGGATCGTCGAGACCATGGAGGAAGACATGCGCAACGCTTCCGCCGCCATGGACTTTGAGGAGGCGGCGCGTCTGCGCGATGCCGTCGTTCAGATTCGGGCGATGCTTGAGGGCGCATCTGAGGACGAAACGATCGAGCGTTTGCGTTCGCAGGCTCGCAAGGGCTCTACCTTTGCTTCGGGCAGAAAACGCCAGGGTGCACGATTCAGAAAGTAGCGAACAGGCCCCGAGTTCCCTGTGGAGCTCGGGGCCTGTGTCGTTCGGACGCGGGAGTTCGTGCGCTAGAGGTCTGCTATCAGCGCCTCAGCGCAACGGATGCCGTCGGTGGCGGCACTCATGATGCCGCCGGCATATCCGGCACCCTCGCCGCAAGGGTAAAGGCCCGGAGTCGACGCGGCGTGGCATGTTCGATCGCGGGTGACGGTGACCGGGGAGCTCGAACGCGTCTCCACGCCAGTGAGGACCGCATCGGGGCGGTCATAGCCACGCAGTTTCTTACCGAGCAGGGGAATTCCCAAACGAAGTGATTCGACGATATGCCGCGGGAGGGCATCGTCGATCGCCGTCCAGGTCACGCCAAGTGGATAGGTTGGTTTTACCTTTCCGGGCGCCGTGCTGGCGCGCCTGGCAAGGAAATCTCCGACGAGCTGTGCCGGCGCGTTCCAGTTGGAGCCACCCAGGCGATAGGCGGCTCGCTCGCAGGCGCGCTGGAGCTCAATGCCTGCGAGCGGATCATCGCCGGGAAGGTCGTCAGGTGTGACGTTAACGAGTAGGGCGGCATTCGCGTTGCGCCCGTCGCGCGCATTGAGGCTGGCGCCGTTGACGCACAGATGGCCCTGCTCGGAAGAAGCCGCGACAACCTGTCCGCCGGGGCACATGCAAAACGAGAACACGCTGCGGCCGTTGGGGAGATGGGTGACAAGCTTGTAGGGGGCTGCTCCGAGTGCCGGGTGCCCCGCCGAGGGGCCATATTGGGCACGGTCGATGTCGCGCTGTGGATGCTCGATGCGCACGCCCATGGCAAAGGTCTTTTGCGCGAGGGCAACGTTATGTTCTTTGAGAAGCTCGAATACGTCGCGGGCGGAATGGCCGCAGGCGAGAATGAGGTGCTTTGTGGCGATTGTCTCGCTTGTGGTCTCTTGGGGCGGTTGGACATCGACGCCGGTGATGGCGCCAGATCCATCGGTTCGAATATTGACGAGCTTTGTTCGATAGCGGACGGTTCCACCGAGCTGCTCGATGCGCTGAGAAATGTTGGTGACGACGGTGGGGAGGATGTCGGAGCCAATGTGCGGCTTGGCGTCCCACAGGATGTCGCGAGGTGAGCCCGCTTCGACGAAGGTCTCAAGAATCAGTCGATGGGCGGGATTCTTGGTTCCCGTGTTGAGCTTGCCGTCCGAGAAGGTCCCTGCGCCGCCCAGGCCAAATTGGATATTGCTTTCGGGGTCGAGGATACGCTCCTTAAGAAAGAGGTCAATCGCTTCCGAGCGGCGAAGTGCGGGGTCGCCGCGCTCGATGAGCAGGGGCTTCAGACCCGCTTCGGCAAGGGTGAGGGCGGCGAAGAGGCCGGCGCAACCGGCGCCGACAACGACGGGACGCTCCTTGGGTGCATTCGGGACAGGGTTGGGGAATGAAGGAGCCTCGCCGTCTACCATGCGGATGCGCGAGCGGTCGCGCTCGGCGACGCGGTCGACCACCTCCTGCTCGAGTCGAGAGCTTGTCAGCTCAACTCGAAAGCTCAAAATAAAATGGACATCTCGCTTTTTACGGGCGTCGATTGACTTGCGATGGAGCTCAATGGCTTTAATCTGGGAATCCTCGCATCGCAGGGCTCGTTTGACGGCGCGTCTACCAATAGCAAGGCAGGCGGTTTCGTCGCCGGCCTCATCGAGTGACGCGTGGACTTGGGTGATTTCGATCATCGAGGTCTCCTTAGATGCAAGAAAGAGGCCGCCCGGTGTCCCAGACGGCCCGAATGCGTTTTGATTATAGACTGCGCGGCTATAGGCTGCTTGCAGCGCGAATACCCGAGATCCAAGCCCACGCAAGGTTGAAACCGCCGCAATCGGCATCGATGTCGAGCGCCTCGCCACAGATGTAAAGTGGGGCGCCTGCCGCGTTGCTCACGCAGAGGTTGGGAGCTGAGACGCTCTCGATGGGCACGCCGCCGCGCGTGACCTGGGCCGAACGCTCCTCTGTCGTTCCCTCGACGAGCAGCTTAAAGTGCTTGAGGATTGAGACCAGATGGATGACGTCGTGCGACTCGGGGTGGCACTGTTCGAATGCGGTGCAGACAACGCGAGAGAACTGCGGGGCGAGCGTGCCGTCGAGCCAGCGGGGGTCGCGGGGTGAAAAGCCGCCGAGCAACTCAACTCGCTGGTTGAGCATATCGAGCAACTCGTCTTTGGAGAGGTCGGGGAAAACGTCGAGCAGAATCGTGTCTCCGCGCTGGACGCGACGGGAGAGGTTAAAGGCGGCAACGCCCGAGATGCCAAAGGTTCGGAAGAGCACTTCGCCGTCTTCGCGCCAGAGCTCCTCGTGATTGCGGGTGAGCGTCAAACGGGCGCGGACGCGCAGGCCATCCAGCGTCTTGAGCGCAGTCTGGTCGCCGAAGACCGATGCCGACACGGGGCAGAGGACGGGTCGATGCGGGGTGAGGGAAAGATTGAACGTCCTCGCGATGTCGGCAGGGTTGCCGCCCGTAGCGATAATTACGGCCTTTGCCTGCAGCCTCTCGTTCGTGCGAGGGGTGTCGGCGAGCGCCTTTCGAAGCGAGCGTAGTTCGGATTTTCGGTCGTCGTGCTTTTTTGCCTTGAGTGCTCGCGCGGGACGGTCTATTTGGAGTGCCCAGCCCTCGGGGGCTTTGAATGCCGAGGCGACGTTTGCTCCACAGATCAAGGTGATATCCAGGTGATTGCAAGCGTTGAGAAGCGCATCGCGCACCGATTCGGCACGAAGGGAGCGCGGATACAGCCGGCCCTCCTCGGAGGTCGTCATGATGCCCAGCGAGGAGAAGAAACTGCCGAGCTCTTGCTCGGGCTGGGGACCCATGACGGATTCGACGAATGCGGGGTGGTTGTACCGCTGGAAATCAATCGATTCGTTGGAAAGGTTGCAGCGGCCGTTGCCGGTCGCAAGGAGTTTAAGGCCGCAGGCAACATCGCGCTCAACGATGCAGGCGCTTTTGCCTGCGCGCGCGGCCGTAATGGCGGCGGCGAGACCCGAGGCCCCGCCGCCGATTACCAAGACGTCATAGGAGGCGTTTGTGTTCACTTAGGCCTCGGCGGTTTCGTGCGGGGCAATGGCCTCGACGGCAGAGACGGCCTGGGGCAGCATACGTGCGGGCAGTGCGGTCTCTACCTCGCCCTTATCGCAGGCCTCGGCGAGTGCCGGATTGATGGGAAGCTGACCTAGGATCTCGAGGTTGTAACGCTCGGCGACCTCGGGGAGCTTGCTCTTGCCAAAGACTTCGATCTTCTTGCCGCAATCGGGGCACTCGATATAGCTCATGTTTTCGACGATTCCCAGAATGGGGACGTTCATCTTCTCGGCCATGTTGACCGCCTTGGCGACGATCATCGAGACCAGATCCTGCGGGCTCGTGACGATGACGATGCCATCGACGGGCAGCGACTGGAAGACGGTGAGGGCGACGTCGCCCGTTCCCGGAGGCATGTCGACCAGCAGGTAGTCGATGGGGCCCCATGAGGTTTCGCTCCAGAACTGCCTGATGGCACCCGCGATAACCGGACCGCGCCAGAGGACGGGGTCGGTTTCGTTTTGGAGCAGCAGGTTAGAGCTCATAACCTTGACGCCGTGCTCGGAGATTTCGGGCAGCATAAGGTTGCCGAGGGCATGGACGTGACGTCCGCTCATGCCGAACATCTTAGGGATAGAGGGGCCGGTAATATCGGCATCGAGGACGCCGACCTTGTGACCGTGGCGGGAAAGTTCCGTGGCGATGGCGCCGGTGACGAATGACTTGCCGACGCCGCCCTTACCGGAAAGCACGGCGATAACGCGCTTGACCTCGGACAGCGTATTCTCCTCAAATTGCGACGGCGACGTTTGCCCGCCGGCTGCCTGTGCGTGCTCGCAACCCATGTTTGACTCCTTTGTATATGTTGGGGCCTGGGCCCCGCGGTGTGACACGAGCGTCATTGTACCCTCGTTTGCGAGCGGGAGACATTCATGATGCGTGGTAGCCGATCGACGGTATTCGAAAGTACGGACCGAGCGTGCGGTCTGCGGCGTCAGACAACGCAAAAGGTCTGCGAATCTTGTATTACGAACATCTGTGCGCGTCGAGTGCGCTAAACTCATCGTCAGTGTGATTTGAAGTTGTAGGAGGCAAGGAGCTTCCATGTCTGATTCTTCTATCGTTATCCGCGGCGCGCGCGAGCATAACCTGCGCGATATCGATGTTTCCATTCCGCGTGACCAGCTCGTGGTCATAACCGGTCTTTCCGGATCGGGCAAGAGCTCGCTGGCGTTCGATACCATCTATGCCGAGGGCCAGCGCCGTTACGTCGAGAGCCTTTCGAGCTATGCACGTCAGTTTTTGGGCCAGATGGACAAGCCCGATCTGGACTCGATTGACGGCCTGTCGCCGGCTGTGTCGATCGATCAGAAAACGACGTCCAAAAACCCACGCTCGACGGTGGGCACCGTAACCGAGATTTACGACTATCTGCGTCTGCTGTTTGCTCGCGTGGGAACGCCGCACTGTCCTGAGTGCGGTCGTGTCATTGAGCGTCAGACGACCGATCAGGTCGCCGATAAGGTGCTGGCAGCGGGGGAGGGCCGTCGCGCGTTCGTGTTGGCGCCGGTGGTTCGTGGACGCAAGGGCGAATATGCCAAGCTGTTTGAGGACCTGCGTGCGGAGGGCTTTAGCCGTGTGCGCGTCGACGGCGAGGTGCGCTCGCTTGACGACCCTATCGACCTGGACAAGAAGTTCAAACACGACATTGAGGTCGTGGTCGACCGTATCGTGATTCGAGAGAACTCCCTGGGTCGCATTGCCGAGTCTGTTGAGCAGGCGACGGCACTGGCGCACGGTAACGTGAACGTGTACATGCTGCCCGACCGCGACGCTCCCGAGGGAACCGAGGGCGAGCTGCTGGAGTATTCGCTGGCACTGGCGTGCCCGGAGCACGGGCATTCCATCGACGACCTGCAGCCGCGCGATTTCTCGTTCAACGCGCCCTATGGTGCATGTCCCGAGTGCGATGGTCTGGGCTTTAAAAAGACAGTCGATGCCGAGGCGCTGATTGAAGACCCCTCAAAGTCGATTGCCGACGGAGTCTTTGGCAGCCTGTTCGGCAATTCCAACTATTATCCGCAGATTTTTGCTGCGGTCTGCAAGCACTTTAAGGTGAGTGCCGATACGCCATGGGAGGACCTGCCCCCGCGGGTGCGTCGTGCGTTTTTGGATGGCATGGGCGACACGAAGATTTCGGTCGACTATCAAAAGCTCGATGGGCGTCGCAGCCAGTGGGACACTAAGTTCTCGGGTGTGCGCAACATCCTGTACGAGCGCTACAACGAGACGACGAACGAGAACACCAGGGCTCGCTTGGAGAAATACATTCGCGAAGAGCCATGCTCGAGCTGTCACGGTGCTCGCCTGCGTCCCGAGATGCTTGCCGTCACCGTGGGCGGCAAGTCCATTTACGATGTCTGCTGCCTGTCATGTCGCGAGTCGCTCGAGTTTTTTGAGGGCCTGGAGCTTACCGAGCGTCAGCAGTTTATCGGCGGGCGCATCGTCAAGGAAATCCTGGAGCGCCTGCGTTTTCTGGTCGATGTCGGACTCGACTATCTGACGCTCGATCGCGCCTCGGCGACGCTTTCCGGCGGTGAGGCCCAGCGCATTCGCCTGGCAACGCAGATCGGCGCCGGCCTCATGGGCGTTCTGTACATTCTGGACGAGCCGTCGATCGGTCTTCACCAACGCGATAACGAGCGCCTGATCAAGACGCTCGAGCGCTTACGCGATATCGGTAATACCGTTATCGTCGTCGAGCACGACGAAGACACAATTCGCGCTGCCGACTACGTGATCGATATGGGTCCCGGTGCGGGCGTTAACGGCGGACACGTGGTCGCCGCGGGAACGCCTGCCGATATCATGGCGTGCCCCGATTCCATGACGGGTGCCTATTTGACCGGCAAGCGGATGATCCGCGTGCCCGATGAGCGCCGCAAGCCCGGCCGCGGCTGTCTTAAGATCACGGGCGCCCGCGCTAACAACCTCAAAAACGTTACCGCCAAGATTGAGTTCGGTACGCTCACGGTCGTTACCGGTGTTTCGGGATCGGGCAAGAGCTCCCTGGTCACCGATACGATTGCGCCCGCGCTTACGAATGCCATCCATCGTTCGACGCGTCCCGTGGGGCCGTACAAGAAGATTGAGGGCATTGAGTGCATCGATAAGGTAATCGATATCGACCAGTCACCAATCGGTCGCACGCCGCGTTCGAACCCTGCGACCTATATTGGCCTGTGGGATGATCTGCGTGCGCTATTTGCAAGCACGCCGGAGTCGAAGGCGCGCGGCTACTCGCCGGGACGTTTCTCCTTTAACGTAAGCGGCGGTCGCTGCGAGGCGTGCAAGGGTGATGGACAGATTAAGATCGAGATGCACTTCCTTCCCGATATCTATGTCCCCTGTGAGGTATGTGGCGGCAAGCGTTATAACCGCGAGACGCTCGAGGTTACCTACCGCGGCAAGACGATCTCGGATGTGCTCGACATGAGTGTCACCGAGGCACTGGCTTTCTTTGGGAATATCCCGCAGATTAAGCGCAAACTGCAGACCCTATATGACGTGGGTCTGGGCTACGTGAGCTTGGGCCAGCCCGCTACGACGCTTTCGGGCGGCGAGGCGCAGCGCGTGAAGCTCGCCAAGGAGCTTCATCGTCGTCAGACAGGCAAGACGTTCTACATTTTGGACGAGCCCACAACCGGCCTCCATTTTGAGGATGTTCGTCAGCTGCTCGACGTTTTGCAGCGCCTGGTCGATGCGGGCAACACGGTTCTGGTGATCGAGCACAACCTTGATGTCATCAAGGTTGCCGACCGCCTGATCGATATGGGCCCCGAGGGCGGCAATGGCGGCGGAACCGTCGTGGTCTCGGGCACGCCGGAGCAAGTCGCGGCATGTTCGCAGAGCTACACGGGCAAGTTCTTGGCGCCGCTGCTCAAGCGTGACCGTGAGCGTCAGGCGCAGCTCGACGCGCAGTAAAGAGACGTTGTAGTACCGACGCGCCACCGATTCCTTCTGATTCGGTGGCGCTTCTGTGTGTCGAGATGGCATATGCGACGGAATTGGCCCTATACTTAATCCTTGCGTCGCTCTGCGAGGGAAAGGATGTGCCATGGCAAAGGCTGTTAAGACGCCAAAAACCAATGCGATGCGCGAGCTGGAAAGCGCCGGCATCTCCTATGTTCTCCATACGTACGAAGACGATGGCGACGAATCGTCGGGGCTGGGCGTCGCGATTTCCGAGCAGCTTGGCGAGGAGCCCGGTCAGGGATTTAAGACCCTGGTCTGCACGACGCCGTCCAACGACCATGTCGTGTGCTGCATTCCCGTTGCCGACGAGCTCGACCTCAAGGCCGCCGCGCGTGCCGCAGGCGAAAAGTCGCTGACCATGATGCATGTCAAAGATCTGCTTGCCGCGACGGGGTATGTCCGCGGCGGTTGCAGCCCGGTCGGTATGAAAAAACGCTTTCGGACGCTAATCGATGAGACATGCGTCCTTTGGGATACCATTTTTATCTCGGGTGGCAAGCGCGGCTATCAGCTTGAGCTTGCTCCCGATGACTTAGTTGCATTTTGCGGGGCGACGGTTGCCCCGATCACGAGAGAGGACTGAGCGATGCCGCAGGAAGAATCAAAGCGCGGAGCTCACTTTGCAAAAGGGTCGGCTCCTCAGGCGCCCGCGCCCGAGGCCACTTCGTTCGATAACGAGATTCGAAACGCTTGGTCCGCTGCCGCTGACCCGGGCGAGACGGCCGTGTACTTGCGTGCCGCCGGTGCCGGCACGGCGCTTCCCCGTACGGTTCTTTCTTCGGCTCGTCCCGATGAGACGGCTGTCTTTTTGGCCGCCGCTCAATCGAGCGCCAGCGTGAAGCCGATCGCCTCCGAGGCTCCTCGTGCGCCGCGTCCCGATGAGACGGCGGTGTTTTTGATGGCAGCCCAGGGAAAGAGCACACCGCAGAGCGCTCCTGCCGCTCGTTCCGCCAAGCCCGCGGCTCATGATGATGGCGAACCGCTTCTTTCGGATGACGAATGGTCGCCGCTTGGTTCGACCGATCCCGTCGAGGGCGTGGCCATCGACGGTGATGACGACTGGGACCCTCTGTCGTTTTCTGCCCGAACCGTCGCTGCCAAAGAAGTTGACACGGTGTTTGGCGACCATGCCATATTCGATGATGATGATGCCGTATCCGGAAACAACATGCCGAACAGCGATGACGTCGCACCTGCTGATGACGCCGTTTTGGTTGACGATCCCTTTGCGATGACCGGCTCCTTTGCCGTCGTGGACGATTTACTGCCACAAGATGAGGTTCATGAGGACTCTCAGGACGACGTAGACGATATGGGTTCGTCGGACTACTCCACGGTTGGTCGTTCTGCTGGCCTCATGACCGTGCTGACCATCGTGTCGCGCGTCACCGGGTTTATCCGCACGTGGGCCATGGCGGCCGCCATCGGCATGTCGCTGCTCTCGTCCTCCTATCAGGTTGCCAACAACCTGCCCAACATGCTCTACGAGCTCGTGATGGGCGGCATGCTCGTTACGGCGTTTTTGCCGGTGTATATGGGCGTGAGGCGCGAGCAGGGCCGTGAGGCATCGAACGAGTATGTCGGCAATCTGCTCGGTATTCTGCTTCTGCTGCTGGGCGGTATCTCGCTGCTGGGCACCGTGTTTGCTCCCGGCTTTATTTGGACGCAGTCGTTCCTTTCGGGCGATGGCGGCAGCATGGATACCGCTGCGTTCATGTTCCGCTTCTTTGCTATCCAAATTCTGTTTTATGGCTTGGGCTCGGTGTTCTCGGGCGTTCTCAACGCACATCGCGACTACTTCTGGTCGACGTTTGCCCCGGTTCTCAACAATGTCATCGTCATCGCCAGCTTTATGGGCTTTGCTCCCGTGTCTGCACAATTTGGCGGGCAGGCCGGTATTATCTTGATCGCAGCTGGTACGACCCTCGGCGTCTTTGTCCAGATGGCCTGCCAGATTCCCGCGCTTGGCAAGCATGGCGTGCATCCTCATATCCATATCGACTTTAAGGATCCCGCGCTGCGACAGACGATCGCGCTTGGTATCCCGACGCTGCTCGCCACGGTGTGCATGTTTGTCTCGACCTCCATTACCAATGCCGCCGCGCTGGTGGTGCAGCCCGAGACCGGCCCTTCCGTCATCGCATATGCGCGCCTGTGGTACACATTGCCCTATGCGCTGATCGCCGCCTCGCTTTCGACGGCACTCTATACCGAACTCTCTCACGATGCGCAGGAGAAGGATTACGACAGCGTCCGCACGGGCATTTCGCGCGGTGTCGCCCAGATGCTCTTTTTCCTGATTCCGTTTGCGATGTATCTGATCGTCTTCGCCCGTCCGCTCAACATGATCTACTGCGCCGGCAAGTTCGATGAATCCGGTGTGGCGCTGGTGTCGGAGTTCCTTATCTATCTGGCACTTTCCCTGCCGCTCTACGGCGTGGTCGCGCTGATGCAGAAGAGCTTTTCGGCCCTGCTCGATATGAAACCTTATAGCCGCTATTGCCTGTACTCCGCTATCGGTCAGGCCGGTTCGGTGCTGCTGTTTGGCGTGGTGCTGGGCTACGGTATGCCGGCAATTGCGCTTTCGTACGTCGTTGACTACGTGGTCTTGGTCGGATGCTCACTGTGGTGGCTGCGCCGTCGTCTGCATGGCCTTCAGGTCAAGTCTATCCTGCATGGCGGTTTCTTCGGCCTACTGTTCGGTGGCTTGGGCGCTGCCGCGGGCGCCGGCGTCATGTGGGCACTTGAGCACTTTGTCGGAGCGCTTGGCAGCTCGATCCTCATTACCCTGGGCTACGTTTGTGTCGCAGGCGTCATCTCGCTCGCTGTAACTTTTGGTCTTGCCTTCGTCTTTAAGATGCCCGAGGTCTCGGCGCTGCTTCGTCGCAAGTAGGCGCGCGTGGCAGGTCACGACAACATTCCAACACTTGCCGAACAGGTTTCGCGCGTTCCCACGCAACCCGGCTGTTACCTTTGGAAAGATGCCAAGGGCGATGTCATCTATGTGGGCAAGGCAAAAAACCTGCGCGCCCGTATGCGTCAATACGTGACGCTGCAGGACGAGCGTCAAAAGATCCCGCTCATGATGCAGCTGGTGGCGAGCTTCGACTATATCGTGGTAGAGACCGAGCACGAGGCATTGGTGCTCGAGCGCAATCTGATTGGCCAGTACCATCCGTACTTTAACGTCGATCTCAAAGACGATAAAAGCTATCCCTTTATCGCCATTACCAAGAGCGATTTGTTTCCTGCTATCAAATACACGCGAGAGCGTCATCGACCGGGAACGCGCTATTTTGGCCCCTATACCGATAGCCGTGCGGCGCGTGAGACCATCGATACGCTACGCAAGGTTATTCCTATTTGCTCGGCATCCTGTGCGGAATGGCGCCGCTGCCGCCGCATCGTCGAATCTCACAAGGGCGAAGAAGACATCGTCAATATGATTTGCGCGCAAAACGGGCGCCCCTGCTTTGACTACCATGTCGGGCGCGGGCCGGGCGCATGCGTCGGCGCGATTTCCCCTGCCGACTATGCCAAGAACGTCAAGCGTGTTGAACGTTTCTTGTCGGGCCATCGCAAGGATGTCGTCGACGAGCTTACGTCCGAGATGACGGAGGCAGCCGAGACACTCGATTTTGAGCGTGCGGCGCGCGTCAAGCGTCGTCTGGAAGTCATTAGGGGCCTGGACGATCGCCAACAGGTCGTTTTTCCATCAAGCGTCGATATCGACGTCATCGGCTTCTATCGCGAAGAGACTATCTCTGCCGCCTGTGTCTTTGTCGTTCGCGAGGGCCGAACGGTTCGAACTTGTGAGTTTATCCTCGATAAAGGCCTGGATGTCGACGAGGAAGAGCTTCAATCGGGCTTTCTTAAGCGCTATTACGACGAGACGGCTGATATTCCAGCCGAGATCAATCTCTCTGTCGAGCTTGAGGATGCCGAAGCATTGGGGGAGTGGCTTGCGGCCAAGCGCGAACGCTCTTGCCATCTCCATAGGCCGCAGCGCGGCGAAAAGCACCGCCTGCTCGATATGGCTTCCAAAAATGCGCGCCATGCCCTCATGCGCTACATGATGCGCACGGGGTATGCTGACGATCGCACCAATCAGGCGCTCCTGGAGCTCGAAAGTGCGCTGGCGCTGCCTGCGCCGCCGTTGCGCATCGAGTGCTTCGATATCTCGACGTTGCACGGCACCTTTACCGTCGCTTCGATGGTGGTATTTACCAACGGCCGTGCCGACAAGGGCCAGTATCGTCGCTTTAAAATTCAGGCCGAATTGGACGAGGCGAACGACTTCGTATCGATGTCCGAGGTTTTGGGGCGTCGCTATGCTCCCGAGCGCATGGCGGACGAGCGCTTTGGCTCGCGCCCCGATTTGCTCGTTGTCGATGGCGGCAAGCCGCAATTGACCGCTGCAATTAAGCAACTTGAGGCGCTCGGCCTCGATATACCAGTATGTGGCTTGGCAAAGGCCGATGAGGAGGTTTTCGTGCCGTGGGACGAGACTCCCGTCGTGCTACCGACCGGCTCCGCTTCGCTTTATCTGATCAAGCAGGTTCGCGATGAATCCCACCGATTTGCGATTACGTTCCACCGCGAGTTGCGCGATAAGGCTATGACGGTTTCGGTGCTTGACGACGTTCCGGGCGTGGGGCCCACCAGAAAACGTGCCATTATGCGCCATTTTGGTTCGATGAAGCGTTTGCGCGCGGCAAGCGAGCAGGAGATTGCGGAAGTTCGAGGCGTTCCGGCCGATGTCGCCAAAGCGGTCCACGAGGCACTTGTCGCATGGAATGCCGAGCGCGCCCAGGCATCGGCCAGCCGTTCCGAAAACTAAACGCGCTTCTAAACAACTGGTATACATGATTTGCCGATTTTCAATCATTTATTTCGCGGCGATTACCTACTGATTTCGGGTTTTATTAACGCTAAAACGTTTGACTAGCCATGGTGAATAACCCTGCTATCCTGCGGGTTGACGAAGACTGATATCTCACCTCGTCGATACATACTGTCTGGCGAATCGTTTGTCAATGAATTCGGTGAACGGTAGTAAATACCGTTCAAGCGTATGTATGTATCGGTCGCCGAGCGCGGCACCTCAGTTGGGTTCGTCGGTAGGTAAGGTATATATCGTCCGCAAGTTGCGCGGGGGCAAGTCTAGGTGCCCCCGGGTAAGATTCTCTATTGATAGGAGAAGACATGGCCATCATCAACAAGGGTATGTCCAGGCGTTCGTTCCTCGGCCTCACCGGCAGCGTCGCTGCTGTCGCAGGGCTTGGTCTCACCGGCTGCGGTGGCAGCTCTAGCGACGAAGGTTCCGCTTCCGGTTCCACCGATTCCGCCAACCGTGGCGGCGGCGTGATCACCGCTGGTTCCGCTTACGCCCCGTCCAGCTTCGACCCCGCCAGCACCGGCTCCGCTGTGGGCCTGGGCGCTAACTGGCACGTCGTCGAGGGTCTTTACGGCATCGATTACCACGACTACAGCACCTTCAACGAGCTCGCCACCGACGATCCCAAGTCCGTGGACGACACCACCTTCGAGGTCACCATCCGCAAGGGCGCCAAGTTCTCCGATGGCACCGAGGTCACCGCTGACGACGTCGTCGCTTCCTACACCGCTTGCGCTGCTTCCGCTACCTATGCTCCGTTCTTCCAGCCCTTCGAGTCCATCGAGGCCAAGGACGCCAGCACTGTAACGGTCAAGACCAAGGTCCCCAACTTCTCCCTGCTCAAGGATCGTCTGGCCATCATCCGCGTTACCCCGGCTACCCAGTCCGAGGAGGATCGCGCCAAGCAGCCGATCGGTTCCGGCCCCTGGATGTACGACTCTATCTCCGATACCGAGATCACCCTGGTTCCCAACCCCGAGTACAACGGTGAGTATGCTGCCGAGGATAAGAAAATCCAGTACAGCATCCTGACCGACCCCACCGCTCGCGTTACCGCTCAGCAGGAGGGCTCCACGCTCGTTATGGAGCTCGTCACCGCTGACGCCGTCGACCAGCTCGAGAGCGCCGGCTGCAAGATCGATAACGTCCAGGGTTTCGGCACCCGCTTCATCATGTTCAACGTCGCCAAGGAGCCTTGGAACAACGTCAAGGTCCGTCAGGCCGTCATGTACGCGCTCGACACCGAGAAGATGATCACCAACACCTTCGCCGGCCTTGCCACCGCTGCCAGCTGCTACCTGCCCAAGAGCTTCACCAACTATCATGAGGCTTCCACGGTGTACAAGACTGACGCCAAGAAGGCCAAGAAGCTCATCGAGGAGTCTGGCATCACCCCGGGCGCCATCACCCTGCGCACCACCGACAACGAACAGATCAAGGGCATGGCCGCCCAGGTCAAGAACGACCTCGACGCTCTCGGCTTCGATGTGACCATCCAGACCGATACCTCGCCGGCCACCTACGCTGCCATCGACGGCGGCGAGGCCTACGATATCCTCCTTGCCCCTGGCGATCCTTCCTGCTTCGGCGCCGATCCCGACCTGCTGCTCAACTGGTGGTACGGCGACAACGTCTGGATGCAGACCCGTTGCCCGTGGAAGGAGTCCGCTGAGTGGCAGAAGCTCCACGGTCTCATGGACGAGGCTCTTGCCGCCGAGGGTGACGAGCAGCAGAAGAAGTGGAACGAGTGCTTCGATATCATCGCCGACAACGCCGTTCTGTACCCCGTTGTCCACGTCAAGACCGTCTCCGCTTCCTGGGACGATCCGTCCACCGCGCCCAACGGCGAGGCCCTCGATGGCTTCAAGGGCATCGGCACGACGAGCATGTCCTTCAGGGGCGTCGCGACCGTCAAGGCCTAAGACTCGCTTGAGTCATATGTGGGGCGTCGGTCGTAAGGCAACGTCCTCATAGTTGAAACAAAGACCCGGGCGGCCTCGATGTCGCTCGGGTCTTGTAATGAGTATCCATACTCATATACCAGTTGGTCCTACCGACAAAAGAAAGGGGAGAGAACGTGAACAACTTTCTACGTTTGATTGGAAGGCGTCTCGTGGCGCTGCCGATCATGGCATTGGGCGTCACCGTCCTGGTGTTCTTCCTTATGTCGTTCTCCAAGACCGACCCCGCCTATACGGCGTTGGGTGACGGTGCCTCGCCCGAGGCGGTTGCCGAGTACCATGAGAAGTATGGTCTGGACGACCCCTGGCCCGTGCGCTACGTGCGCTACATGGGCGATCTGATCCATGGTGACATGGGCACCTATGGTGCTGCTCGCAACTCCGTTGCCAAGCGCATCTCCACGGCCCTGCCCGTCACGATGCAGCTGACCTTTATCGGTCTTGCCATCGGCGCGGTCGTCTCGTTTTTGCTCGGCGTCATCGCGGCACTGTATCGCGATAAATGGCCGGACCAAGTGATCCGCGTCTTCTCTATCGCCGGCTTGGCAACCCCGTCGTTCTGGCTTGCCGTCCTGTTGATTCTGCTGTTCTCTTCCTACCTTAAGGTGCTCCCGGCATCCGGTGCTCTGCCTCACTTCACCACCAACCCGGCTGGCTATCTGGGACGTATGATCATGCCCGCTATCGCTCTGGCATTTCCGCTGACGGGTCAGATGACTCGTATCGTGCGTACCGCCATGGTTGAGGAGCTCGATAAGGACTATGTCCGTATGGCTCGCGG
>CABUUB010000034.1 GCA_902494625.1 uncultured Collinsella sp.
CGTTTGGGGCGGCACGTTTTTGTTTGGGTGGGCGTCTGCCGTGTGCGTTACTCGAAGTATTGGAACTTGTTGGTTGAGAAGGCGAATGTTACGACGAAGCCTTCGCCGGGCTCGGATGCTGCGGTGACGTCGATGCCCATCTTGGAGCACAGGCGCGCCACAAGGTAGAGGCCGATGCCCGTTGCGCGCTTGGTGGTGCGGCCGTTGTCGCCGGTAAAGCCCTTCTCGAACACGCGCGGCAGGTCGGCCGCGCTCACGCCGCAGCCGTTGTCCGCGACGGTAAGCTCGATGCGCTCGCTTGCCAGGCCCTCGTCCAGCAACGCACCCGAAAACACGATCTTTGCGCCGTCCTCGCGCGCATATTTGATGCTGTTCTGAATGAGCTGGCCCAGAATAAACTCGAGCCACTTCTCGTCGGTAAAGACCTCAAAGTCGAGGTTCTCGCATACCGGAGCCACGTGCGCCGCGATGAGCTCGCGGGCGTTGGCTTTAATCGCACCCGTCACCAAGGTCTTAAGGTCCCAGCGACGAATCAGGTAATCGCGCTCCACAACCTCCGAGCGCGCATAGTAGAGCGCCTGGTCGATATAGCGCTCCACGCGGGCAAGCTCGCGACCGAGGTCATCTACGCGCGACAGGTCATCTTCGCTGCCGTCCAGGTTTTCCAAAATCAGATGGGCTGCCGCCAGAGGCAGCTTGGCCTCGTGGACCCAGCTCTCGATATAGTCGCGATAGTCATCGGTCTGGCGCTTGCCTTCGGCAACCTCGTCACAAGCGGCTTTGCCCACCCGACGCAAGACCTCGTACTCGAGCTCGCCCTCGGCATAGGTCGGGCATTGCACCATCTCCTGCACCCATGCGGGACTCTCGAGCTCCTCTGCCGCACGCTCCAGCTGGCGCAGAAAACGACGACGGCGCGCATACTCGATCACGATGCCGAGCATACCAAAGATATAGGACACGCCGACCGCCACGACCACGATAGAAACGGGTGCGCCGGCGACCGTCAGCACAAAGCAGCTCAGCAGCACGCCGCACGTCCACACGGCGACGGGAAGCAGCGCATCTTTAAAGAACTTGGCAAACGACATAGCCGGCCCCTAAATCGAATAGCCCTGGCCGCGGTGCGTGGTCAAATACCCCTTGATGCCGATTTTTTTGAGCGCGGTGCGCAGGCGGTTGATGTTGACGGTAAGCGTGTTGTCGTCCACGAAGGCATCGGAGTCCCACAGGTCCTGCATGATGGCCGAACGCGAGACGATCTTGCCCGCGCGACTCAGAAGCAGCGAGAGGATACGTAGTTCGTTTTTGGTAAGCTCGGTACTGTCGCCGGTTGCCGTGTTGGTGACCACGGAGCGGGCGAGGTCGAGCTCCAGCCCCTTGTGGACGAGCGTGCTGCGCTCGCCCACCGCCGCGGTGCGACGCAGCAAGGCATTGATGCGCGCCACGAGCACGCGCGCGCTATAGGGCTTGGGAACAAAGTCGTCCGCGCCGAGCGTCATGGCCATGACCTCGTCGATCTCGGTCGTGCGCGAGGTGAGGACGATGATGGGAACCTCGGATTCGCGGCGAACCTCGTGGCAGATATGCTGACCGTCTTTGACAGGGAGCGTGAGGTCGAGCAGCACCAGGTCGGGCGCGGCGGCGAGAATATCGCGCGAGACATGCTCGAACGACTCGCAGGCCTCGACCGCAAAACCGGCACGGGCAAGGATGTCGGCAAGCTCGCGACGAATGGGCTCGTCGTCCTCAACGATATAGATCAGCGCCATGTGTCCTCCCATTTCGCGCAACTTGCACCTTCCACACCATTATGCCCACGGCGTCGCAGCGATACGACCCCGTGGGCACCTAATATGACAAAAGTGTTCGGTAGCCTTGAGAGAAAATAGGGGCCCTCGGTCCTAAACCGATCGGCCCCATCACTTCGATCTCGAGCCTCTACTCGAGCGTACGCATGTACGCGGAGATGGCATCCAGGCCCTTCTGCAGGTCGTCGGTGTTATCGGAGTATGCATAGCCGATGCGCATGCTCTTGGGCTCCTCGAAGCAATCGCCCGGGGTGACGAGCGCGCCGGACTTCTTAATCATGTCGGTGCAGAACGTCCTGGAGTCGATGTCGTAGTCGTAATACACGAGCGCGGTGGTACCCGCCTCGGGCTTGACGAACGACAGGTGCGGCTCGCTCTCGACCCACTTCTCCAGAACAGCAAGGTTCTGACGGACGATGCGGCGGCTGCGCTCAAGGATCACGGAAGCGTTGCCCAAAATCAACTCCGCCACCGACTCGCTGAATATGCCGGCGGAAATCAGGTTGTAGTCGCGATGCGAGAGCAGCGCGCGACGGAGCTCCGGGCTCTTGGTGACCGCCCAGCCCAGACGCAGGCCGGCGAACGACCAGACCTTGGACATGGATGCGGTGACGATGGCCTTGTCGTACAGGTCGATCACGGACTCGGAGTACTCATCCGTCTGAGTAAGCAGACGGTAGACCTCGTCGCAGAGCACCCACGCGTCGTGTTTGCGTGCGACCTCGACAATCGCCTTGAGCGTATCGGTGTCGAGCAGGGCGCCCGTGGGGTTGTCCGGGTTATTGATGCAGATGAGCTTGGTATCGTCGGTCACCAGGGCATCAAGCGCGTCGACGTCGACGTGGTAGCCGTTCTTGCGATCGAGCTGAAGGATATCGACCTTCGCACCGCACATCTCGGGAATCGAGTAAAGCTGCTGGTAGGTGGGCTTGACGGAGACTACATGATCGCCCGGTTCGACGAGCGTGGAAATTACCAGGGAGTTGGCACCGGTCGCGCCGTGCGTGGGCACGATATGCCCGGGCTCGACCGTCTTATAGAGACGCGCGACCCCCTCGAGGAAGCCGGGCTGTCCCTCGATGTCTCCGTAGGTGAATCGGCGCGAGCACAGGCTATCGAGCCACGCCTTCTTGTCGGTGTTCGTAAGCTCGAACAGCTGGTCGAGCGTGAGAGAGTAGACGCACGTCTCCGCAACGTTGTGGGTGCACTTGGTCTCCCACTCGTTCATCCACTGCTCGACGGCGAAATCCTTGATCTGCATTGTTGTTTCCTTTCCTTGACTTTCTTACAGTTCCACCACGGTGCCCAGCCCCGCCTCGACGGCGCGGTCGTAGGCGATTTTCGATGCCGAAAGGTCCTGAACGGCGATGCCCGACGTATCGAACACCGTTACCTGTTCGTCATCCGAACGCCCCGTAGCCGCGCCGGCGATGACTTCGCCGAGCTCCGCTCTGATGTCCTCGGGCGTGATGACACCCTCGGCAACCGGAATCTCCAGCTCACCGGACGCGACCGATTGCTCGCGGTCGTCGACGTAAACAGCGGCACGGGTGACAAGCGCCGAGGCGAGCTCCTGCTTGCCGGGCATGTCGGCACCGACGCAGGAGATATGCGTACCGGGGCGCACCCATGCATCGGAGATGATGGGCTTGGTCGCCGGCGTGATCGTCACGATGATGTCGGCCTCTGCCGCGGCACCTTGGCCGTCGGCCGTCGCCTCGATGGAATAGGTGGATGCCTCGCGAACATGCTCGCAGGCGCCCAAGATATGGGCGACTTCGTCTCGCATGCGCTCGACGCGGGCTTCGGGCGCGGCATCGGAAACCGGCTCCCACACCTTGACCTCACTCACTTTGGGACAGGCGGCGAGCACGCCCACCACCATATAGGTGCTCATATGGCCGGCACCCGCAACAAGCAGTTTGGACGCATCCGCCCGAGCCAGCCACTTGGCACCGAGCGCAGCGGCGGCACCGGTGCGAAGTCCAGTGACGGCAGAGGCATTGAGCAGCGCCAGCGGCTCGCCCGTCGCGTTGTCGCACAGCAGCGTGGTGCCAAAGATCTCGGGCAGCCCCTTTTTGGGATTCTGAGAGAACCAAGCAGTGAGCTTGAGACCGAAGAGGCCGCTTCCCGCCAACTCGCCCGAGCGGATATCCATATCGGCCACGCCGGGTTCGAACTGCTCATATACCATCGGCCACGCAACACCCTTGCCCGTTGCCTTCTGGCGATATGCCTCCTCGACGGCAGCGATTGCATCCTCAATCGTCAGCACCTTGGAAACTTCCTCGGCCGAAAGCACCACCATCTGCCCCATCATCGCTCCTCTCAGCGAAAGCTTTACGTTGCTTCACTGTACGGTTTAGTAACGATGCCGCCAAGGATCATTTTTTGTTGGAATCTACAACGATTCTCAATCTGATTTTTCGTTCTATCAGCATGTATTTGAACTATTTCCGCATCAACGGTATACGGATGTGCGATTATCCTATTAATACCTGTACTTATTGTAGTGATTTACAAGGTGATGTTGATGCTATACACCATCTCGGACTTCTCACGGGAATATGAGGGGTCGGTCCGTCTAATCGCCGGCAGCGATGGCGTCTCGCGTGCCGTCTCTGGCGTCGGGATCCTCGATTATGAACTTATGCCCGGCCTCAAGAACAAGTACCAGCGCGCCAACTTCAGCTCAGACGAAATCGTCCTCAGCACCTTCCTCTATGCGAAGGACGACCCATACCTCATCACCGAAGCCGTGAAATACCTCGTCGCCAAGGGAACGAGCGGTCTCATCATCAAAAACGTCCTGCACATCCCGATTCCCGACCAAGCCATCCGCTACGCCAACGCGCGGCACTACCCGGTCTTTCTCACGACCGACGACTCACTGTTCTTTGACAGCGTCATCTATGAGGTCAAACGGCATATCGAGCAGCTCGCGTCCATCGACTTCGCACAGCGCGAGATCGATGCCCTGAGGACAGACGTATCGCCCGAGTCCATCTGCCGACGCATCCGAGGCCTCAACCCGTCATTCCTGGACGAAGCGGTCGCCCTGTTCGCATCGTTTGCAGGGCCCCTCGACCCACGTACGTTTTTGCAAATCGAACGTCTCTGTGCAAAATCGACCCTCGCCGGATGCCACAATATGCTGGCACCCTATGACGGAGGTTTGTTATTCGTAGCGACAAGCGACTCAGAACAGACGCTCGATGTGGAGCGAATCGTGCAGGCGCTCACGGAGCTCATCGAGGCTAGCAGTATCGATGGCGGAGCGGAAGGGCTCGGCATCAGCGATATTCTGTTTGGAGACGAGGCGGTGGCGCAGGCAATCTCGCAGGCGATTTACGCACAGCGCCTATCTTGTCAACGAGCCGAGGGCCCCGTCCGCTATACGCAGCTCGGCATCCTGAGAACCGTGATGCCTTTTGCGGAAACCCCGGAGATGCGATCGTTCTCGGAGGCGATTCTCTCGCCGATACGCGAGCACGACAGTGAGCATGGCAGCGAACTGGAATCCACGCTCGCCGCATTCATCGAGAACGACCGGCGTATCGAGCAAACCGCCAAGCAGACTAGCCAGCACCCGAACACGATTCGATATCGCCTCGATAAGGTGACAGCTCTCACCGGACTGAGCTACAAATGCGCCCCGGAGATGGAGCAGCTGTCGCTCGCCTACGCCATCGAATGCGCCCGCTCGCTTCAGTAAGCCCACCCCGCCTTGAGGTTAGGAGCGGCGGGCGCGGAGCTTTTCGTAGCCGTCGGCAAAGAAGGCGACCGTGGCGGCGTCGGCCTCCGCAACGTCCGTCTCGGTTGCGGGAACCACGCCATGCTCGTCGCTCACCAGGAACAGCGCGCCCTTAAGCTGCGCGGGAATGTCTACGCGCGTGACCGGGATGCCCTTGGTCTGGGCCAGCTGCTCGATGAGTGTCGCCGTGCCGCACAGGCACTCGTCCGCTGGCGCCACAAAGGCAAGCTCGCCGTTATCGACGGCGGCGAGCAGCTCAGGCGCCACGCCGGTTTCGTCGGCCTCGGAGCGGGCCTCGGCGGAGCGGGCACGCAGCGCCTTGGCCGACGTATCGGTTAGCGGCTCGTACTCCCCCACCGTCATGGCGGCGTTGCCGTTGACGTCGATCACTAGCATGAGCACGCCGTCGCGCGCGGTGTAATCGCCCTCGGCAAGCGACCACTCAACGTGCTGTTTGGCCCAGCTGAGCATGTTATGAGTAAGCGGCTCGCCCTGCACCAGGCGCTCGGACAGCGCGCGGATGTGGCGGTTGAGCATGGGCACCTTTTTGTTGGACATGCGCCAACGACAGACAAGCGCGGGCTTGTCGAGCGTAAACTTCTCGACCGCCTCCTGATTAGCGCAAAAGTCCTCGTACGCACGCTGATCCTCGGCATTGCCAAACAGCTCGGCATCATCAATCTGGGGCATGGTCATACCTTTCGTGTTAGTCATTCCGTCCTCTTATACCAAAAAGACGGCCCTCCAAACGGAGCAGCCGTCTTTTGCGGAGATTATTTTGTCCCAAAGCGGAACTTAGTGGCGGAAGTGGCGAGCGCCCGTAAAGACCATAGCAATATTGTGCTCATTGCAGGCCTGGATGCTCTCGTCGTCGCGCTTGGAGCCGCCGGGCTGAATGATGCAGGTCACGCCGTGTGCAGCAAGCACGTCGACATTGTCGCGGAACGGGAAGAACGCGTCGCTTGCACAGGCAAAGCCGCCCTTCTCTACGCCCTCGCGCTCGCAGAAGTCCTCGGCACGCTCGCAGGCAAGCAACGCAGAGTCAACGCGGTTAGGCTGACCCGGGCCCATGCCAATGCCGGCCTTGCCCTTGGAGACCAGGATGGCGTTAGACTTGACGCCCTTGCAGACCTTCCAGGCAAACTCGAGCTCGGCCATCTCGGCGTCGGTGGGCTTGCGGTCGGTGGGGAACGTAAAGGTCGCGGGATCCTCGGTCACGTGGTCGACTTCCTGCACCAGCATGCCGCCGTCGATGGAGCGCAGCTCCACCTGGGCGCCGTGGTCCACGCCGCCGGTGGCCAGCACGCGCAGGTTGGGGCGCTTGACCATGCGCTCGAGCGCCTCGGCAGTGTAGCTCGGGGCGATGATAACCTCGACGAACTGCTTGTTCTGATCGGCAAAGTGCTCGACCAGCTCATAAGGAACCTCGCGGTTGCAGGCGATGATGCCGCCAAAGGCGCTCTTGGGATCGCAGGCGAAGGCGCGGTCGTAAGCAGACGTAATGTCCTCGGCAACGGCGGAGCCGCAGGGGTTCTGGTGCTTGAGAATCACGCAGGCCGGCTCGTCGAACTCGCGGACCAGGTTCCAAGCGGCGTCGGCATCCAGATAGTTGTTGTAGCTGAGCGGCTTGCCCTGGATCTGCTCGGAGCCCACGAGCGGGAACTGCGAGCTCGCGGTGTTCTCGCAACCCTCGGCAAAGCGATAGACCGTGGCCTTCTGCTGCGGGTTCTCGCCATAGCGCAGGTCGTCGACCTTCTCCAGCGAGATCTCGAGCTTGGCAGAGGTGTCCGCCACGTCGCTTGCCTGGGCGGCAAGCCAACGGGAGATAGCCGTGTCGTAGGCGGCGGTGGTCTGGTAGACCTTCACCTGCAGGCGACGACGGGTGGAAAGCGTGGTGCAGCCACCGGTCTCGTGCATCTCGGCCAGGACGGCATCATAGTCGGCCGGGTCGGAAATGACGGTAACGCTCGTGGCGTTCTTGGCGGCAGAGCGCAACATGGAGGGACCGCCGATATCGATGTGCTCGATGGCGTCCGCGAAGGTGACCTCGGGGTTGGCGACGGTCTTCTCGAACTCGTACAGGTTGACGACGACCAGGTCGATCAGCTTAATGCCGTGCTGAGCGGCCTCCTGCATGTGCTGCTCGGAATCGCGGCGGGCCAGCAGCGCGCCGTGAACCTTGGGGTGCAGGGTCTTAACGCGGCCGTCCATCATCTCGGGATAGCCCGTGAACTCCTCGATGGGGGTTACGGGAACGCCCGCGTCCTCGATGGCACGAGCCGTGCCGCCCGTAGAGATGATCTCGACGCCAAAGTCATCGACCAGCGTCCGTGCGAAATCGACGACGCCCGTCTTATCGGTAACCGAGATCAACGCGCGTGCGATCTTCACATCAGATCCCATGCAGTCCTCCTGTCTGGTACGCCGCCGTGCTCTGTGAGTCGGTGATACGTCGATCTGCAGCGCTCGCGCAGCGGCATTGAAAATACTGATTCAATGTAGCGCATCGAGCGCATCGATGCACCCCGCAACGGGCGCATGTGCAGAAAAAGTTTGCGAGCAGAGGGGATGGGCACGGCACCGGGCACGGTGAGTTCATGGAACACAGGGGCACCATAATTAGATGCCAATGGCGTGGTAGAACTGTGCTCGATATGCATCCGCAAAAGAAAGAGGCACCATGGTCTCGCGGGTTCTCTACCGACCGTTTGATACCGAAGACTTCGACGCCATCGCGCTGATTCTACAGCAGCTCTGGCATAACAATTCGGATAACGATGAGTACAACCGCCTCGAGGCCGCGTGCGACCTCGCCTATTGCCTTTCGTCGTCGACGTTTTCACAGGTTGCGGTGATTGACGGCGAGGCGCGCGGCATTGCACTTGCACGCGCAGGACAGAACTCCGGCGTCACTATCAACGAGCATTGGATGGATACCGAACGCGCGCTGCTATCGCAGATGCGTGAGCTGGAGCCTGATGCCTGCGCCGAGTATCTCTCGTTTGTGCGCGCAACCATCCGAACCAACAACCGCCTGCTCGAGAGCAGCCCGTTGCCGCACGACAACGAGGTCACGCTGCTTGCCGTGGATCGCGATGTCCATGGCCTGGGCGTTGGCACGGTTCTGCTCGATGCCGCGATCTCGCACCTGTCCTCGCTTGGAGCGACGAGGGCGCACCTGTACACCGACTCCAACTGCTCGTGGAAGTTCTACGAGCTGCACGGCTTTAAGCGCACCGCCACGCACCGCGCCAACCGCGAAGAGCGCCGTCACGACATGCCGCGCGAAAGCTATCTCTACGAATTCGACCTAACAGCCTAAATCTGGCAGCCATACCTGGTCATTTAGGAACGTTCCCAGTGACTAGTCGTTGGGGGCAGCCTTCGTAGGTAGCGCATAAAAATGGGATGGATCCGTCGGCAGTCGCCGGAGAAGATCCATCCCAAAAATCAGAACTCGCTAGAACGTTCCGCCGCCGCCTCCGCCGACGCCACCACCGCCGCCACCGGAAAAGCCGCCGCCGCTGCCGCCGCTCGAGCTATCGGAACTCGAAGCCAGCTCGCGGATGGTCTCGTGATACACATCGTTGAACGAATCGAGCGGAGACTCGTTGCCGTAGTGATGGTAATACCACCAGTAGCAGGGGTAGTTGTCGTAGAAATCGTCGCTGTTGCGCAGGTCCGCAGGCACGGCCTCGGCCAGCTGTCGCAGCACTTCTTTCGAAACGCCCAGGGCAACGCCCATCACCAGCAGCTTGTTCCATAAGACCAGGTCGCTGGGGATGGCCTCCTTCAGGCGCGTAAAGTCCTCGAGCCAATGCTTGAGCGCCTTGCAGCGAGCCGCCACCTCGGCGCCCTCCGGCGTGTAACGACGGAAGGTGCAGCTCAGGACAAAGCCCACGATCGTGACGGGGATCGAGATCATAGCGGCACCGACGTTGGCGTCCGCAAAGTCGGTATAGAACAGAGAGCCCAGAATGCCAAAGACGATGATGATGCCGAGAACCAGGCCGGCCACCATCGCGATAGTGCCATCCGATGCAATAAGCTCGCGCGCTTCCAGCTTGCCCTTAACTGTGCTCTGATAGTCCTCGAGCTTGTCGCCAACAGATGTGGTGCGCTCGCTAGCGTACTCCTCCAGCTCGCTAAACGTGCGCGAACGGACTCCGTCCTTATCGGGCTTAACGCCGGCGAAGAAGACCTTGAGCACATCGCGATCGATGCCGTCCTTCTTGGCAGCCTTCCAGGCCTCGTCGGTCACTGTGATGCGATACGTCTGCTCCTCTTTTTCGCGACGGAGCAGACCCTTCTTCTTGGTCTCGGTCGCTTCTTCCAGCTTGATCACGCGGTCGTCGGTCAGCTTCATCAGCGTGGCGATATATGCCTGATCGGGCACGTCGTTCCAGCTCATAAGAGTTGCAAGCACCGCGGGATGATCAGCGGAGGGTACATCGCGGAAGTACTCGTCCTGGAAGAGCGGCTTGGGCTTGGGCCTGCGCAGCTTGAGCATCACGATCACGCCGGTATAGGCAACCGCCACGACAACACACGCCACGGCAATCGCGCTGGCAACCGCACGCGCGTGCTCACGGCGGGCGTTAGCTTCGTCGGCCCATTCCCTCTCTTCGCTCAGGATCGTTGACATGCGCTCTTCGCCCGAAGCGGCAAGCTGCGGCACCCAGTCGCTAGGGAAGGCGATGCGTGCCTCGGCGAATTCGCCCTGATGCACGCAGGGAATGGTATAGGTGACCATGGGCTCGTCCTCATCGAGCGACACGTCGCCCGTCAGCGGGCCGTGGCCCCATGCGCGGAAGTTATCGCCTTTGACGGCCGCCGTCCCGGCAGCGGCACTTGCGAAGCGCACTTCCATCTCGACATCGTCGGAATCCGCAGACCAGCCGTCGCCCACGAACTTCCAGTAGAGCTCGGCGGTATCGGCCCAGTTCATAACCGCACCGGTCATGGTGTAGCTCACGTAATAGATCGCGCTGTCGCCGCTCTCGTGGGGGCTGAACACCTTAATCCTTACGCCGTCACCGGCCTGCTCGACCGTGTAGACGCCAGAATCGCCCTTGTTCGCGCTATCGACTTTGTTAAACGCGGTGTCCTCTTCCTCGACACTCAGCACGTCAACGTCCGCCGTGCCGCCCTGCTGGTTGGTGCCCGTATTGATCTCCCAAAACACGCCGTTGATGTCGTCGTCGAAATCAAACTGGCGTCCCTCGACAACGGTCAGCGATCCATCGGCCTCGACCGTGGCACTGATGTAGGTTTGGGTCATGGAGTAGCCGTCGGCGTGCGCGGCGGCAGGCAGCAGCAACAACGCAAGCGCAACGAGCGCGCAGACGGAAGCGAATCGCGCAAACAGGCGGCGCTGCCGACAGGTTTTGGCAACGGGGGCGTTCATAGGCACATCCTTTGTCTGTGATACCAGCAACGCCATTGTCCCACGTTTACGGGCGCACATGACGAACATCTAGGCCAGCGGAGTATCAAACGGGACGAAAGTCACGCCCGCGGCCGGCACCTGGGGACGTTCCTTATCTGCCGGCAATCTGGGACACTCCTTGGCATAGCCCGCTCCGGCAATAGATACCACTTCATAGCTCCGTCACAGGTGTAGCGGCTTTGTGTTGCCGCATGCGCACTGATTGAGTCCGCGAGCAAGGGGGCATAAAGCAGTTGAGCGAACACGGTTTGCCCCTTTGCCGTTCGCTTGAGGATCATGTCCCCCTTTTCCGCGGAAACCCCGGCAGTTGCGAAGAGCTGCCGGGGTTTCTGTCGTTTGAGGGGTTGGGCTGGCGGGTGGCGATCGAGCTGTCGAGCCGGTGCCTCCCCCACCTCCCGCGCTATACTCGTCCGCATGGATATCAACGCACGCAACATAGCAACACACGCCGCGGACGCACCGGCAACGGCAGAGCCCACCCCCGTCGTGGGACGCTTCGCCCCGTCGCCCTCGGGCCGCATGCACCTGGGCAACGTGTTCAGCTGTCTGTGCTCGTGGCTTTCGGCCCGCAGCCAGGGCGGCGGCATCGTGTTGCGCATCGAGGACCTGGACGATCGCTGTAAGCGGCCGGAGCTTGCCGCCCAACTGATTGACGACCTGGCTTGGCTGGGGCTCGAATGGGACGAAGGCCCCTACTACCAGCATGATCGCCTAGACCTGTACGAGCGTGCTCTGCATCAACTGCAAGACGCCGGCCTCACCTATCCCTGCTTTTGCACGCGCGCCGAACTCCATGCCGCGAGCGCACCGCACGCGAGCGACGGCACGCCCATCTACCGCGGCGCCTGCCGAGGCCTTTCTGCCGAAGAGGTTGCCCGCCGCAGCATCCTGCGCGCTCCGGCCACGCGCCTGCGCGTGCCCGTCGTCGACGACCTCGCAGACGACGTGATCGAATTCGTGGACCGCACGTACGGAGCCCAATGCGAGGCACTCGCCACCGAGTGCGGAGACTTTTTGGTGCGCCGCAGCGACGGCGTGTTTGCCTATCAGCTGGCCGTGGTGGTCGACGACGCTGCCATGGGCGTCACCGAGGTTGTGCGCGGATGCGACCTGCTGGGCTCCACGCCGCGCCAAATCTACCTGCAGCATCTGCTGGGACTTCCAACGCCGCACTACGCACACATTCCGCTGCTCATGTCGCCGGATGGCCGCCGCCTTTCCAAGCGAGACCGCGATTTGGACCTGGGCGAACTACGCGCACGCTTTGGCACGCCCGAGACGCTGCTGGGATGGCTCGCCGGGCAAACGGGCATCGCGCCGGACGCCACACCGCGCTCTGCCGAGCAGCTGGTCGAGCACTTTAGCTGGGATGTTATCCGTACGCATCGGGAGAACATCACTGTAACGGTCGAGTAGCCAGCCACCCCGCCTCTACGCAACATCCCAGGGCTGGAGTTCGTCACCCAAGCGAACGATGCAGTCATAGAGCACGGTGTGGCGCTCGGCCGGGTTGGCATCCCGATGAAAATGCCCGTAGTACCAGCGCTTATAATCCAAGCGGTCTTCCAGCTCATCGAAAAATGCAGTAAGACGATCAACGCCGGGGCAATTCCAGCCGGGTGCCGGATAGAGCGTGGGCGAGAGCATGCGCGTGGAGCAGGTGTGGGTGATTACGTAGTCGACCTTCCAATCCACGCTGTCGAGCCTTGCCCGCGCCTCCCCAAAGTTGCGCTCGTCCGGCAGCTCCTGCGGCCACCAACTGGAATACGGCACGCGATATTCCTTGTCCACGCTCGTGGCGCCGCCCATGGTAAAGATCGTTGAGCCGTCGAGTTCAAAAACCTCGCCGCGCGTCAGGCGCCGTATGGGCGAGGTATCCGACAGGCGCTGCGTCAGCCCACCGTGCCACAACTCCATGGGTCGCTCCGCCCAGTGATCGAAACGCTCGTGGTTGCCGTCGACAAACAGCACGGTGTAGGGGCGCGACTCCAGCCAAGCAATATCGGCGCACTCCTCGGCAGAAAAATCCAAGGGAAAGCCAAAATCGCCGGCGACGATGAGATAGTCGTCACTCGTCAGACTATCCCCAAGATCCCAGTCGCGCAGCTTTTGCATGTCGAGGCCGCTGTGAATATCGCCCGTCACATAGACCGTCATCGGATTACCACTTCCCTGCAAGTCGCTAGCCCACATTCTGCACGATTACTAAGCTAACCGTTCCAGCCCTTCCATCCCTTAGGGCTTACCCTTCGTTCTTCCATCCAAACGGGTCAAGCACCCAAAAAACCAGATCGAGCACGCCGCCGGTCATCATGGCGCCGGCAAGGGCCATGCAAACGTGCAGGGAACTGGTACTTCGGAGCACGTCGAATGGCCCCAGAACAGCCAGCAGCGCGACCGCTGCGCCGGCAAAGCACAGTGCGAGGCACGGCCCCGCGTCCTTGACGCACTTCTTTGCGAGATGCTTTGCGTTGTCACTCATCGGTATCGAACTCCTTAGAGGGTCATTGTTCAGACGCATGCCGCCGCGGCAGAGCGGGGCGGCAGGGTAAGTGTCACATGCCGTGCGGACATCAATGGAGAAACCGCCTGCTCGACCAACCCTTGACGCCGTTTTGCACCGGCACCCCATCCCCCCGCTGTCGAGGTCTAATTCTTTTCCCGAGAAGTGAACGGCTGTTTTTGAGCCCCTGAAACAGCCGCATTTTTCGGCGGCAAAATCGTGGGATTTCAGCATTGAAACCGCAGGAAACGACACCTTTAAAGTGTCGATGCTTCGGGGGTCCGTTTTAGCTCGTTCACTTCTCGGGAAAAGTATTAGACCTCGCTGCTAGCTATCCAGAAAGGCATCTCTCCCTTCCCCACCGCCACCCAAAAACTCATCCAACATTAATCTTGGCTCAAGAATCGCTTAATCTATAACCTGCACTATAGAGTTCGACCAAGGGCGGGGCGGCGCCACGCAGGTCGCCGAACGCAACGCTCGCGCTCGGGCAAATCGCCCGGCGTCGCGCCCATCGAACGAAAGGACAGGTCATGGACGACCTCGAAAAAGTTGAAACCATCCGCACCAAGTGCAACGTGAGCTACACCGATGCCAAGGCCGCGCTCGACGCCGCCGACGGCAACGTTTTGGACGCCATCATTTGGCTCGAGTCACAGGGCAAGACGCAGACCACGTCGGCGCACGCCGCCACCGAGTCCGCGCCAGTCGATGAGCCCTCAGCCGAGATGGTCGCCGCGCAGGCCGCCTACGAGAAGTCGAGCGAAAAGACCGACTTCTCCAAGAAGATGGACGGCGTGTGGGAGTACCTCAAAAAGCTCTTCCGCCTGAGCCTGGACACCAAGTTTATCGCCACGCGCCGCGATGCGATCATCCTCAACATCCCCATCCTGATCCCCATCGTCGCGCTGTTTGCCTGGGGCGCCACGATATGGCTGATGCTGATTGGCCTGTTCTTTGGCATGCGTTACCGCATCGATAGCGACGGCGACGTACCCGGCAGCATCAACAACCTTATGAATCACGCTGCCGATGCCGCGGACGACATCAAGCAAAATCTCAACGACGACAAGTAATCGCAGACGGGGGCACGCATGGCACGGATCCTGATCGTAGAGGACGAGGAGAAAATCGCCCGCTTTGTGACGCTCGAGCTGGAGCACGAGGGCTACCAGGTGGAGCACGCCGCCGACGGCCGCACCGCCGTGGACCTGGCGCTGGAGCGCGACTACGATCTGATTCTGCTCGATGTGCTGTTGCCGCAGCTCAACGGCATGGAGGTGCTGCGGCGCATCCGCAAGCACAAGGATGTGCCGGTGATCATGGTCACCGCGCGCGACGCCGTGATGGACAAGGTGGCCGGGCTCGACGCCGGTGCTGACGATTACCTGACCAAGCCGTTTGCGATTGAGGAGCTGTTCGCACGGATCCGCGTGGCGCTGAAGCGCTCGGAGGCCGTGCGGGCGGCTTCCGGCGCCGGCGCCGAGACGGGCATGGCGGCCGGCGCGGGCGGAGACGCCGCTGCAATACCCCCGGTCAGCGACTCGACTCGAGCTTCCGCCTTGCCCTCCCCCGCCATGCTCGCCGTGGGATCAGTTGTGCTCGACCCCGACCGCCGCGAAGTCACGGTCGGCGGCTCGCCCATCGCGCTCACGGCCCGCGAGTTCGACGTCCTCGCCCTGCTTATGGCGCACGCCGAGACCGTGCTCACGCGCGAGCGCATCGCGCACGAGGCGCTGGGCTACGAATACGTGGGCGACACCAACAACGTCGACGTGCACATCGCGCACCTGCGCGCCAAGATCGAGGACGCCGGCGGCGCCCGCATCATCCAGACCGTGCGCGGGGTGGGCTATGTCTGCCGTGCGTAACGCCGAGGCCAAGCGCGTCACCTCCATCGCCCGCGCCATCAACTGGAGCTATATGTGGCGCCGTCTGATGAGCTATGTCTGGCTCGATCTGTTGCTGTTGGTTATTGCGGCGGCGATCCTCGTCTATGGATACAACCAAACGCTACCTGACGGCGCGTTTACCGCAGGATGGATCCCCGGCGCCGCCGTTCACGGCATGTCACTGGCGCCTGCGCGCGGCTGGGACCTGACAACGCTCACCTATACCGTCGAGCTTGCGCGTACCACCAAGACCTTCCCCCTCGCGCAGGACCTCGTCGCGCTATGGCCTCTCTACCTTGTCGTTGTGGGTTGGCAGGTCATCAGCGTGCTCAACATGCTCGGCGGCGCCCGCCGCGTGCGCCGCACCATGGCGCCGCTCAACGATCTGGCCCTGCGCGTGGACGAACTCGGCCGCATGCAGCTCTCCGGCGGCAAGATGGAAACGCTGGAGCAGGCCATCGAGCGCGCAAGCGTCGACTCGCCGAGCGTCACCACCGGCGACGCCGACCTGGCAAGCATCGAGGTCGCACTCAACCGCCTGCTGCGCCAGATGCAAGAGGCCAAGCTGCAGCAGATGCGCTTTGTCAACGATGCGAGCCACGAGCTGCGCACGCCCATCGCGGTGATTCAGGGCTACGTAAACATGCTCGACCGCTGGGGCAAAGACGACCCGAACGTGCTGGCAGAATCCATCGCGTCCCTCAAGGCCGAAAGCGAGCACATGCAGGAGCTCGTGGAGCAGCTGCTGTTTTTGGCGCGCGGCGATGCCGGACGCACGGTCCTGCGGCGTGCGGATACCAACCTGGCCGCACTGGTCGACGAGGTATGCGAGGAATCGCAGATGATCGATACCGAGCACACATATCGGCTGGCCTTTGACGCTGCACTTGTCAGCGACCCGCGCTGCGACGCGCCCGTTGACGTGGCGCTCGTGAAGCAGGCTCTGCGCGTGATCGTGCAAAACGCCGCCAAGTACTCGGATGCGGGAACGACCGTCACATTTGGCATAACGCCCGATGCGGGCATGGGCACGATCGACATAAGTGTCGAGGACGAGGGCATCGGCATGAACCAGGAATCCGCAGCTCACGCGTTTGAACGGTTCTACCGCGCCGACAACGCACGCGATGCCGGCGCGCAGGGCTCGGGTCTGGGGCTTGCCATTGCCAAGTGGATCGTCGATAGCCATGGCGGTGTCATTGGCGTGACCTCAGTCGAGGGCGTCGGCAGCCGCTTTACGATTCGCCTGCCGCGGTAGGAAGCCCCTCGGCATAAATAAAGGGATAGGGCCACGCGGCCCTATCCCTTTTTGCTAGCTATGGCAGCTTGTGCGCTACTCGCGGCACAGATGCACGGCGAAACCGGCGAACTCGCGCTTAAAGTACACGAGCTTGGTACCACCGTCGGGCAGCAGCACGCGCGACTCCTCGTTGACCTCGAGCCCGCGCTCGGCAAACCACTTCTCAGCTGCATCGATGTCGTTAACGGCAAAGCCGATGTGGCCCTTGGTGCCACGACCGTTCTGCTTCATGATCTCGACCAACGAATCGTTAAAGTACGAAACGGGGGTCTCGATAACGGGCAGGCCCATCATCGTCGAGAACAGCTCCGCGATCTCCAAGGCATCTGCCGGGTCGGTGGCGTTAATGCCCACATGGGCAACGCGCATGCCGAAGAGCTCGACCGGATTGGCGTTCTGCTCATTCATACAGGCAGCGCCTACTGAGCCATAACGTCAAGGACGGCCTTCTCGGCAGCGACGCGGTTCATGCCGGTCATGAAGGGCACGCCGCTCACGTACGGGCAGGTGAGGCCCTCGGGGGCAACGGTGGTGGCGATCAGCAGGTCAGCACCCTCATCGCAAGCGTCCTTGGCCTCGGAGATGGCGCACTGCACGATCTCATACTTGCCGGCATAACCGTTGGCGTCGAGCATGGTGGCGACCTTCTGGGCAACGAGCGTGGAAGTAGCAGCGCCAGCACCGCAAGCCAAAACGATCTTCTTCATAGGTAATATCTCCCTTCATGGTTTACTTTAGGTAAGTGTACCGCAGCGAGCGATGGCACTCAGCCTCGATGAGCTTTTATGCCAGTTTGCTTGCTCGCTGCGTATAATACATCTAGTACGTGTTGTCATACCGCTCGCTTTACGAGCGACTAAGGACCCTGAAATGCCCGATTCCCGCACCCTCTGGACCGCCGTCGTTATCATCTGCATCGCCGTGTCGGTGTTCTTTAGCGTCAAAAAACGCACCACGTTCAAGCGTCTGCAGCAGTTGATGGCCGCCAAGCAGTGGGACGAGTTCGATCGTTTGCTCGACGGCAAACTCACCAGCATGCTGTACCCGCGCTACAACCGCGACTACCTGCGTCTGAACTCCTATCTGCTGCGCGAGGACCACGAGCGCGCCAGCGAGATGTTCGACCTGCTGCTGGGTCTCAACCTCCCCAAGATGCAGCGTGTCGACCTGGTCATTAAGGCCTTTAACTACTACGTTGGCCAGGAGGACCGCAAAAAGTCCAAGGAGCTGTTGCACGAGATCAAGGGCTTTGAGGGCGGTCAAGCCGAAGCGGTTGCACACGAGTGTCAGCTGATGTACGACACGATGATCTTGAAGCGCCACAACGATATTCCCGAGCTGGAGCGCATGCTCGAGGAGGCCGGCGACGATAAGGTCAAGAGCTGCCGCCTGGAATACCTGCTGGCCCTGCAGTACAAGAACAAGGGCGACGAAGCCAAGTTCCAGGAGTTCCTGGAGAAGTCGGGGCAACACTCGATGGCCGTCAACGCGTAACGGACGGCTTGTGCTAGACTTCTAGTCTCACGGGGGCGTGGCGGAATTGGCATACGCAGGAGACTTAAAATCTCTCGCCGCAAGGATTGTGGGTTCGAGTCCCACCGCCCCTACCATTTGGCTTTTACGAGCTCGTGTCCCCCGGGGATGCGGGCTCGTTTCTTTAAGATGCCGGCGGGACTCGAACCCGCGAG
>CABUUB010000035.1 GCA_902494625.1 uncultured Collinsella sp.
CAGCAGCAGGGCCGTCTGAGTATCGGCAAGCGCAATCTCCACGGTGCAGGGGTCGGACTTGAGCGGCGCGCGACCCGAATGCTCGGCAACGAGCGCAAAGATTGAGTTATCGGTGAGGTCCTCGTCGGCCAGCGTCTGCAGGTAGGGATGGTCGGCGAGTACAAAGGCGTTGTTCTCGAGCATGACGGGGATGCCGTCGGCCGTGCGCACGCGCTCGACCACGATAAGCTCGCAGCCGGGCTCCACGCCAAAGAACGCCGCATCCTCGTGCGTCGCCGCGACCACCGTGCGCGACACCAGACGCGCACCCGGCACCATGTCGTTGGCAGCACAACCCTCAGTAAAGCTCTGGACGTCACCCTTCTGGCGAATCTTGCGCTTGAGCTTAGGAGCGCACACAAAGGTACCCCTCCCCTGCTGGCGGTTGAGATAACCCGCACGCGACAGCTCCTCGATGGCACGGCGCACGGTGATGCGCCCCACGCCGTAGGACTTCGCGAGCTCTATCTCGGCAGGGATGCGCGAGCCGGCAGGGTACACGCCGCGCGCGATCTCGCCCTTTAGGTCGTCCATGACCTGCTGGTACAGCGGCACGACGGGCACCTCGGCGCGCTCGGAACGTTCGGTCTTGCTATCGGCTGCCATCATTACGCTCCATCCCGCGCATGCTCGGACTCAAATTCTTCAATCGCCGCCATAAACTGCTCGCCAAAGGCGTCGGCTTTTTTCTCGCCAATGCCGTTGACCTGGATCAGCTCCTCGCGCGTCTGCGGACGCAGGCGGCACAAGCCGCGCAGGGCCTTGTCGGAAAAGACCATATACGGCGCCATCTCCAGCTCGGTCGAGATCTCCTTGCGCAGGGCACGCAGGCGCTCGAACAGCTCGGCATCGTCGCCAACGCGCGGGCGGTGATCCAGCTCGGCCTCCTCGCGCAGCAGATCGACGGCGCGGCGGGCGCGGGCCGAGGCCTTGCGCTTGGACGCGCGACGCTTAACGGTAAAGGCGAACGCCTCGTCCTCGACCTCGCCGGCCCGCGGACCCAGTCCCACGACTGGGTACTGCCCCTGCGAGGTGGCCAAATAACCGCGACCGCACAGCTGGCCGATGATGTCCTTGATGCGCCCGACCGATTCGCTCGACAGCTCACCGTAGCCGCGCTCCTCGTCCAGATGCATCTGGCGAATGCGCTCGGTGTTGCCGCCGTGGAGCACGTCGGCGATCAGCGACTTGCCAAAGCGCATGGGACGCGTGGCCACATAGCGCACGGCGGCGCGGGCTATGCCGGTGACGTCCTCGACCTCGAACTGCGTGAGACAGTTGCTGCAGTTGCCGCAGCCCTCGACGTCGTCTGCCGTGCCGCCCACGGCGGCTGCCGCATGCTCGGCCGCGGCCTCGTCGCCAAAGTAGCGCAGCATGTATTCGCGCAGACAGCCGGTGGTATTGCAGTAGCCCTCCATCTGGCTGAGCAGGCGATAACGGTTCTGGAGCGCCCACGCGCGTTGCTCGTCGTCGAGCGCCTCGTCGACCGCATCGCCGCGGTCGATTAAAAAGCGGCGCATACGAAAATCGTTACCGTTCCACAGCAAGTGACAGCTGGCCGGATCGCCATCGCGGCCAGCGCGGCCCGCCTCTTGGTAGTATGCCTCGATGCTCTCGGGCACGTTGTTGTGGATCACGTAGCGCACGTTGGGCTTGTCGATGCCCATGCCAAAGGCGTTGGTGGCAACCATTACCTGAATGTCGTCGTCGATAAAGGCACGCTGGCTCTGGCGGCGGGCGTCGTTGCCCATGCCGGCATGGTAACGGCCCACGCGAATGCCGCTGGGTCCCAGCGCCTCTGCAAGCTCGCCCGCCAGCGCATCGACCGTCTTGCGAGTCGAGCAATACACGATGCCACTCTCGCTCGAATGCGCAATCACGTAGTCGCGCACCCAGGCAGTCTTGGCCTTGTCACCCATCTCCTCGCAACCAAAGTAGAGGTTCTTGCGATCGAAGCCCGTCACCACCGTCGCGGGGTTTTGCAGGCCGAGCATCTGCTGAATGTCCGCACGCACGCGCTCGGTCGCCGTAGCGGTAAAGGCCGCAACGATGGGGCGCTGCGGCAGGGAATCGATGAACTCACGAATCTGCAGATAGGCGGGACGGAAATCCTGGCCCCATTGGCTCACGCAGTGGGCCTCGTCAATGGCCACGAGCGGCACGCCAATGCCGCCGTCCGCCGCAGCCTCCTGCGCAAAGGCTAAAAAGCGTGGCTCGAGCAGGCGCTCGGGCGCCACGTACATAAGCTGGTAGCGACCCTCGCGCGCCCGTTTGAGCACGGTGTTTTGCTGGGCCGGAGTAAGGCTGGAGTTGAGATAGCTGGGTCGCGCACCCGCCGCGAGCAACGCACGAGTCTGGTCCTCCATAAGCGACAGCAGCGGACTCACCACAAAGGTGATGCCGGGCAGCATGAGCGCGGGCACCTGGTAGCAAATGGACTTGCCGGCGCCCGTGGGCATAACACCCAGCGCATCGCGACCGGCAAGAATCGCATCGACCATGCGGTCCTGCCCCGGGCGAAACGAGGTGTAGCCAAAATAGGCGCCGAGCGTGTCGAGCGCCATCTGCTGCATGCTATCGGTCATGGTTTCCTAACGTCCAAGTCATCTGCCGCCGATTATACGCCGCCATGCGGACCGGTGCCGCACGGCCGTCAGCCACGCTCATTCTGCAGGTAGTCATTGGGGACGTTCTTGAATGACTAGTCGTTTAAGAACGTCCCCAATGACTAAGGAGTGTCCCCAGGTGCCGACAGAAAAGAAACGTCCCCAAGTGCCGGCCCGGCAACGTCGATGTTCTGGCAATGTCAGCGAAAGCCCGCCAGAGCGAGCAAGGTGCCTTGAAACAAGGCAGCATTGATCTTCTGATCATGCCGCCGAAGTTGAAAGGCAGATTGCCGCTCTGGCGGGTTTGCAGCGTCGGCCGGTCCGTCGTTCGTTAGAACGACGGAACCAAAGGCGCAGCGTCGAGCCGTTACGCGGTTTGGTAAAACCGCGTAACTTACATGACCATAACGTAGCGCGATCCCACGTAGTACTGCTTACCCATCAAAACCGGCTCGTCATCGGGACCGGTAAAGCCGGCACGCAGGTTGAGCAGCGGATCGTGCGGAGCAATGCCCAGCTCGGCCGCCTGCTCGGCGTTAGCTCGAACGGCCTCGACCGTACGGTAGCCAACCGAGACAATCGGCGTTCCGCCAACACGCTCGACCTCGGCAAAAATCGACTTGTCCTCAAGATCGGCCGTCAACAGCTCACGGTAGGCGTCAAACGGCACAAAGATGTTCTCCTCAAAGATGGGCTCGCCGTCGGCCGTACGCACGCGCTTGATATGCAGCAGCAGCGCATCCTTCTGCAGGCCAAAGAACTCCATCTCGTTTTGGCGCGCCGGAACGATCTGGCGATCGACCACGTGTGCGCCGGCCTTCATGCCGTTGCCGGCACACAGCGCGGTAAACGTCTGCAGCGTCGAAGCATGGAACTGACGATTGATGTGCGGCGTGGAAACAAAGGTGCCGCGGCCCTGCTGCTTAACCAGGTAGCCATCGGAGCACAACTCCTCGACGGCGCGACGCACCGTAATTCGGCTCACGTCGTACTGCTCGGCTAGCTCAAGCTCGGACGGAATACGCTCCTTGGGTGCATAAACACCTTTCTCGATCGCATCTTTGATTTCGTCATAAATCTGCTGGTAAAGCGGTGCATTTTTGGGTGCAGGCATATCTAATCACTCTTATCGAAATATCGAAATAACTAATACGTATATAACGTCTAGTTTCATGTTACCTCATAATGATAAAACGATACACCACATACAGCAAATCCTTACTTGCCGTCGTCCTGCTGCAGGCTATCCTGCTCGCTGAGGCGCGCCTGCCTGCTGGCCATGCGCGCGGGCTTGTCGGGATCGGGTACGGCCGTGGGCATGGGCTCGTCGACATGACCGCCCCACCAACCGCCCACAAAGTTGAGCGTGTGGAACACGTTGATCACGGCACCGGGATCAACGTCGCACACCAGCTTGATAATGTCCTGGCTCTCGTAGGTCGAGACAACGGTGTTCAGCAGGTACATCTTTTCGCGGCTGTATCCGCCGACGACCTCGGCGCAGCTAATGCCGTGCTGAAAATGGTTTACGTAGGCAGTCATGACCTCGTCTGCCTTACGCGTCGTGATCTGCAGCGTCACGCGATCGTAGCGACGATAGAAACTGTCAATGGTCTTGGTCGAAATAAACTGGAACACGATGGAATACGCCGCCTTGTCCCAGCCAAACATAAAACCAAAGATCGCCAGGATAAAGCAGTTAAAACCAAAGATGACGCCCCAGATGGTCTTGCCCGTGTGGTTGGAAACCCACAGCGCGATAAAGTCGGTGCCGCCAGTAGATGCACCGGACTTAAGCGCGATGGCAGCGCCCAGACCCGAGACCACGCCGCCAAAAATGATGAGCATGATCTTGTCGCCTAAAAACGGCGCGAAGTGAAAGACGTTGAGGAACAGCGACGAGAGCACGACCTGCATCATCGAGAAGATGACGAAGCGCTTGCTAATGCCGCTCCAACATAGGAGCGCCACGGGGATGTTGAGCGCGAGCATACCGAGCGAGATGTCGATGTGAACGCCGCCGAGCGAGGTAACGCGATCGAGCAGGACCGCGACGCCGGTGAGGCCGCTCGGAAGCAGGTCGGCGGGCTGAATGAATGCCTGGATCAGAAATGTCTGGAGAACGGCGGAAATTGTGACCGCCACTGCAGTAATGGCGCGGCGGACGATGGTGAGACGGCCGAGCACGAGCACTCGGTCCGTGAGCTGATCGATGGCGTTCGCCACGTAGGTTCCTTTCGAAGGCAGATATAGTTGTGGGGCATGCCCGCGATTGTAGCATGGAGCGTGCGGGGGCGCTTCAATTCACCCTCTCTCGACAACCAAAGCGGGACCAACAGCCTCCACGACCAAAGGCCCAAATTACAAGTGAGTAGACTTTTTACGATCTGCCGAGCACACCCAAAACCGCCACCCCTGTGACCTGCGGTTTTGCTAGAGCAGATGCACTTTGTGCTCGTACTGCACCAAAAAGTCTACTCACTTAGTCCGAATCGAAGCCAAACGAATCCAAATAGAGGACAAATTAAGCCAATCCGCAGCAAAAGACGCGTGAACCAATGCTTCTCGCGGCGGATTGACACTACAAAGCGGCCAAAATGTCGGTCAGGCTGTCGATGACAACGTCGGCGGCGGACTGATCCAGGTTGACGCCCTCGTGCGGACGCAGCGCCAGGACGCGGGCGCCGGAGCGCTTGCCGGCCTCGATCCCCAAAGGCGAGTCCTCGATAACCAGGCACTCGGCAGGCTCCACCCCCAGCGCCTCCATGGCACGCAGGTAGATCTCGGGGTCGGGCTTAAACGCACTGCACTCGTGACCGCTGATGGTGTAGTCCAGCACGTCGGCGATACCGGCAATCCCCACCAGCTCGTCAATGAGCTCGCGATAGGACGAGCTTGCGATGGCGCACTTTACGCCGCGCTCGTGCAGCTTGCGCATCACCGGCTCCGTCTGCTCGTTGAGCAGCTCGGCATACGGAACGGGATGGTCTGGGCTGTAGACCTGCTTGTACTCCACGCGCAGGCGCTCGCGCAGCTCAACATCGTCAGGTACCAGCGACTTCCAAATGGCGGGCTCGTTAGACCCCGAAAGATCGGGGATCTCGTCAAAGTGAAAGCCCTTCTCTTCCATAAACGCCACGCGACGACGGTTGTAGAACCACTCGGTATCGACCAGCACGCCGTCCATGTCAAACAGCACTGCCTTGATCATACGTATCTCCTTTCGATAGCAAAAAAGGGGACGGGGCGCAAACCCCATCCCCTCTCAATCAACCCGTAAGGTCTACTTACTTGTGATTAGTAGGAAAGCTTCCACATGTAGCGACGCATGGTCAGCGGGTGCTGACGGGCCTCGGCGATCTGGTTGCCGTACTCGCGCATAACGGCGAGGTGCAGCAGCGGGTTGAAGTAGGTGACGACGCTCGCGGGCACGGCGTCAGCCAGGCCGTAGTCCTTGGAGTCGATCAGAGCGACCTTGGCGCCCATGCGCTCAAGGAAGGTGAGGGCGCGGGCGTCCATCGGACGGGTAGCGCCATCGGACATGAAGAAGACGTAGGGCTTACCCTCGGTGGAAACCTCGAACGGGCCGTGGAAGTACTCGCCGGTGTTGTAGGCGGCGGCGTCGATCCACTGCATCTCGGTGAACAGGAAGGCGGCGTGAGAGTAAGCCATCTTCTCGGAGGCACCAGAGGCCATGAAGTAAATCATCTTGTCGTCCTTGAAGTCCTCAGCGAACTTCTTGGCGAGCTTCTTGCAGGACTGAGCGGCGTTCTCGCAGAGATCGAAGACGTTGGTGAGGCCGGTGATCATGTCGTCGTACTTGTCATAGCCCTCGGTCTGCTGAAGGATCTCGAGAGCAAGAGCGATGGCATAGCCGGGCTTCTCGCACTTGGCAGCGAAGTTGGCGTGGAAGCCGTGAACGATGACGTAGTCGGCGTCGACGGTCAGAGCGGAGCCAGCCTTGTTGGTGAGGGAGACGACCGGGCAGTTGTGCTTCTTGGCGGTCTTGTTAGCCTCGACGGTCTCGGGCGTGGAGCCACCGAGGGAGCAGGTGATCACGAAGGTGTGCTCGTTGACCCAGGAAGGCGTGTCGTAGTTGAACTCGTTAGCGGTGAAGATCTGAACGTTCAGCTTGTCCGTGTTGTTGGCCAGGAAGTACTTGGCGGGGTAAAGGTCGGACATGGAAGCACCGCAGCCGACGAAGGCGACGCTGTGGATCTCGTGGTTGGACAGGACGTCAGCGACGATCTGCTTAGGGAGGTTAAGGTCGATCTCGTACATCTGACACATTCCTTTCGATTTTTGCGGCGCCACATTGCCGGGCGCACGCAGGGTTACCGTGATTTGGACCGAGTCGCCGGCCCGTTGAGGATGTGACAAAGGAACCGCTCCTTTGTCACATTTTGGGGATGGGAGCCTGCCTGGGGTATGGGATGTCAGGCAGGCCCCCGGGGGAAAGCGGTTAGGCGCTTGGTCGCGACTAGGCCAGGATGCCGGCCGCGGAGAGGGCGATGCCGCCCACGATGGCGATCACGAGAAGCCAACCGGTGTTGACGTTCTTCTTGATGAGCCAGTACATAAGGCCGGTGAGGCCAAGGGAGATCATCTGGGGCATCATGCCGTCCAGGATGTCCTGGATCACAACGGTGCCGTCAGCGAACTGCAGCGGGGTGGTGGCGCCGATCAGCGTAGCGATCATGCCGCCCACGGACATAAGACCCACGATGCCGCAGACATACATGAGCTTCTCCATGAGGTCGCCGCCCTGAAGCTTGCTCAGGTACTCGTGGCCGCCCTGATAGCCCATCTTGGCTGCGAACCAAGTGATCAGCACGGCGGGGACGATGGAGATGAGCATGGCCAGGATCGGGCCCATGATGGAGCCCTGCTGAGCCAGCTGAACGCCCAGGCCAAAGGCGATAACGCGGATGGTGCCCTGGAAGAAGGAGTCACCGATGCCGGAAAGCGGGCCCATGAGGGAGGTCTTGACCGCGTTGATCGAATCGGGATCGAAGTTCTCGGGATCCTTGGCGTACTCCTCCTCCATGGAGGCGGTGAGGCCCAGGATAAAGGCGCTCGTCTGCGGGGTGCAGTTGTAGAACGCCATGTGACGGTGGTAAGCCTCTTTCTTAGCAGCGAGCTGCTTGGGGTCGGACTCGTCCGGATAGAGGCGGTCGAGCGTGGGAACCATGCCGTAGAGGAAGCCCATGTTCATCTGACGCTCGTAGTTCCAAGAGGCCTGAATGGCCCAGGAGCGCCAGAAGAACTGGCTGACCTTCTTGTTCAGGGACACGTCCTTGGTTGCGGTTGCCATAGTGTGTTCCTCCTTAGTCTTCGTCGTCTTCGAGCGGATCGTAGTCGGAATCGACACCGGCGGCTGCATGGGAACCGTTGAACTTGAAGCCCATGAAGACGACAGCCAGGCACACACCGATCAGAGCGACCGCGATGACGGACAGGTTGAGGTAAGCGGCGAGCAGGAAACCGATGAACAGGAACGGAGTCATACCCTTCTTGATCATCATGGTGAGCAGCAGGGCCAAGCCGTAGGCGGTCATGATCTTGGTCGAAACGTTAAGACCAGTGGACAGCCACTCGGGAACCATGTTGACGATGGCCTGAACCAGGTCGGTGCCAACAAAGACGGCGAGGAAGATCGGCAGGAAGTACATGATGGCGTACAGACCGGAGCCGGCGCAGATGTGCATACGGTAGGCGGTCTTGAACTTTCCGTTATCGATCGCGCTATCTGCCACATGGGTGAGGGCGGCGATGATGGAACGGAACACGATGCCGAGGAGCTGACCCAGGACGGCGACCGGGATGGCGATCGTCATGGCGGTCTCGGCGGAAGCATCGGTCAGGCACGCAAAGGCAGCGGCCACGATGCCGCCCAGGACCATATCGGGCGGAACGGCGGCGCCGACCTGCACCAGGCCCATGGACACGAGCTCGACGGCGGCACCGACGGCAAGGCCGGTGGGCACATCGCCCAGCAGCAGACCGACGAGCGTAGCGCCAACGAGGGGCTGCTCGAAGTTAAGACGACCGAGCAGGCGGGAGTCCCACATGCAGAACACGCCGACGAGGCCGACGAGCACCGCACTGATGAACGTATTCATACCCTTCTCCTTTCAGTCAGGCAAAAGCCTGGTTGATTACAGCTTGGCGTCGATGTCGACGCTCTGATACGTAGGGGTCTGCTGGACATAGAGCTTGATGCCCATGTCGAGCAGCTGGTTGACGTCGGCCTTCTGGTTGGCGTCGAGGAAGACGGAGCTGTCCTTGCCGCCGACCTGATCGGCACCGTCGTGGTTGGCGGTGGCGCCCAGGTTGATGGCATCGAGCTTGTAGCCCTGGCAGAACTGCAGCATCTCGGCCGTGTTGCCAAAGACGAACATGACGCGCTCGCCGAGGGTGTTGAGCTTATCCATCTTGGCGAGGGCACGCTCGACGGTGAAGACGTTCAGGCGCACGCCCTGGGGCTTGGCCAGCTTAAGAGCGCCCTTCTTGATGTCATCGTTGGCGGCAGCGTTGTCGACGACGATGATGCGCTCGGCCTGAACCTTGGTGGTCCAAGTAAAGACGACCTGGCCGTGCAGCAGACGGTAGTCAAGACGTGCGAGGACGATCTTGGCGGGACCGGAGCTGTGACGGGACGCCTTGGCCTTCTTGGCGGGAGCCGCGGCGGCCTCGACCGGTGCGTTGGGGTTGGTCAGACCGGTGCGGGCCTCATTGATGAGGGCCGCGAGCTCGGCGCCCTTGACGGGGGCGGGGCTCATAGCAAGCGTGAGCGCCAACGGGATGTTGAAACCGCTGACAACCGTGAACTTCGTGCCGTTCTTGGAAAGCTCGACCATGTTGTTGTTGACCGAGCTGCCGAGCATATCGGTCAGCACATAGACGGTGTCGTCCGCGTTGAACGTGGCGATCATAGCCTCAACCTTATTGGTGATGGGCTCCTTGTCGTCACGAGCAAGCGACACGACGTGGACGTTCGACACGTCGCCGAGAACCATCTCGAGCGTGTCTTTGGCGCCTGCGGCCAGGCCGCCATGAGATGCGAGAATGATCTGATTCATCTTGCCTCCTCCTTTTCGTTATGGTCATTATAACGTCTTATACGTTGCTTATATTGCTAATTAGTATAAAGACCGTTCGCGGGTGAAAATCGACCGTTGACGGGTTTAACGTACTCGAAACGTTGGACTGGGTAGGCCGGCGCTAGCTGGATAACCCCAGGTCAGACCCTGCGTGCAATCCCCTATCGCACGAAGTACCAGGGGCTTTCCTGTACGGTGGGTTCCAGCGCAATGCCGGTGCGTTCCTTAAACAGATCCATGTCCTGAGATTTTTCGGTCCACCACGCGTTGGGCTTAAAGGTCATGCTCTCAATGACATGACCGACAAACACACTGTTGCGCAGCTTGGAGAAGTCGGTGTTCATAATCAGGATGGACGCGAGCACCAACACGATGCCCAGGACTTTAATCGCGCCGGCGGGCTCGGCGTAGACACCAATGCCCACCAGTACGGTGACGACCGTCTCGAAAGACATTACGACGGGAACTTTCGATGTCTCGAGCCCCATGGACAGACCCTGCATATATAAGATGTAAGCAACGGCTGTGGGGATGAGTCCAAAGCCAAGGAACAGCAGCAGCAGCTGTGGCGACATTGCCGCGGCGACATCCGGCCACGGAGCCGCGATAGCTGCCATAACCGCACCGCCAAAAACAAAGCCCCAAAACGTGACAGCCAGCGGGTGGACCGTCTTGGTTGCTATTCGGCTAAACACCGCGAGCGACGCACCACAAAGGCCTGCAATCACGCCCGACGTGACGCCCCAAACCGAAAAATGAAAACCGGAAAGGTCGCCATTGGTCACTGCAAGCACGCAGCCTACGATGTTAAAGACAATGGCAACGAGCTTGTTGGGGGTCACGTCCTCGCGATAAAACACGCGGCCGAGCATGACGCCAAACACCGGCGAGGTGTAGAGCAGCACCGAGGCCGTGGACATGCCCACCTCGCCCATGCACTCGTAATAGCAGGTGTTGGCGGCGGCCAAACCGACGATGCCGACAAGCGCACAGGGAACAAGCTCTTTAGGGCTTGCCTTGAACAGGGCCAGCGGACCCTGAGCCACGGTAGACCCCTCACCCGGACGGCAGCCCATAAACATCAGGACCGGCGCCAAGATAAGCGCTCCGACCAACAAGCGAAAGGCAGCCATGCTCTGGGACGAAACGCCCATGGCCGAGATGCCGTTTACAAAGATTCCGATGCTGCCCCACATAAGCGCGGCGATCAGCACCAGCGCATAGCCCAGATTGCTTTTCTTCAACGCAGCCTCCTCGGTATCGTTTCCAATATGTTTCGTACTACGTTATAGTCGTTATATACATTTTTCAAGACACAAATCGCCGAACGGAAAAATCTGCTTCCCCACATACTCATTGGGGACGTTCCCAAATGACTAGTCATTTAAGAACGTCCCCAACGTCTAAGGCACCGCTGGTTGAGCATAAGTCAGCGAGCGGGCCGCATTTGAGGCAAGGTGGCGTGAAACGAAAGGGCGCTGACCTTCTGGTCGCGCCCTTGAAGTTGAACGTCAGATTGTCCAAATGCGGTCCGCGCAGCGTCGAGCCGTTACGCGGTTTGGTAAAACCGCGTAACTCTTAGTAGTCCAGCTTCCACATGTAGCGGCGCGTCATGTAGTCCTTGTGGGTGACGGCAGAGAGCGCACGCATGTACACGTTGTTGAGGATCGGGGCAAAGATCAGGTGGTTGAAGTACTCGCTCACGCTGTCCTTGATGTCGTTGAGGCCGAGCTCCTTGGCGTCGAGCTGATAGACGCGCTCGCCACCGTACTGGTTGACGAAGCGGATACCGCGCTCGTCGTTGCAGCGGCTGCGGCCGACGCTGATGAGCTGGAACAGCGAGGTGCGCTTGTCCAGGATCTCGAAGGGGCCGTGGAAGAAGTCACAGGTGTTGATGGTGCAGGAGTCGATCTGCAGCATCTCCTGCACGTTGCAGATGCTAAAGACGTAGGCGGCACCAAAGAGCGGACCCTGAGCCATCACGTTGATGCAGGGCTTGTCGGCGTTTTGCTCGGCCCACTTGGCGGCGAGCGGACGGGTGTACTCGACGGCCTTGCGATAGATGGGGTCAACCAGGTCGAAGGCGGCCATAGCGATCTCATACTCGGCATAGCCCTCGGTCTGCTGCGTAAGCTCCATGGCGATCATGGTCACGACGGCGGAGTTGGTACGGCCCATGCAAGACTCGTCGACGGCCAGGCTGTCATACTGAATCTTGTAGTCGCAGACCTCGGTGAGGCCGGACTCGTCGACATAGATGGCGACGGTGCTGGCGCCGTGGTCCTTGGCGACCTGGGCGGCGACGATGGTCTCCTTGGTGCCGCGCATGGACACGACGACGGCCAGGGTGTTCTCGTTGACATAGGCGGGCGTGGCGTGCACGAACTCATTGCTGGTGTAGCTGGAGCTCACGACCTGCGTGGCCTCGTGCTCCATAAAGTACTGGGCAGGATAGTTGCCGCCGTTGGATCCGCCGGCGCCAATCCACACGACGCGCTTGATGCCGCCCTTGTCTGCCTTGTCAGCCAAAACCTGGGAGACGACATCCTTAACCTGTTCCTGAGTAGTCATCGTGCATCAGCCTTTCTTCTCGTTTGATGCTCTCGATGGCATACAAGTTACATACATGTTTTGGTTATGTCGACTAGTTGTATGCTATATTTGTCTTAAAAATTTTGCTGATGCGGTTTTCGATAACTTGCTACCAGCGGTTTTGTTGTTGTATTGAATACATGCTTGATTAGATACGCATACAGGTTAGATACAGGTTGATCGCATGAACGCTTCATTTAAAAAGAGACTGACCCAATACGAGCGCTTGGCGGGCATGCTGCGCGACCGCATCGCCTCCGGCACCTACGCACGCGGAGACAAGCTGCCGTCCGAGATGGAACTCATGGACGAATCGGGGCTGTCGCGCAGCACCGTACGCCACGCCCTTAAGGTGCTCGTTGATGAGGGCCTGGTGCGCACCGAGCGCGGGCGTGGCGCCTTTGTGGCCGACACGCCGGCGCTCCACGAGAACAACCTGGTGTTTTCGAGCTACACGACACAGGTCCAGGGTCAGGGTATGAAGCCCACCACGCGCACGGTGGACTCGGGCTTTGCCAAGGCCGCGGGCAATGCGGCCAAGTTCTTCGATGTCGCCGTGGGCAGCAAGCTCGTCAAACTTGTCCGCCTGCGTTATCTGGACGATGCGCCGCTGTGCCTGGAGACCACCTATCTACCACCGAGCTTTGAAGCACTCATCGATCGCGATATCAACGGTTCGCTCTACGCCACGCTGCGCCAGGAATTCCATCGCGCGCCGGCACAGGGACATAAGACCTTTGAGGTGTGCTATGCCTCGCAAAACGAGGCGTTTTTGCTCAACGTCGAGCGCGGGCAGGCGCTGATCCTGATCACCGACTACGTCTACGACACCGACGGCCGACCGCTCCATGTCTCCAAGCGCATCCAGCGCACCGACCGTGCCAAATACACCGAGCCCATCGGCTAACCTGCCAAAATAAACCTGTCCCTAAATGGTAGGTTTGGGGAGGTCGGGGAACCAGGTTGGTTTTGGTTGGTTAGGGACACGCTCGGCTAGGACCAGCTCCATCCAGCACATGTCGTACCAGCGGCCGAACTTTTGGGCGCAGCGGTCGAAGGCACCCACCAGGCGATACCCCATATGGGCATGGAAGTCTTGGCTGTTGTGCGTCAGATACTCGTCGTCCCTGTCGTGCGGCACGGCGATGAGGGCGCACATGTTGGTGATGCCCATCGCGATCAGGCACTGCTTGAGCGCATCGTGCAGCTTGCGGCCCAGCCCGCCGTGGCGCACGTCGCGCGCCAGGTAGATCGACGTCTCGACCGACCAGTCATAGGCCTCGCGGCTGTTGAGCTGACTCACATAGGCATAACCTACCGGACGCCCGTCCAGCTCCATCACCAGATACGGATAGCGCTTGAGCGTGCGCTCGATGCGCCCGGCGAACTCCTCAACGCTCGGCACCTCGTATTCGCAGGTAATCGCCGTCTGGCGCACATACGGCTCATAGATGGCAAGCAACGCCGGCGCATCATCGGGCGTCGCCAGACGAATCATCGGCTCGGACATCTCGGTCATACAACCCTTCTCCCTCAAAAACAAAGGCCGCCTTGCGCCAAACCCAAGCGCAAGGCGGCCCCTCGTCATTACATCAGGCTACAGGACAGCCGCCAACGCGTCGATATCCTCCTGCGTCGTGGCCCAGCTGGTGCAAAAGCGCACCACCGTGTGGGTCTCGTCGTACTTTTCCCAGTACTCGATCGAGGCGTGCTCGCGAATGCGCGCCATGTCCTCGTTGGGCAGAATCACAAACTGCTGGTTTGTGGGCGTCTCCAAAAAGAACTGGTAGCCGCGCTCGTGCAGCACACGACGCAGCGCCTGAGCCGTCTCGATCGCCTGTCGACCAATCTCAAAATACAAGCCGTCGGTAAAGAGTGCCTCAAACTGCACGCCCGTCAGGCGGCCCTTGGCCAACAGCGCGCCGTGCTGCTTAATGCGCGGAATGGGATGTGCCGGGGCGTGCATGCCGCAGAACACCACAGCCTCGCCGCAGAGCGCGCCGCACTTGGTGCCGCCGATGTAGAACACGTCGCACAGCTGCGCCAGCTCGGGCAGGGTAATGTCGCACTCATCGGCCGCCAGCGCATAGGCCAGGCGAGCACCGTCCACAAACAGCGGAATCTCGCGCTTCTGGCATACCGCATGAATCGCCGCGAGCTCGGCCTTGGAGTACAGCGTGCCGTACTCGGTCGATAGACTCACGTACACGGCGCCCGGGAACACCGTGTGCTCGTAGCTCTCGTTTTCGTAGAACACCTGGATATAGTTCTCGAGGTCCTCGGCGTGCATCTTGCCCTCGTAGCCGGGGATGGTGAGCACCTTGTGGCCGCCAAACTCGATGGCGCCCGCCTCGTGACAGGCGACATGGCCGGTCTCGGCGGCAACGACGCCCTCGTACGGCGCGAGCAGCATGTCGATCACCGTCGCGTTGGCCTGCGTGCCGCCCACCAGAAAAAACACGTCGGCATCGGGGGCCTGACAGGCCTCGCGGATAAGCTGCTTGGCACGCTCGGTGTGCGTATCGGTACCATAGCCGGGCTGCGGCTCCATATTGGTATCGACGAGCGCCTGCAGCACTGCCGGATGTGCGCCGTGGGAATAGTCGTTGTTAAACGCGAGCATGGCAATCCTCTCTTACCGGGCATCGGCCAGATGATTCAAACGGAGCTATTGTACGCCGTTGGGATAGGCAATGCGCGCAGCAAGGCACTCAAGCGCCAGCACCAGGGCAAAGCCGCAGCTCACGTCACTCAAAAAGTGCGCCCCGATCACGATACGGCCAAACGCGACGAGCGCCGCGACCACAGCCGCCGTCCAAAAGACCACGCGGCGGCGCGACGGTTTTCCCTTAAAGGCCGCCGCGGGAAGCCCGGCGAGCATAAGGCCGATCGCCGCATGCGCCGTGTGCCCGCTCGCGAACGACTTAAAGCCGTCCTTGATTACGCCGGCCGCGATATAGCTCCACTTGTCGGGGTTACCGATTACCCACCACGGCTGAAAATTGAGCCCCGGCGTGACCTCGATCACGCGCATGCGTGGGCGCGACCACAGCGGTTTGACGATCACGTTGAGGATAATGGCCTGAGCGACCCACACGGCAAGCACCATCAACGCCCAGCGCGTAAGCTCGTCGGGCTCGGTCGTGCGCGTGAGGCGATAGACGATAAGGTTGGCGGCGATAACCAGCACAAATGTCAGCACCAACTGAACAGCGATGAGTTTGCCGCCAACCTTCAGGGACGAGACGATCTCGTAGCCGGCCAGGCCAACGTTGACGAGAATGCCGAGCACGGCGAGCCATTTGCTCCCCCTGGAGTCGGGACGCACCGCGCGTACGAGCATAACGCCCGCAACGCTCGCCGTCAGCTCGAACGGCAGCTCGCCGGCGGCCTCGATAAAGCGACCGTACATGCTGCCGATATTGAACAGCGCGCTCGAGATCTGATAATCGAAGAAACTGCCCACTCCCAGACAAAGGCACAGGACAACCGCGATAATGGCGGCATCTTTCTTATAGATGTATCCGAACATGCTTTCCTTTCGATGGAGCCAGAATGCCCAAATGGGGTGTTTGCAGCGTCGACTCGCTAGTCATCATCACTAGCGCCCAGCTGTTGCAGCAGCATGAGCGCCGCGGCCACGGGGCCGGTGCCGTCGTTGGCGTCGAGGCCGCGACCCAGGCCGCTGCCCGCACCGGCGCCCGCCTTGTAGGGCACCGACAGCTTGCGGCTCTTGGGGAAGTTCACCGCGCCATAGCGGGTCTTAAGCTCAAAGGCCACCTTCTTAGGCACGTCGACGCCCAAAAACGTGATGCGACCGCCGCTGAGCGTGACGCTCTCGAGCCCCAGGCGCTCGCCGCGAATGCGGATGCGTGCGCGATTGAACAGGTTGAGTCCCGCCAACGGCAGCTCACCGTGCGCAGCCTCGGTCTCCTCCTGCACCTCGTCGATACTCTCCAGGTCCTCAGCCGCCGCGAGCTTGCGGTACACGAGCACGCGCTGGTCCACCGCCGGCATGTACTCCTCGGACAAGAAGTAGTCAGCCGGCAGGTTAATGCCCACGCTCGCCGCCTCCACGCCGGCGTCGTCATCGCCGCGCGCCTCGGCCACGGCCTGGCCCAACATCTGCGTAAACAGGTCGAAGCCCACGCTCGACAGGTTGCCGTGCTGCTCGGCGCCCATAAGCGAGCCGGCACCGCGGATCTCCAGGTCGCGCATGGCGATGCGCATGCCGCTGCCCAGATCCTGAAACTCGGAAAGTGCGGTCAGGCGCGCCGTCGCCTCCTCGGTGAGAGGCAGCTCGCCCGGGAACATAAAGTACGCGTAGGCCTGCGTGGCAGAGCGACCCACACGGCCCTTGAGCTGGTAAAGCTGCGCCAGGCCCAGACGCTGCGAATCCTCGATGATCAGCGTGTTGGCGGTCGCGTTGTCGATGCCGCTCTCCACGATGGTCGTGGCGATGAGCACGTCGATCTTTTTGGTCGCAAACTCGATCATCACGTCCTCGACCTCGCGCGGGCTCATCTTGCCGTGCGCCACGCCCACGCGCGCCTCGGGCGCGGCCTCGTGCACGCGCGCCACGGCGTCGTCGATGGTCTTGACGCGGTTGGACACGTAGTACACCTGGCCGCCGCGACCCACCTCCAGGCGAATCGCCGCGCTCACCACGTCGGGATCGTACTCTCCCACGTGCACGATCACGGGGCGGCGCCCGGTCGGCGGCGTGGTGATCAGGCTCATGTCGCGCACGCCGCTCGTGGCCATCTGCATGGTTCGCGGAATCGGCGTTGCCGAAAGCGTGAGCACGTCAATCTGCTCGCGCAGGTTCTTGAGCTGCTCCTTGTGCTGCACACCAAAGCGCTGCTCCTCGTCGATGATCACCATGCCCAGGTTCTTGGGGTTCACGTCGGCAGAAAGCAAGCGGTGCGTGCCGATGAGCACATCAATCGCGCCCTCGGCAAACGCCTTAAGCGCACGCTTTTGCTGCGCCGGGGTGCGGAAGCGGCTGAGCACTTCGACCTCGAGGCCAAACGGGGCAAAGCGCTCAAAGAAGGTCTCGTAGTGCTGCTGGGCCAGAATGGTCGTGGGGCAGAGCACCATGACCTGGCGACCGGAGTCCACGCACTTAAAGGCCGCGCGCAGGGCGACCTCGGTCTTGCCAAAGCCCACGTCGCCGCACAGCAGGCGGTCCATGGGCTTGGGCGCCTCCATGTCGGCCTTGATGTCGGCGATGGCCTCCAGCTGGTCGCGCGTCTCGTCGTAGGGGAAGCTCTCCTCCATCTCGATCTGCTCGGGCGTGTCGGGCGGGCAGGCGATACCGGTAATCGACGAGCGGCGCGTATACAGGTCGACCAGATCAAACGCCAGCTTTTTGGCGTTCTTGCGCGCCTTGTTGGTGGCACGCGTCCAGTCGGCGGTATTGAGCCTGGTCAGGCGCGGCTTGTCGCCGTCGGGGCCAACATAGCGTGTGATGCGGTCGACCTGCTCGAGCGGCACGTAGAGCTTGTCGCCGTCGGCATATTCCAGCAAAAAGTAGTCGCGCTCCTTGCCGCCCACTTCCTGGCGCGCGATCTCGCTAAAGAGCGCGATGCCGTGGGTGGCGTGCACCACGTAGTCTCCCGGCTTAAACGGGAAGGTGATCTGCGTAATGTCAACCTTGCGGCGGCTGCGGGCCCGGTTGGCGTCCATGCGGGCGTTGAGGTCGGCGATCGAGAACACGGCTAGGTTGGCATCGGGCACCACCACGCCCTGCGGCAAGGCGGCATCGACAAAGGTCACACGTCCGCGCGAGATGGTGGGCACGGCGGCACCGGCGGCAGCCTGGGCGG
>CABUUB010000036.1 GCA_902494625.1 uncultured Collinsella sp.
GAGCCAGTCCCCTGGCTCGCCCGCTTTCAATCATTCATGTAAATCGCCGTATCTACTCTGCAGACGAAGATCCACCATCAACGATTGCCTGCTCGGACTCAGGAATCCCATCGGCACCCGTACTCTGTTCTTGCTCCACCTCTTCGCTGATTGCGGAGGCGGGGGTCGAGCCCTTTGCACCCACGATGTAGGCAGCCCCAAATCCTAACGCAATGGCAATCAAGGTCAAAATCACGTAGACAGGCCAATGGCGCTTAATATACGAAAACACGTTGACTCCTTAGAGCTCCGTCTACGAACGGCGGATAACCTCGGTCACGACCTCGGATACCGTGGCAATGTTCGTCGGATTGACATTGTGGGGCAGGTCGTCCTCGGTACGAGCGCAAGCCAGACGCGTGCCGTCCACGCCGGCGATGGTGAGGGCTCGGCGGCTCGCCTCGAGCGCGGCATAGGCATCGGTCTTGGCATAGGGCATCTCGAGCGCGCCACAATCGACATGGAACGACTTGCAAACCTTGCTGACCAGGTTCATGATGCGGCGATCGCCCTTGAGCAGCTGTTGTTCGCCCTCGACCGTCACAACCGAAAGCCTACCGGCGCCGACGGATTCAAGATTGATAAAGAATACGCCGCGGAGCTTGTCGCGATGCGAAGCCAAGAAGGCCTTCATACCGGCGCCATCACAATCCGAGGCGCCCGTTGCCACGAACCAGATATCGTGACCGAGCAGCTCATCATCGCCCATAGAGGCGACAGCCGAGAGCATATCTTCGGAAGAAGCGCCGTCGGAAGACGTAGCGCCGCCCTTCCAGCCATCGTTATCGTCCTCGAAGTTATCCCACGAACCGATACCGCGACCGGACTTCTTGGCATCGTAATCGTCTTCGACGCCCAGCCAGTCGCTCATGCTATCCTGCTCGTTTTTCTTTTTACGACCGAACAGGCCACCCAGGCCGCGCTTACGAGACTTGGGTGCCGCCGGGGCGGGAGCCGAAATGGTCTCGATCGGCTGCGCGCCCGACGCAACGGGCATAGGAGGCGCAACGGGTGCCGATGTGGGTTCGGGACCCTGGGCAGTAGCAAAGGGGTCGTTGACCTGGGCAGAGGGATCGGGAAGGTCGAACAGCGACGTGCGAGACGCAACGTTTGCCTGCTTCATAGACGGCAGCGACGGATCGGGGACCGAAGCCAGCGGAGACGAGGAAGGTGCAGGCGACGGTGCCGACGCCGGATCGGGAACATTCATCTGCGGACGCGGCGATGCCTGGGAGGAAATCTGGGCCATAAGGGAATCGACTGTTTCGTCCTGGGTGGGAGCAACATCGGCAACCGTGGCACCGGAACCGCTCGGGGTCGGCATGGTGAAAATCTGCGTGGAGTAAGGCCTCGACTCATCCGTCTCGGGAGTCTCGGAAACCGCAGATACTTCCTCCTGCTCGACCTCGGTCGAATCATCTTGCTCGGCTGCCGCGTACTGCTCTTCGTCAGAGTTGGCCTCGACGGGCTCGTCCTCGGCAGCATCCTGAATTTCGGCAGCATCAATGGGCTCGTCATCGTTTGCCGCGTCGTCCTGCTCATCGGAAGCAGGAAGGGGCTCGGCAATCGCGGTGCCTTGCTTTTCAAACGTTATCGTGGAATCGAACTGCGCGGCATCAAACGACATGGTGCTATCGACGTGCTGCTGGGCCTCGAAAGACGTCGTCGCCTCAACAACATCCGCGGACGCCAGTTGCTGGGACTCAAAGGACGTTGTAGCTTCGGCGGCGTCGACGGGCACGGACTGCATAGCCTCGTTCTGCTCGAACTCTTGCGCCGCGAGCTCACGTGCCGCCTCGGCTGCCTGCTGCTGAGCGATAGCCTCCTGCTCGGCAGCCTCGCGTGCGGCAGCGCGCTTCTCCTCGAAATCGTCGACAAATTTCTTGCCCTTTGCAAGCGCGCCCTTAAAGAAGCTGGAAGCGCTGGCGCCAATCGAAGAGAACGCGGATGCAATATCGGCATGGGGCGTTGCCGCGGGAATCTCGGCCGAGAAATCAGTATCGCTCTCGTAAGACACGCGCCTCGGCTGTTCAACGTAATCGTCGTCAGACTCGTCCGCAACGTCTTGCGCCGGCGCGGCGGGAGCCAAAATGTCCAGTCCTGCCGCGGGATCAATCGCGGACACCGCCTCGGGCTCGGCAACGGCAGCGGTAACCGCGGCAGACTCATCATCCACGGTGACGACAGGGGCAGGCTCGGGCTCAAACGTCGGCTCCTCGCCCTCCTCGTAATCGAGCGTGCAGGACTCGGGAAGCATTCCGAGCGCACGGATGGCATCCGAACCAAAGCGGATGTTGCCGACGGCATTGCGATAGAGCTTGGGCTCGGCCGCGGCAGGCTCCTCCGCCGGCTCGGCGGCGGGAACCTCGTCATTGGGCTCTTCGGCCTGGACAGCCTGATTCTGGTCCTCGGGCACGATGGCGCCAATCAGCGTCTCGTCGGCAGACGCACCCTCAAAGCCCTCGATCTGCTCGTCGAAAGCCTCGCCCTGTTCGGGCTCGGTTTGAGCGTCGGGAGCAATCGGCTGACCGAACTCGTCCTCGGCGTAGGTAGGCTCTTCATACTCGATAGTGTTGCCGTAGTCGTTTTGCTGCTGGGCCGCGGCATACTCCGCCGCTGCGCGCGCCATTTCCTCGGCACGACGTTTCTGCTCCCCAAAATAGGTATCGAACGGAACATCGTCGGGAAACTCGTTTTCGCCCTGGAAGGGAGCAACGTTGTCCATAACGCCGAGCATAGCGGCGACAGAAGACTTGTTGCACACCGCGCCGGACGTATAGGGAAGAATGTGGCGGTTAGAGATGATGCTTGCCGCGTTGACAAGTGCAACGAGGGAAGCGAGGATCGCGACAATCCACAGCAGAACCTTGAGCGCGCCGGGGAGCGGCAGGATACGCAGGATGGCAACGGCAGCAGGGGCAACCGTGGCAACGGGCAACAGCTTGGCGATGAGCGCACGATACGAAGCATAGGGCTCGCGGGCGAGCAGCTCAGCACGGGGAGAGTCGTAGTGTGCGACAACGACCACCGGGCGGTTGCGCGGAGACGCGAGCGGACCCGAGGCCTTGTGGTAGGCGATGACATTTTGGCTCACGCCCGTCTTGCCCAGGCGCGAAACCACGGGGTGGCCCGTGCGTTCGAGCACGTAAAGAACGGCGCCGACAATGGCCAGCAAGGTGCCGACCAAGCCGATACCGCCGCCGATGCCCATCAGCAGGGCGCCGGCAAACGCAAGAATACCGGTAACGGCAAATGCCAACCTACCGGGCGCCGGGGCATTGAACTCCTGAACCTCGGGATCAAAGCCGTGGTTGCGGAAGATCTGAGCGATATCCTCGGCAGCCAAGCGCTCTTCTTCGCTGCATGCCGGCGTAATGCCGGTGTTCTGCAGCAGGTGGTTAATATAGTTCTGGGTGTTCGCCATGTGCGCTCCACATCCATAATCCGACAAATAGGCCCAATGCATGCACATTAGAACCGTATATAGTCGAAAGTATACCCCGAGCGAGCGCAAACGACCGAATTCGGGCCATCTTAACGCCCCGAGCGGACAAGGATATAGCCTAATCTCCATATCGGACTAAAATCATGGCAGCAAACCACCTTCTCACGCGAGGACTCTATGACGGCAAGCGACGCGACCGCGACAATTAAAAAGGGAAGTTCGGAGCCCGGTTTCGATAAAACGGCTCAGCGCATCCTCAATCTTTTCTTTGTGCTCAACAGCTCCCCCGAACCGCTGACGACCGAGCAGATCGTCTTGGATTCTGACCTGGGATATGGCTCGGGCAACATCGACTCGGATAAGCGCAAGTTTCGGCGCGATCGTGACAAACTGCTCGAGCGTGGCATCTTAATCAAGGAGGTTCGCCCCGCCGGTGCGCAGGAGACCGAGGAAAGCTCGTGGACAATCGACCGCGAGCACACGTTTGCTGCAGGCGGCCTCATCACCGCAGACGACGCCGATATCCTGCTCAACGCCATCGACCAGACGCTAGCGGCCGGCTCATCCACCTTTTCCGCGCCGCTTGCCGATATTCGCTCCAAGATTGCCTACCTCACCGGCATGTCGGCGGTGGACGAAGTACCGATCCGCCGCTCTCCCACCGTCGATGCGGTATGGAGCGCCTTTGCCGAGCGATGCGCGCTGCGATTTTTATATCAGAACGGACGCGGCGAGCAGAAAGAACGTACCGTCTGCGTCTACGGCATGTTCGAGCGCGAGGGCGTGGCGTACTTCTGCGGCCTCGACAATGTCACCGACGACATCAGGACATTCCGCTGCGACCGTATCGTTCGCGCTTGGCGTCCTTCGAAGGCCTACGCCATCCCTGCGGACTTCAATCTCAACGACTATCTGTTCTTTGAATTCGATTTTGCCGACCGACCGCCCGTTGCAGCCACGTTCTCGTTCGTCCCTCAGACGCAGATCGATATGATCAACGGCCTCACGCGCGGGCGAGGTGAGCTCGCACACACCGATGCGGGATGGACCTGGACCGTTGACGTGCGCGACCTTGAAGCCGCCGCCTCATTTTGCATGGCCCACGCCATGGACGGCATGAGGCCCATGGCCCCCAAATCGCTCAAGCAGGCGTGGAACCACCTCATTGAAAGGACGGTGCACGAGCATGCCCGTGCGTAAACTCACCAGCGAGCAGAGACTCTCGCGCGCCATCGACATCATGGAGGCCCTCTACGCCGCCGGCGAGAGCGGCATGACACGAACCGAGATTTGCAGCCGCCTTGACATCACGGGGGCGTCGCTCGACGAGATTCTCGAGATCGTCTCGACGCTCGCGGACCGAGAATCGGGCGCGCGCATCATCTGCGAATGCCGCGGCGAGCGCGTGGCCCTCACTGGTGACGCCGGGCGCGTGCTACCATTGCGCCTGAGTGCCGCCGAGGGCGCTGTGCTCAACCATGAACTTGAATCGTTGGGGATCGAGCCGCAGACGGCAGCTCGGATTCGACATGCCCTTCTGCCCGAAGAGCTCGGCTATAACCAACGCGTCTTTGACACCGTCAACCACGGGTCGCACTGGCAGCAGCTGAGCTGCGCCATTCAGGACGGCGTTCGCTGTCGCATCTCGTATCGCTCGACGGACGATGCACGGCCACGCGAGCGTCTGGTCGACCCCTTGCGCATTACGGCAAACGGCGACCAAACATACTTGATTGCCTGGGACATCACAGTCGATGAGCAGCGCACCTATCGCATGGATAAAATCGAGGGACTCGCCTTGACGGAAGACTCCGTCGTGCCTCACGCACCGGACGTTGCATCCCTCCACGATTCCCTTGCCCGGACGCAGCGTAGCGCAAAGCTCTTGATGCCATTCGATATGGCGGAGCATCTGGACTGGGCCGGCATCACCCTAATCGAGCGCAGCGGGGCAGACATGGCAACGGTAACCGTGCATTACGGCTCCGAGCGTTGGCTACTGAGCCAGGTAATCGCAGCGGGCGGAGCCATCCGCATCTTGGATGACCCCGCCCTGTCAAAGCGCCTGTGCGATATGGCAAAAACCCTCGTCTGTCCGCTTTAGCGCCGCCGCTCGTGGCGTGCGCGCCACAGTTGCAGATAGTGACCGATCTGCGCCGATTCGATGCGCTGGTAGGAGCTCGTGGGCAGCGACGTTAAGAACTTCTTTCCGTAGCCCTTCGTCACCAGGCGCGGGTCGGCCAGAATCAGCACGCCGCAATCGGTCGACGAGCGGATAAGGCGGCCGGCCGCCTGCTTAACCTCGAGCACCGCCTCGGGCAGCGAATAGCGCGCCCAAGCGCGGTCTTCGCGCAGGTTGCGCTCGCACGAGAGCGGGTCCGTGGGGCTCGAGAACGGCAGCTTGGGAATGATGACGCAACGCAGCGTCTCGCCCCTGGCGTCAAACCCCTCCCAGAAGGCCTTAAGCGCAAAAAGCGACGAGGTCGGCTCGTTGATAAACCGGTCGCGCAGGCGACGAGGAGATGAGTTGCGTTGCTGGCAGTTGAGCTCCAGACCCGCACGGGCCATCTTGGGCTCAACGCGGGCGTACAGGTCTTCCATGTCGCGCCGATTGGTGAACAGTGTGAGCACCGATCCGCCCATGGCAAGATGGGCGTCGACCAGCACGCGCTCGAGCGCCGTAAGATAGCTCTCGCGATCGCGCGGATCGGGGATATCACCCGCAACGACTACAGCCATGTTCGAATCGAAGTCGTAGCTCGAGTCCAAGTGCAGCGATGAGGATGTTGAAGCACCGATGCGATCGAGGCCGACCGCGTGGTTAAAGTGTTCAAAGCTTTTGGACACCGTCATGGTCGCCGAGGCAAAGATAGCCGTGTGAACCTCGGGCAGCCATTCGGTTGCCAAGGCCTCGCCAATGTCGATGCGCTCTGCGGTCATCGACTCTCCGCCGGCACGCAGCCTGCGATTGACCTGCAGCGAATACACGTAGTGTTCATCGGTGCCATCAATGATGAGTTTGAGGTTCTCGGCCAACTCGTGCAGGCGGCGCGAGATATCACCCAGGTCGACAACAACCTCGGGCTTGTCGGCGGCGACGGCTTGCACCAGCGCGTCGACGCTCTTGTCAGCTTGTTCCAATGCGTCGATGGCAGCGTAGGCCGACTGTAAGAAATCATGCCAATCGTCAGATTCGCGCAGCTCGGGGCCAATCCATAGATTGGCATTGTCATAACCCCCACGCGCACGGCGGCCGAGCTCGCGAACGCCATCGAACACGTCGGCGATTGCCATGCTCGCGCGCGCAACCGTCGACGTCGCCTTGGCAGTAAGGCCCAGATAGAGCGTAGAGCCCTCGGAGGTTGCCAAATCACGGGAAACCTGGCTTAGCGCGCCGGCGCTCGAGCCACCCAGGCGCTCAAACAGAACGCGCGATTCATCCGCCGACACCACGCGCGCCCACTGACGGCGCGCCTCGCGCTCGATGGAATGGGCCTCGTCGATTACCCAATGACGAATCGGAGGTAAAATCCTGCCCTCGGCCGCGACATTGCGGAACAGCAGGGAATGGTTGGTGACCACCACATCGGCATGCGCCGCACGACGGCGAGCGCCGTGGACCAAACATTTATCAGGGAAAAACGGGCAGAGGCGACGAGCACACTCGCGCGAGGCCGTCGTAAAGTCGGGGCGGTTGACGCTGCGCCACCGAATGCCGAGCGAGTCGAGGTCGCCATCGGCTGATTGGCAGACGTACGCCATAATGACCGCGACCGCCGTGAGCGTGTCCGCCGGATCGCGCTTGGTGGTAATCTCGACCTGGCCTCGGCTCATGCGCTCAAGCTTGCGCAGGCACGGATAGTGGTCATAGCCCTTGAGAGCGCAAAATGACAGACCACCGTCCAGTTGCTCGGCAAGTTTTGGCAGCTCATGGTACATGAGCTGGTCGGCAAGATTGTTCGATTTGGTCGCAATACCAACCGTGATGTTGTTACGGCGCGCTGCCTCGGCAAAAGGCACCAGATAGGCCATCGATTTGCCGACGCCCGTGCCCGCCTCAATTACACGATGGGTGCCCGTGACCAGCGCATCGCGGACCTCGAGCGCCATCGCGATCTGCTCATCACGCGGCTCGTAGGTGGGATACATGCGATTGACCAGGCCACCTGGCGCATAGTCTGCCTCAATCTCCTCACGACTCGGCATCTTGAGGACCGGCAGTTCGTCGGCGTCCACCCGATCGTCGGCGCGATCGGCCTTGAGAACGTCAGCACGAGCGGCGCTGAGAGAGAAGATAGAACCAGGGTTCTGCCCTGCCAAGAATGAGAAGATAGGACGATAGGACCAAGGCACATCCGGATGCATGTCGGCTAGGCGCGCCATGAGGCCCTGAGGCAAGTCGGTGAGCGCCACGAGCAACACGCGCCATACGCCATACAGGGCGTCGACGTCGGCATTGGCACGGTGTGATACCGAGTCACAGCCAAACAGATCGGCCATAAAAGACAGCTTGTGCGAGGCCAGGCGCGGAAGCGCGATGCGCGACAGCGCCAGCGAATCGATCCAGATATCGCTCACGTTGACGCCGCCTTTGACCGACTCGATAAACGAGCGGTCGAACGTGGCGTTATGTGCGATCACCGGGCAACCACCGACAAAATCGGCGAGAGCGGCGACGGCCTCAACGGCCGACGGGGCATCCGCCACATCGGCATTTGTAATGCTCGTGAGCTCGGTAATCTCGGCGGGAATCAGTTGCTTGGGATGCACGAAGGTATCGAAGCGGTCGACGACCTCGCGGCCCGAAAGGCGGGCCGCCGAGATCTCGATCAGCTCATTGTCCTGCACCGAAAGACCCGTGGTCTCGGTATCGAGGACGATCACATCTTCCTCGATAAGGCCGAAGGACTGCGTTTTGGCGCGCTCGGCAAGCGTGGCATAGGAGTCGATGACAAACTGCGGCGTTCCTGACGAAACCGCGTCCTCGATTAGCATGCAATGCCCGCTCGACGAAGGCCCATACGGATCAGGCTGTCACAGACCTGCGGGAACGTCATATCGTCTGTGTGGCGAATCTCATCCGGATACAGCGACGTATCGGTCATGCCGGGAATGGTGTTGGTCTCGAGGATGACGGGGCCGTCCTCGCTCACGATAAAATCGCTGCGCGAGATGCCCAGGCAACCGAGGGCCTTGTGAGCAGCACAGGCAAGCTCCTGAGCGCGAGCGTAATTCTCGGGTGAAATCTGCGCCGGAATACGATGGATGTCCGTAGGGTCGACATACTTCACGTCCAGATCGTAGAACTCACAGTCCTCGGGCTTGCGAATCTCGACAATCGGCAGGGCGCGCACGTCGTCCTCGCCGTACACGCCGACGGTGATCTCGGTACCCTCGATGCACTTCTCGACCAGCACTTTGTCGCCGTACTCAAACGCCTTGGCAATTGCCGCGGGCAGCTCGGAGGGCTCATGGACCAGGGAAATGCCATAGCTGGAACCGTTGACGGCCGGCTTCACAAAGCTGCGCTCGCCACAAACCTCGACGATATGATCGATATCGACTTCATCGCCCACCTCGAGCGCAAGGCCGGGGGCAATGGGAATGCCCGCCTTGGCGTACAGGAGCTTAGAGACCTCTTTGTCGGCACCGCAGGCGCTAGCAAGCACGCCCGAGGCCGTGTAGGGGATACCCAGGGTCTCCATGGCGCCCTGCATGGCACCATCCTCGCCGCCGGCACCGTGCATGGCGATAAACGCCACGTCAAAGCCGCCGGTCGCCATGGTTACCATAAAGTCATCAGCGGCCGTATCGAGCAGCTCCACCGAGGTGTAGCCGGCTTCCTTCAGTGCCACCACAACGTTCTTTCCCGAATTGAGCGAGATCTCGCGCTCAGCGGAATGACCGCCCGCCAAGACCGCTACGTGCATGTTCTCTAGGCTTTTACCCGGCATGGGCAGACTCCTCCTCTATAATTTCTGCAGCTGATACCATATTGTAGCGATACCCTCTACGTTTCCCCAAAATCGAAAGGCTTCCATGAATCCCAGGACTAAATCTCAGGACATTCGCGACTTGAGCCAAAACGATATTCGCGAGCTCGTGGCCGAACTTGGCCAGCCCGCGTTCCGCGCGAAGCAGCTCATTGAATGGGTCTTCGAGAAGAACGTTTGTTCGTTTGACGATATGACCAACCTTCCCAAGGCTTTCCGCGAGCAGCTTAAAGAGGCTTTTGCCTTTGACACGCCCACTGAACTCACCAAGCAGGTTTCCAAAGATGGCTCGCGCAAGTATCTGCTCGAATACCACGACGGCGTTTCCGTCGAGACTGTCGGCATGCCCCGTCGTAACAAGCTTTCCGTCTGCGTTTCCACCCAGGCAGGCTGCGGCATGGGCTGTGCCTTTTGCGCTACCGGTCTCAACGGCCTCAAGCGCTCTCTGACCGCTCAAGAGATCGTCGACCAGATACTTCATGTATCCAACGACTTTGGCGAGCGCGCCACGAGCGTTGTCTTCATGGGCCAGGGCGAGCCGTTTGCCAACTACGACGAGGTTCTCAAGGCGCTGCGAATCCTCAACGACCCCGATGGCATCGGTATCGGCGCTCGTCACCTCACCGTCTCTACCAGTGGCGTTATTCCCGGTATTCGCAAATTTGCCGACATCCCCGAGCAGTTCACGCTTGCTGTTTCACTGCATTCCGCCATCCAGTCGACGCGCAATAAGCTCATGCCCGGTGTTAAGAAGTACACGCTGCTTCGCCTTCACGAAGCGCTTCAGCTCTACACCGAGAAGACTGGCCGCCGTCCGACCTATGAGTATGCCATGATCGAAGGCGTCAACGATACGAATCCCGAGATGCAGGCACTCTGCGACTTCTGCGAGGGAACGCTGTGCCACGTTAACCTCATTCAGCTTAACGACATCGAGGGTAGCCCGCTCAAGCCGTCGCCGATGCATAAGGTTGAGGATCTTCAGCGTCGTCTTGAGTCCCGTGGCATCGAGACCACGATTCGTAACTCCCGTGGTAACGATATTGACGCCGCTTGCGGACAGCTGAAGCAGCGCTTCAAAGTTCAGAAGAACGCATAGGGGAGTCGCACCCCAAAACGTTTCATGTGAAACATCGAACGACCCCGGTTGCAGAATATGCAACCGGGGTCGTTTCATTTATTGACCTTAATTTTGAATCAGCTGCTACCTGTCCCATGTTTTACGGCCAAAATAAGGGGTCCTTGTCTCATGAATCAGACAAGGACCCCTCAAAATATGCTGAGTAATTGTTAGGTACCTAATAGCCTACATTTTCCCATTGGTTGATAACCCAACCTTGATTAATCTTGGGATTCTTCGTTACCTGAGCAGTACGCATGGCAACATCTTCTGTCATAACATCCATTTTCTTTTTGGAAGTATCGACGATATCTTGCGCGCCACGAAGCAAACGACCTCTAAGTTCATCGTCTGTCGCAATCTTATATCCAGCAAAGGCACCAGCCGCGATAGTCGTCGCCAATGCAATCGCTGTTAAAATCTTATTCCTCATCTTGGCCTCCTTGATCAAACTGAATCATTTCGCCAAGAATACGAGAGAGCTCTTCCTCGTCTTTAAACTCAATCTCAATCTTATTCTTTCCACGCGAGCTCTTCACACGCACGTTGGTATTAAATACCTGACGAAGCACACGGGCAGCCTTTTTAAAAGACTGAGGCGTTGCAGGCCTAGGCGTCTTAGGTGTTTCTCCGGCAGAAAACAGCGGAGCAAGATTTTCTGTCGCTCTTACGGAAAGGCCCTCCGCAACAACCTTCTCTGCAAGTCGAATACGCGCGTCCTCATAGGGAACTGCAAGAATCGCACGTGCATGACCAGCAGTAAGTTTGCCCTCAAAAATCATCTGCTGAACTACCTCGGGGAGATCGAGAAGACGCAGTGAGTTTGTAATTGCAGAGCGTGACTTGCTTACCGCCTTCGACAATGCCTCCTGGGTCATACCGCTGGCATCGATGAGCTGTCGATAGCCCTTAGCCTCTTCGACGGGATTCAGATCAGAACGCTGAAGATTTTCGATAAGAGCAAGAGCCAGCATCTCTTCATCATTAACGTCTTTAATGATGACAGGCAGTTCATCAAGACCAGCAAGCTTTGACGCTTGGTAACGACGCTCGCCAGCGATGATCTCGTAGCCGTTTCCATGCTTCCGAACCAATAGCGGCTGCAAAACGCCATGTTCTTGGATTGACTCGCTCAACTCGCGAAGTTCAGTTTCGTTAAAGTGAATTCGCGGCTGATTAGGGTTGGGAACAATATCCTCAATAGGTAGCTTTGTTTCAGATGCGACATTTGAAGCCGATGCAGCCGAACCACCGGTCTCATACTCGGCCTCTGAGACCAAAGCATTGAGTCCACGTCCCAATCCGCCACGTTTCTTTGCACTAGGCACGCTTGATCACCTCTTTTGCAAGGTTCATATACGCTTTTGCACCCTTATTTTGAGGTGCATAGGTAATTACCGGTTCTCCAAAAGACGGAGCTTCGGAGATTTTAACCGTACGGGGAATCAGCGTCTTAAACGCCTTATCACCAAAGTACGATTGAACCTCCTCTACAACCTGATTCGACAGAGAAGTACGCGAGTCATACATGGTCATAAGCACTCCATAGGTGTCTAAGCCCTTGTTCAGACGTGATTTGACCATCTTCATTGACTCAAGCAGCTTTGTAACTCCCTCGAGTGCGTAATATTCGCACTGGATCGGAATCAAGACGCTGTCTGCTGCGGTCAAGGCGTTGATAGTAAGCAGGCCGAGCGAAGGAGGACAGTCAATGAAAATGAAATCGAACTCGTCCTGAATTGGCTCAAGCAAATCTTTGAGGCGGGTTTCACGAGCAATTGCGCTTACAAGCTCAATTTCGGCGCCTGCAAGCTGAATTGTAGCCGGAATTACGAATACCTTTTTGCAATTTGTATCAAGAACAAGCGATTCTGCCGGCATATCATTCAACAATGCATCATAGATGCAGTGATCAAGTTCTTCTTTTTCAATTCCGAATCCACTGGTGCTGTTTCCCTGTGGATCAAAATCGACAATCAGCGTCTTCCGACCCTGCTCACCCAGTGCTGCTGCAAGGTTTACAGCCGTCGTTGACTTACCGACGCCGCCTTTTTGATTGATGATTGCAATGATACGCGTGTCTTTTGCGCTCTTAGAACGCTTAACGTCGCGAAATCCCACGGTCCCTCCTGGTGTGTATTAAAGCTGTCAAACGGAGGATGTTTCACGTGAAACATTCCGATTCGATATCAACCGCCATGTTTCACATGAAACACTGCAAGTTGTTAGTATCCATTATGTTTCACGTGAAACATCTAGGCAAGCGGATTCTTCTTTGCCATGCCATTTGCACGAGGTAATGAAACAGATGCTGGATGACTCTTCTTAAGAACAATGAACTCCCGGTGGCCCAAGCCCTCAGGCAAATCGATTGCGTCATTCAGAAGCAAAGTGAAGCCGCAAATCTTAGCTGCTGACATGCCGGAAGCAAGCTCATCATCCGAAGGATTGCCCTTGGTGATAACAAATAGACCTCCATCCTTGAGGAACGGAGCTGCATACTCAACAAGAATCGGTAGAGGGGCCAGCGCGCGGGCGGTTACGACAGAGAACTGCTTCTTATGGCTTCGAGCATATTCTTCAAGACGATCATGAACGGCATGAGCATGTTTCAATCCAAGTGCATGGACAAAAGAATTGACAGCGTCAACCTTCTTGCCAACAGAGTCAATATAAGTAGCTTTACGATGCGTGGCTATGGTTAACGGAATACCAGGGAAGCCAGCACCTGTACCCATATCGAGCAAAGCTCCCTCAGGAGCCTTATTGATATAGGGGAGTAAAACAAGTGAGTCGAGGATATGAAGTACTGCAGCATCTTCTACGTTGAGAATACGGGTGAGATTGGTTGTCTTATTTGTTTCTAGAACCAAATCCAAATGCTGAATACATTTCCTCAGCTCAGCATCAGTTACGCTCAAGGAATATTCTTTGCAATAGAAAGCTAGACGACTCAACATCTCGTCAGCCTGCTGATCAGTAAGTACTAACAACGAAAGCTCCTTTCTGACAAAAATCAGTGTATCGAGAACTTTTGACAAAAAAAGGGGACGTGGAAACCACGTCCCCTTAGCATAAGCTCGAGTAGATTATCGAGCAACAATCACCACATGGCGATCAGGGTCAGAACCCTCAGAATGAGTATCGACGGCATCATTGCCACGAAGCGCAATGTGAACCAGTCGGCGCTCGTAGGCATTCATGGGCGGAAGCGAAACACTCTTATGAGTGCGAATGGCACGCTCGGCAGCAGACTGAGCCATGGAGGCAACCTTGTCCTGACGGCGGCTCTTGTATCCCTCGACGTCCACTACAACCGGATACCTAAAGCCAAGTTTGCGGCTCACCAGCAAAGAGAACATAACCTGAAGAGCATCAAGGGTGCGACCATGACGGCCAATGAGAACAGCAAGGTCGGGAGCAGTAACATCCAAAATCAGCTCACCCTCGTCGCCCTCATACTCATCGATAGGAGAGTTGGCGGCATCGAAGTGCGAAAGGATGGAACGCAGAATGGAAATCGCAACATCGGCAATGGTGTCGAGCTCCTCATCGGTCAGCTCTTCACCAGCCTTGTAGCGCTGTGCAATCTCGGGATAATCGCCCGCGACCTGCGGGGCAACCTCCTCAAGCGTATCCTCGATGATCTCTTCAGACATAACGTACTCCAAAAGTTAGGTACCTAAATAAGATTGATATCCCACTACTTCTTCTTGTGCGGGCGCGGCTTCTTCTCGCGACGAGTGACCTCAACCTGCAGTGGAGCGTTCTTAAGACGCTCCTCCTCATCGGCCTTCGCCTTGTCGATGACCTTCTGCGTCACAAAAATCTGCTGGATAACCTGCCAAGCAGACGAGACGTCGTAGTACAGCAGAACACCAACGGGAAGGCTCCAGCCCATCCAAAGCATCATGACCGTCATGACGACGGCCATCATACGCATGCTCTGGGCCTGCTGGCCGGTCTGGTTGCGCGACATGTAGAGCTGCGGAATCAGGGTCAGAACGGCGAACAGGATCAGGCAGACCAGCGCAGGCAGTGCAACCATAAAGCCATCGGCAAAGGAAGCGCTCGGCGTGGTGGTCAGGTCGGGCAGGATGTTGAAGAACGAGAACGTGCCCTCGTTAAAGTACTGCGGCAGGTTACGAAGCAGCGTAAACAGGGCAAACAGGATAGGCATCTGAATCAGAAGCGGCAGGCAGCCGGACAGCGGATTGAACTTGTTCTCGCTGTAGAACTTCTGCATCTCCTCGGCCTGACGCTGAGGATCGTCGGCATAGCGCTCCTGGATCTCGAGCATCTTGGGCTGCAGCACCTGCATGCGAGCCGTCGACTTGGTCGACTTGAGCATGAGCGGCGTCAGCAGCAGACGGATGATGACCACCAGGATGATGATGGACAGGCCCCAGTCGACCGCAAAGGTCTGGATGAGCTTGAGCAGCTCGAAAAGGATGTTAACGATCCAATCCCACATGTAAGTTTTCCTCCGATAGCGAGTGCCCGCTAGGGCACAGGGTCATAACCGCCGACGTGCAGGGGATTGCAGCGAGCGATGCGCCTCACGGCAAGCCAGCAGCCTCTCAAAACACCGTACTTCTCAATCGCCTGGATGGCGTATTGCGAGCACGTTGGGTAATAAATGCAGGCGTCAGGCAATAAGGGCGAAATAACCTGTTGATATATGCGAATAGGAGCGATGGCAACACGTCGCAAAACGTGATTGCTCATCGCTCCTCCCCGGCAACGCCGGCGCGTTTCATAAGCGAACGCAACGCCTTGTCCATCTCCTGCGGCGAGGAAACCCTCGTCTTGGGAGTTGCGAACAAGATGATGTCATAACCCGCAACGGGAAATCCACAGCTGCGGGCGGCCTCGCGCATCACACGCTTAGAACGGTTGCGCACGACAGCACAACCGAGCCGTTTAGCACCAACGAAGGCGACCCTTCCGGAGTCGCCTTCGCCAACCGATTCACATATGGTCATTCGAATCAGAGGGTGATTGAAACGACGCCCCTGACTGAACACATGCTCGAAATCTTGCCGAGACTTAATAGTCTTCATGCGAGATGTGTGTATCGCTGCTAGACAGTGAGACGCTTGCGGCCCTTGGCGCGACGACGGGCGAGCACGGCACGACCACCCTTAGTGGCCATACGGGCACGGAAGCCATGGGTCTTGGCACGCTTACGCTTATTAGGCTGATACGTACGCTTCATCTTAAGTTCCTCCTGCTGCATTTCGAGTGTCCGCGGGGGCGCGGACGCAGATATAGACACGTGAGCTTGAAGATTGTAGGGAAATCAATGTTCAAATGTCAAGAAATCAAAGGTAAAAGGTTGCGCAGTTCACACGGTTCCCCCATAAGCCGAGCTCGATTTAGCGGTGTATGGCAACTTTTCACGATATTTCATCGAGTTTTCAACAGGTCATGTTGGCAATGTTGAGAACTTTTCGTCCGTTTTCCAAAGTTTTCAACAGGTTTTGAAAAGTTGTCGAAAGATGAGAAACATTGCACGGTGAGCTACTATTTGTTCGAAACCTTTTGGAAGATTGCGAGTGGCATGTCTGACGACTTTTACACCATGGTCGATTCCGGAGACCCGGCACCCGACAACGAGCACATCACCGGCGTGCGCGAAGAGCGTGACGAAGGTGAACAGACGACCACGCAGGGGCCGAAAGCCATGTACGCTGCGCGCATCGCCGTCTATGACGACATGTTGTCGACACCGCGTGTGATCGTCATTGATCCGCAAGATGTCCGCACGTATTTGGAAGAGACGACCAACACCGTCTACCAGTGCATGAAAGAACAAGGCGGCCATATCTCGCTCATGGTCATCCGCGAGATTGTCGAAAACTTTATCCACGCGCACTTTGCCGAGCCCATCATCTCGATTCTGGACGGCGGAGACACCATCCGCTTTGCCGATCAAGGACCCGGCATCGACGATAAGGAGCGCGCTTTCGACTTTGGCGTTACCAGTGCAAACAGCAAGATGAAGCGCTATATCCGTGGAACCGGAGCAGGGTTTCCCATGGTGCAGGAGTATTTGGAAAACGCCGGCGGTGCCGTATCCATCGAGGACAACATGGGCAACGGCACCGTGGTTACGGTAAGCCTGAACCCTAAACGCGTGCAGGAAATCGAGCGTGCCGGCGGACGCGGTGCTGCCGTGCGGCCCGAGACGGAGCACCCCACATATCCCCTGCCGGGAGCTTTTGCGCAGCAGCCCATGGCAACGCAGCAGATGCAGCCCCCCGTGGGACAGATGCAGCAGCCCGGAATGCTTCCTACACAAGAGCCCCAGGCGACATCGATGTCGATGCCGCCAAACATGCCAGAGACCATGCCGCTGGCGGATCAGGATGCAGCAGCAATGCAGCAGGCGACGGGAGCACCGGGTGGCCAGCAAATGGGCTATCAGCCGTACCAACAGGGATATCCATATCAGCAGATGCCGCCACTGGGGTATGGCCAGCAGTTCCCGCAACAGTACCAGCAGGGATATCAGCAGCCGTACCAGCAGATGCCGCAGCAGCAGTACAACCCCTGGGCCCAGCAGATGCCTCCGCAGCCTTACCAACAGTGGCCTCAAAGTTTTCAACAGCAAATGCCGCCGATGCAGAGTTCTCAACAACCAGCAGCTCAAATGATGTATCCTAATGCAGCAAATCAGTATGCGCAGCCACAACCGGACGTGTTCGTAAGCGATCGTGGCAACGCCGCGCTGGGCTATCTGGCACAAAATCAAGCGTGCGGTGCAACCGATCTGGCGAGGACGTTTGGAAACTCGGCCCCCACTTGGTCACGCACGCTCAATGACTTGGCGCAGGCCGGCTTGGTCATCAAACATGGCCAGAAATACCATCTGACCGAACTCGGCGCCGCTCGCGTGCGAGCTCAGAGCTAAAGAACGGGAGAGACAGTGGACGAGGAAGCAAGCATCATCCTGGGGGATGCCATCGCCTTTTGCCAGCGCGACGGCCAAGATGCACGCCTCATCAACATGCTGGGGCAATCGCGCGCCATAAGCCTGACCGAAGATACGCTCACGATCGAGGCCCCCTCGCGCTTTGCCATCGCGCAGCTCAAAAAGCATCAGCCGACTATTGAGGCCTATCTGGAAGAAATCGCCTTTGCACCGATTGCTCTCGACATCGTGGCACCGCAAGGCGCCGCAGCGGAATCCGCTGCCACGACGGCGCCC
>CABUUB010000037.1 GCA_902494625.1 uncultured Collinsella sp.
CCGCCGTCGCCGCCGCAAACGTTAATGCGGCTGATATCGGTGAACTGTGACAACAGAATCGCCTCCTACAAAAAAGAGGGAGACCCTTGAATCCTAAAACTCAAGTGCCTCCCACATATGTGCTCTATGAAGGGTGAATTACGCGTTCGCGAGCGGGCGTACGCTGACCCTGTGCTTGATACCCTTGTGGAACTCAACGGTACCGTCGACCAGCGCGAACAGCGTGTCGTCCTTGCCACGGCCAACGTTCTCACCCGGGTGGATGTGCGTGCCGTGCTGACGGACGAGAATCGTGCCCGTGGTTACCGTCTGGCCGGCATAGCGCTTCGTGCCAAGGCGCTGACCGCGGGAGTCACGGCCATTACGGGAGGAACCGAGTCCTTTTTTGTGTGCCATTGTGTATACCTACTCTTTCGTTACGAGTGTAATCTACTCGGCGACGGGAGCCTCGGCAACAGCCTCGGCCTCTGCCTTGACAGCCTTCTTGGCGCGGGACGTAGCCTGGACCTTCACGATCTTCAGCTTGGTGAGCTGCTGACGGTGACCCTTCAGACGACGATAACGCTTACGCTTGTGGAACTTGAAGACCAGCTGCTTCTCGCCCTTGAACTGCTCAACGATCTGAGCGGTAACCTTGGCCTTGGCCAGCTTGTCGGGATCAGTGACGATCTTCTTACCATCGTTGAGGAAGATAACCGGCAGGGTGACCTTGTCGCCCTCATTGCCCTCGATCTTCTCGACGGTGATGACATCGTCGGTGGCGACCTTGTACTGCTTGCCGCCCGTGTTAACGATTGCGTACATGTTTACTTGCCCTTCATGCATCAGTTAGTGCAACAGCCGAATATAGTAGCAGGCGAAAATACCCCCGTCAACGAGTATGTGGAGCAAATCCACAAGTTCGCACAGGTATGGGGCTGACGAGTCGGCCCTCGTCGTCCTCGCATGCTTGATTCTGACGCTCGACATCGTAGGAGCAGATGGTCACGAGGTCTTGCATACCGGTGGAAACAATAGGTGCATCCACGCCCGGGGTCAAGCCCTGCAACAAAACATCAGCAGCGGAAAGCAAAATTTCCGGACGCATGGAGCCCTCGTTGTCGGCATGGGTGTCGAGCATGAGCACCAAATGGTCCGGGCGCTCCCCCGCCGTGAGCTCATAGCCCACGAGCGTGTGATCCAAATCCAATCGCTTGCTCTTTTTTCCGCGCGCGTAGTCGATGCCATGGTCCGCGCGCAGCGTGTCGATCGCACGACGCACCTCCTCGGCGCTTACGGGCGCCTCGGGATCTAAGTGCAGGTCGATGCGATACGACAGGCGCGTGAGCTGCGCCGTCAACGCCGGCGTGCGCACGTCGATGTACGCCGCCTCGATAGGCGCCAGATCGGCCGGAGACGCCGCAGCCAGACGCCCAAACGCCTCGTCGAGCGCCACGAACTCGGTCATAAACAGGTCATACCACTCGCAGGTCGACGACGTACCCACCGGTAGCGCCGAAGAGAAGCCCACGCGCATGTGCGGAGAGAAGCCCTGCGTGACAGCATAGGGAAGTCCCGCACGGCGCACGATGCGCTCAATGGTATGGATCACTTCGAGATGGCCCAGGTACTTAAGGCGATCGCGCTTGCCATAGCGAACACGAAGCCTAAAGAGCGTGGGGTTGTCGGTCAGGCGCTCACTCATGCGCGATCACCCATCAATACATTCTTGGCGTGGAGCGTGGGACAGATTCCGCAGCCGGTGCACGACGTACGGGTGCAGTCGGGAGTCGTGACACCCTCGAGCGAGCGACGATACTCGCGTTCGAGGAAGCCGCGCGTGCAGCCGGGGCTCACGTGCTCCCACGGCAGGCGCCAGTCCAACTCGTAGGGCAGGTGCACGAGCTCATTGAGGTCGATGCCGTTTTTGGCAGCAGCCTCCTTCCAGTTATCGAGCGAGAAATGCTCTACCCAGGCGTCAAAGCGAGAGCCCGCGCGCCAAGCATCGATGATAACGGGCGTCATGTCGCGACCGGCGCGGGACAGCGCGGCCTCGATGAGCGAGGTCTCGGCATCGTGGTAATGCACGCGAACGGCACGGTTGCGAACGCTCGTGACAAGCAGCTTCTGGCGACGTTTGACGTCGTCGTAGTCGAGCTGCGGGCACCACTGGAACGGCGTGGCAGCCTTGGGGATAAAGACCGAAACCGAGATGGACACCGAGATCGAGCCGCGACGAGCCTTGGGCACCACGGAACGACCGAGCTCCAGCACGTGATCGGCCAGATTGGCGATGGCCACGATATCCTCGTCGCGCTCGCCGGGAAGACCCATCATAAAGTAGAGCTTCATGCGGTTCCAGCCGGCCTCGAAGGCCGCCTTGGCCGCACGGTCCAGATCCTCCTCGGTCACGTTCTTGTTAATGATGTCGCGCATGCGCTGGCTGCCGGCCTCGGGCGCGAACGTCAGGCCGCCCTTCTTTTCGCCGGCGACCGACTCGGCCATATCCACGCCAAACGAATCCAGGCGCTGCGACGGAATAGACACGCGAATACCCGTATCCTCCAGGCGACGGTTGAGCCTGCCGAGCACGTCGCGAATGCAGGAGTGGTCGGTCGTGGAGAGCGAGGTCAGCGACACCTCGTCATAGCCGGTCTTTTCCAGACCCTGAATCACCGACGAGACGATCTGGTCGGCCGAGCGCTCACGCACCGGGCGATACGTCATGCCGGCCTGGCAAAAACGACAGCCGCGGGCGCAGCCGCGAAGAATCTCGATAGACAGGCGGTCGTGGACCAGCTGCGCATAGGGTACGCACGACTGCGACAGCGGATTCGTGGCGCTAAAATCCTCGACGACGCGTTTGTAGACCACGGTCGGCGCATCCTTGCCTTCACGCGGCACGGTGTAGCCATGCGGCGAGCAGGGCTCGTCGTGAAGAACCTCATAGAGCGACGGCACGTAGTTGCCGGCAATGGATGCGAGCTGCTCAACAATCTGAGCGCGCGGGACTCCTTCGTCACGCAGGCGGCGATGCAGCTGGCAGGTCTCGAGCAGCGATTCCTCGCCCTCGCCGATGAGGATGGCATCGAAGAAGGCCGCGTACGGCTCGGGGTTGTACACCGAGGGGCCGCCGGCGATGATGATGGGGTCGTCTTCGCCTCGGTCGGCCGCTAACAGCGGAATGCCAGCGAGGTCGAGAGCCTCGAGGAAATTCGTCACCGCCATCTCGTGCGGCACATGCAGGCCGACGATATCAAACGAAGCGACGGGGGCAGCACCTTCGAGCGACAGCAGCGGAATACCCGCCTCGCGCATAGCGTCACCCATATCGGGCCACGGCACATAGCCACGCTCGCAGGAGATGCCCTCGGCCTGGTTAAGGATGTTGTAGAGGATGGCGATGCCCTGGTTGGGCAGACCAACCTCGTACACATCCGGGTAGATCAGGCAGCAACGGTAGTCGGCATCGGCCTTGGAAAGCGTGCCCCACTCGTGATCGATATAGCGACTCGGCTTCTCGACCTTGGCGAGCAACGGCTCAATTAAATGAAAACAGTCTTGGTATGCAACGCGCAACGGAAAACCCCTAAGCAGCGAGATCTGATGCGTCCTGATAGGACGCCATAGGACGGGTAGCGCCCGCGACCGTGGTCACCAGATCGCGAACGCGGGAGAACGTGGCAGTGGCCACCTCGTTGGCACGGCTGTAGTCGACATCGCGCTCGTAGAGCGAAACGAGCGCACGGCCCATGCCGTAGGTGCCCGCGGCAGCAGTGAGCGCCTTGACGACAAACCCAATATGCGGCGTCTGCTTGACGAGTGCGCGGGTGACCGCGCGGATCACAAGACCGCCGGCAAGCACGCCCGCGACCTCGTAGCCGCGCTCAGGCTTAATGCCGCGTCCAAAGACGGCAGCGAGCTCAAAGAGCATGCCCACCTGCGCCAGCGCCATAACGGGATAATCGGCGCCCGGCAAAAACACCAGTGCACCGGTCGCCATATTGGTAAGCGCGCACGAGGTAATGATACGATTGGCCGCCGCGATGCGCATGAAGGCAAAGTTCGCCGCAAAAGCCGTTTCCTTGTCGGTGCGATCGAGAATCCAGCGGGCAAGCGTCTCGAGCAGATACGTCTTATCGGTTGCCGCTACCACGCCGAGCATGGGCGTGGACTCCTCGATAAACGGCACCTCCACAGCAGACTCGGCAAGCACGCACACGGGCGCGCCGGCGATCACGAGCTCCTGCACGGCACTCTCCAAGCGGTCGGAACCACACGAGAGCACCAGCACCACATCGGTATCGGTCTTTGGAGCAATTCGCTCCTCCCCCAGACGCTCGACGCGCACAATACCCGAGGTCGTCTGCGGCACAAAGGCGTCACGCACCGTCTCGGCAAGAAAGCGCGAGGCGGACGAATCCAGATAGACCGAGACGCGCACCGGCGTATCGGAATCCTTCTTAACGGACGCGCCCATCTTAAAAGCGCGGGTCAGCTTATCTACGGGAATTTTCATAGCAAACCCCTCCAGCGGTTACGCGGCGCCCGAACGATGCCGCCATATGGATTGTACGATACCCACCGTCAGCAGCTGAATCATCATCGAAGACGAACCGAAGCTAATAAACGGTAGCGGAATACCGGTAATCGGCATCATGCCGATGCACATGCCGAGGTTTTCGAAGGTCTGGAACGCCCACATGCCGACGATACCTACGCATGATAAGCGTAGGAACAGAGACTCGCACTTAAAGGCAACGCGGATCGTCGAGAAGATGAGCAGTACGTACAAGCACAGCAGCAAAAAGGAGCCGCAAAAGCCAAAGGTCTCGGACAGAAAGGCGAAGACGAAGTCGGTGTGGAACTCAGGCAGAAAGCCGCCGGCCGACTGCGTCGCATGGCCCAAACCCTTACCAAAGAAGCCGCCCGAGCCAACGGCGATAAGCGACTGCTGCAGGTTGTATGCATCATCCGAATCGGCATTATCGGGGTCGATAAAGACCGTCAGACGGTTCATCTGATACTGCTTGATGAGCACATCGTGGCCGAGCAACGAATCAAAGACCGAATCGAGCGCCAGGACGAGGGCCACCAAGCCCACGAGCAGGGCCAGGGTCGACAGCACCCATTCGCGGCGTGCACCACTCATACAGATGACGATGGCGCCCGAAACCAGCACGACCAGGCCCGAGCCCAGGTCGCCCATGGCAACGACGGCCAAAAACGGAATGGACAGCATGCCGCAGAGCTTGACGTAGTCGCGAACGGTATCGATGCGACCGTTATACTGCGAGCCAAGCGTAGCAATAAAGAAGATGGTGATGAGCTTGGCAAGCTCAACCGGCTGGAATGTCAAGCCGATACCGGGAATCTTGATCCAGCCCGTCATGCCCAGACCGCCCGTATAGGACAGACCCGGAATCTTGGGCGAGAAAATCACGATCAGGTCGATGACGAGCAACGCCGTCGAGAAATTGGAAATACCGCGAAGATCGGTACGCCAGACGAGCACCGCCAGCACCGCTCCGATGCCAATTCCCAGTAGATGGCGTGAGAACGAAGCATCGGCCTTAAACTGCGAAGCCGACCAGATAATGATGGCACCGTAGGCGACGAGCGCCATGGTAGCCACGAGCACACCGATATGCACCTTTTGGCGAAACGTGCCGCGCGAGGCCGAAAGTTGCTTGTTGACGCGGTCCAGGCTGCTGCGAGAGCCGGTCTTGGTTGAACGGAACAGATCCGCTTGAGAAAAATCCATCGCAACCTCCTATCGAACCGAAGAATCGCCCGAGGCCGAAGAGGTATCGGGCTCGTCATAAATCACGCCGAGCACGTCGCGCACGACATGCATCGCGGTATCTGAACCGCCGCCACCCTGCTCCAGGACAGTAGCGATGACATACTTGGGATCATCGGCCGGTGCATAGGCGCAGAACCAAGCGTATTCGTCCTCGCCGCTTTTCTCGCCCGTGCCCGACTTGCCGTATACCTGCGGCGTCAGGGTGCCAAAGTGCGCCGCCAGGGACGTCGATGCCGTGTAAATCACGTCGTGCATACCGTTGCGAACAAGAGCCAAATCCGAATCGCTGTTGATCTTGGCCTCCAGGCGCTTCTTCTTGCCCTTGCCATTGTACTTATAGGCATCGCCGTCGCCATCGCGCGACACGGCAGATAAAAACACGTGAGGCACGTACTGTTTACCGCCGTTGGCAAGACCCATATAGGCGCACGCCATCTGCAGGGGCGTCACCAGGATGTCGCCCTGGCCGATGGCAATGTTCGTCATATCACCGGCATTCCACTTGCGGTCCTCGGCAGATGCGTCGGTGAAGTACGACTCTTTCCACTCGGCATCGGGAATACGGCCCGCGCCCTCACTCGGCAGATCGATACCGCAGGTCTTGCCTAGGCCCCAGCGACGAAAGACCTCCTGCAGGCCCTCGGAATGTTTCTCGTCATAAAAGAACGCCTTGCCCATGTCGTAGAAGACGGGGTCGCACGAGTTGGCGATACCCGACTGCAGCGTCATGGTGCCGTGGCCGGAATGCAGCCAGCAGTACTTGCCCCACGACTTGCCCAGACCCGTCCAATAGCCCGTGCAGTTGGTCGTCTGCCCCGACGTGTAGGTTCCAAACTCAAGACCGGCCAGTGCCGAGAGCGGCTTGATGGTCGAAGCCGACATGTACTGTCCGCTAATGGCGCGGTTGAGCAACGGGTGCGAACCCTTGTCATCATTGAGCTCGGTCCACACGTCATTTGAGACGCCGCCGATAAAGACGGACGGATCGAACTTGGGCTCGCTCGCCATGCCCAGGATCTCGCCATTGTTGGGATCGAGACACACCACAGCGCCGTTGCCGGCATTGCTGTAGCCAGTGGTCTTGGCAAGCTCGATAGCGCTCGCCAGTGCCGTCTCACAGGCCTGTTGGATCTTAAGGTCGAGCGTGAGCTTAATGTCGGAGCCGGCCTTCGCGGGCACGGCGCCGGCCTGACCGGTCACGTTGCCCGAGGCATCGACCTTGACGGTCTGCTCGCCACGAATGCCCTGCAGCAGGTTTTCGTAGTAGCTCTCAACGCCCGCCTGGCCCACGATATCGCCCGACTGGTACGTAATCTTGCCAGCAGAAGCATCATCATCGCCAGAGGTTTTCTTATTCTGGGCCTCAAGCTGCTCGGAGGTAATGGTGCCGGTATAGCCCAAGATATGGCATGCCGTCTCGCCATATGGATACTGGCGCTCGGTACGCTCGGCAATCTTGACGCCCGGGAACTCGCCGGCATGCTCCTGAATATAGGCAACCGTGGAGCGACGAACGTCCGTCGCGATGGTGTGCAGGCTCTGAGCGCCCTCTGTATTGTCCTGAATATTGCGAAGGACCGCCACGTAAGGCATTCCAAGCACGTTGGCAAGATGGCGAACCAGAACCTCATCCTCGGCAAGGTCGCGGTAGGCCACGACAGCAAGTGAGGGACGGTTTTGGACAAGTGCCACGCCATTGCGGTCGAGGATGCGGCCGCGCACAGCGGGAGTGGTAACGGTGCGAGTCTGATTGCTATTAGCCTGCTTCTCGTAATAGTCCGACGAGACCATCTGCATGCCCCACAGCTTGACGGCGAGCGCCGCAAACATCGCGCCCACACCCGTGGTGAGGATGGAAAAGCGGCCCTTAAAGGCGGTCGCCGCGGTATTGCCCTCGCCCTCGGTGGCGCGCGGGGCCGTTCCATGCTGCGTATCGTAGGTAAAACGGGAATCGCCACGGCGCATGATGACCAGCGCGACCACGATGGCCACAACCAGCACGATACCGGCGATAATAACCGTCAACTGGGAAGACATCTACGGGCCTCCCCTATTTGAGCTTGCGGGTCTTGGGCTTAAAGCGCATACCCGTCTGGCGTCCGCCACGTGCGGAGAATCCATAGCCGGACTGCGGCACGACGCCGGACATCAAAAACGGAATGGCAACCAGACCCGTCAGGATCGAGGACGGCAGCGCATGACCGAAAATCGCCACGACAAAGCTCGTCTCCAAACCCATAAACAGCAAGATGATGCTGTAGATCACATTAATGACGAGCGCGAAAGCGCCCACAGTGACGCCGCGCGCACTCGGAGTACCGCCCGTCTGACCGACGGCGCTGTGCACCAGGGCAAAAGAACCCACGGTCAGCAGGAGCGACATAACGCCCACTGGCACGGCAGCGGACAGGTCATAGAACAAGCCGCTGCAAAAACCGCACACGACGGCACGGGTCGGGTCGCCCGAGAACACGCTTAGGCACACCAGGATAATCATGAAGTTGACGCGACCGCCCGCAATGGAGATCTGCGGTGCCAGGCCTGCCTGCAGCAGCACGCACACGATGGCGGCGATTACAAACGTACGGGAGCTCATCCCCTGCTCGTGTAGATCCATGGACATGCCCCCTATTCGCTCGAGCCGGAATCGGTCGTCTCGGACGTGTCGGAACTGTCATCCGAACTCTCGTCCTTCGTCTTGGTCGCAGCGTCGCGCGACGTTCCCTGCGGCGTGCTGTTGGCCGTGCTCACGTCCTCATCCGAGGCCGACTGTTCGTCGGTCAGCGAGGTGATGACCAGCACTTCCTCGTTGTTCTCGGCCGTGGTCTGAGCGCGCACCACAATGGTGTAGTACACGTCGTTTGCCGATTTCTCGACCGACGAGACGGTGCCGAGCGGTAGACCCTTAGGGAACACACCGCCAATGCCCGAGGTCACGATGATGTCGCCAATCTTAACGTCGGAGTCGACGCTCACGTACTCAAGACGCAGCGTGCCGTCAGCCTGCCCCTGCAGCATACCCTGGGCGCGCGTGTCCTGCACCATAGCGGATACGCCGGAGTTCTCGTCGCCAATCAGGCGCACGGTCGACGTCTTGGCCGAAACCTCGATGATCTGGCCGATAACACCGGCCGAACTCGTCACAGGCATGTTGATGGTAAGGCCGTCGGCAGAACCCTTATCGATCGTGACGGTCGAGGTCCAGGCATCGCCCGAGGCACCAACGATACGAGCTGCGGTCGATTTAAGGTTGTAGGTCGACTGCAGGCCGACCAGCCCCTCCAGACGCTCAGCGGTCTTTTGAGCCTCGGAGAGCTCAGCAACCTTAGAGGTCAGCTCCTCGTTTTGTTTCTTGAGCTCGTCGAGCGTGTCCTGCGACGCCGTTAGGTTAGAGAACACGTTGCCGATCGCATTGAAGGGAGCCGCCACAGCCGAGCCCACAAAGCGCACCGGCGAGGTAATCGTCGTTACGCCCGAACGCACGGCATGAATCGGCCCTGCCTCGCCCTCGCGGATGTAAAAAGTGAGCAGCAACACCGAAATCAGGCTGAAAACAATCAACGGGCGCATACCCGTTGATTGTCGCTTGGTATTCAGATTTGTGGAGAAACCCGAAGATCGTGCCAAATGGAATCCACCTTTTGGAAATTAAGCATTGGTCTGGACGAAGCCGCCATCAAACGCATTGGCCTCGAGCACGCGGGCGCAGCCGTTAACGACGTTATCGAGCGCCGTAGGACTGACGTTGACCGAAACACCGGTCTCATCACGCAGGCGCACGTCGAGACCGCGCAGCAGCGCGCCGCCACCGGTCAGCAAAATGCCGTAGTACATAAGGTCCGAGGCAAGATCGGGAGGCGTAGCGTCGAGTGCGTCCTTGACGGCCTTGGCCATCTCGTCGAGCGGCTTGTTGAGCGCGCGACGAATCTCCTCGCTCTCGATGCGCACGGTCTTGGGCAGACCGGTAATCACGTCGCGGCCGTTGACTTCGACGTCGAGCTCGTCCTTGAGCGGCACGGCGGAGCCGACCTTGATCTTGATGTCCTCTGCCGTACGCTCGCCGATGGCCAGGTTGTAGGCATCGCGAACGTGCGTGAGGATGGCCTGATCGAACTCGTCGCCGGCAATACGGATGGACTGCGAGACGACGATGCCGCCCATAGCGATAACGGCAACCTCGGTGGTACCGCCGCCGATGTCGATGACCATGGAGCCGGTGGGTTCCTCGACGGGCAGATCGGCGCCGATAGCGGCGGCCATAGGCTCTTCGATCAGATAGGCCTGGCGGGCACCGGCCTGGATCGTGGCCTCAAAGACAGCACGCTTCTCGACCGACGTGACGCCGGAGGGAACGCAGACGACAACACGCGGACGCGGAGTCCACGGATAGCGTTTCTCGGACGCCTTGTCGATAAAGTAACGAAGCATGGCCTCGGTAACATCGAAGTCGGCGATGACGCCGTCCTTCAGGGGACGAACGGCCACGATGTTGCCAGGCGTACGGCCGAGCATGCGCTTGGCCTCGATGCCGACCGCCAGGATGCGCTCGTCGTTCTTGTCGATGGCGACGACGGAAGGCTCGCGGATGACGATGCCCTTGCCGCGCACGGAGACAAGCGTATTTGCGGTGCCGAGGTCGATGGCAAGATCGCCCGCATAGCTACCGAAGAACATATCCATCAAAGAAAACAACGCAACTCCTGATGTGTTGGATGATTGCTGGAAAACTACTAGCTCATCATACTAGCGCAAGCCCGGCACCTCACTTGCGGTGAAGCGCCGGGCAAAGCTAAATCCCATAAGGTCACTACTGGTTGTCAGCAGCCGAGAAATCCATATCGAGCGAGGAAACGGCCCAGCCGATATGGTTGTCGGAGCGCACGAATTTGACGGTGTACTCCTGCTCGCCGCCCTTGGACAGCGATGCCTTCACCTTAGCGGTCGTCTCGGTCATGGACTGATCCATGCCCTCGACGGACACGGTAGCACCCTGCGGAATCGAGGAGATGATCATCGACTTAGCGTCCTCGGACAGGCTCGAGGCCAGGCAAGACTCGGCCTTTGCGGTGTCACCGTCGCCGGCAGCCTGGAACAGATCGGTAACGACAGACTCCTGAGACGGGAAGCCAAAGCCGCGCGTGTAGGCAAAGCCCAGACCGCCCGCGGCGATCAAAATGAGCAGAAGCAGCACAATGAAGACTTTGAGACCCGTGTGGCGATGGCGACGACGGACCTTGGCCTGTTTGCGATCCTGACGGTCCTGCTGGACCATCTCGGACTCGGACAGCGTAAAGAAGCCGGTGTCCGAGGGATCGGGCATAAACTGACCGGTCGCGCCCGTAGGATCGAGCGGATCGACGGCAGGAGCGTCCATCGCGGGCGCCGGAGCCGTGGACATAGCCGTCTGGGCAGACAGCGCGGCAAGCGAATCGTGCACGCGGGCAAGCTCATCGGCCTGCTCGGAGGTAAGCTGGTAGATGCCATCGGCAGTAGCGGCGTTAAAGGCGTCGAGTGCGTCGGAGGGACGGCCGGCGGCAGAAAGCGCCTGACCCATGCCGGCGTTGAGCGCGCGCGTGTCGTCACGGGGACCAGCAAAGTCGATAGCCGTGCGGTAGGTCTCCACGGCATCCGCCGGACGGCCGAGCTTAATGAAGCAACGTCCAAGCTCGCCGAGTGCGGCGGCAGGAGCCGGATTGGCGCCGTCGATGGCAGCCTGACGGAAGGCAGTACCCGCGTTGGCATAGTCGCCCGACTGGAACAACGCGTTACCCAGGCCCAGATAGGCCTTGAACGGCGTGGCATAGGATGCATCCTGCGTAGCAGCAGAGAACGCCTGGGCGGCCGTCGTGTAGTCGCCCACGGCGGCGAGAGCCTTGCCGCGGTTGGTGAGCAGCGCGCCGCGCTTGCCATAGGTGCCGTCGTTGAGGGCGGCGGCATAGGCCTCGGCGGCCTCGGCATACATGCCCAGGTGCATCAAGGCGTTGCCACGAAGGTGATCGGCCTCACCCATAATCTCATCGGGAGTCTTTGCCGCACCAAGCATCTGGGCTGCAGCGGAAAAATCACCCGCGCGGTAAGCGGCGCGGCCCTGTTGGATCAGCTGGCTATTCAAGGAAGTCCCCTTTACTCGTGAACGATCTCGACATGGACGATCTCGTCGCCGGCACGCAGCTGCGAAATCACATCGAGACCCTCGACCGTGGTACCAAAGACGGTGTAACCGGAATCGAGGTTATGCTGGGCGCCCAGGCAGAAGTAGAACTGCGAACCCGCGGAATCGGGGTCCATGGAGCGTGCCATGGCAAGGGCGCCATCGACATGGCTGTTGCGCGGATTGGTGGCAAACTCGCCCTTGATGCAGTAGCCGGGGCCACCGGTACCGGGCATGCCGTCGGGGCCCTCAAGACCGGCAGCAACGTCGGCGCCGGACATGTCGCGGGTATTGGGGTCGCCGCCCTGGATGACAAAACCGGGCACATAGCGATGGAACTTAAGGCCATCATAGAAACCCATCGTGGAAAGCTCGTAGAAGTTCGCGACATGAATGGGAGCGCCCTCGCCGTCAAACTTGACCTTGATGGTACCCTTCGACGTCTCGATAACGGCGCACTCGTCGCCGGCAAGCTGATACTCGGGCGTGTAGAGCTCTTTCTTAAAACCAAACATGTGGTTCCTTCCTCGTGCGTTTAAAGCATATTTGTACGAATTGTAGCAATAAGCATGGGCTTACATCAATTGCGCACGTAGGTTATGCCGACTATGACGAACTAAATTTAGGAATGCTGCTGCGGCTTCCAGGAACCCACGTTGGCGTCGTACTGATTAAGCGCGCTGTTGCCGCCCTGCGCGATGGGCGCCAGGATCTCGCTTTGGTGGGAACTCATCGACTCGCCATCGGGAATGGCCAGCGAGATATCCCAGCTCTGGCAGATCACGTCGACGCGCTCATACATCCACTCGGCAAGCTGCTTTAAGTGGGCGATGTCGTCCGCATAGACCGTATCGTCTTGGTACTTAAGGTTGTTGAGCTCATCTTGCGTCTTTTTGATCTGGTCGCGCAGGGCGTAGGCACTCTGCGACAGCTCCTGACGGGTGGACAGCGGCGTTCGGAGATAACCGTTGTTAAAGGAATCGATGACCTCGCCGATCTGGTCCTCGTCGCCGTAGGACACGATGGTCTGATACAGACCGTCGAGCCTGGTATAGAGCTGATCATCGGTCAGCACGGTTTCTTCCTGGACCACCTCGGCAGAATCGTCCTGCTTGGTATCGTCCTCAGTCGCCTCGCCCTTTTGGCGCGTGGGGAAGGTCGTCTGCGCGGCCTGGCCAAACTGGTCGTAGAAGCCAGGCATGACACCCATGGGATCGGTCGTCACGAACCAATAGGCACCGCCGCAAACGACAGCAAGGACCGCGATGACGATGAGCGGCTTGGGGATATGACGCTTGTGCTTGTGATAGGCGTCCTCGTCGGGATGCACCTTGCGCTTGGGTTTTTGGGCTTCGTCATGCAGGGAAACGGGCGTGGGAATATCGACCTTGGGGATACCGAAATCCTTATCGAAAGCCGGCAGTACGCAGGTCTCGTTAGGATCGGCGGCGTCCGAAAGAACCGCGGCAGCCGAGGCGGGCGCATGCGGCACCTCGGTATCGATCTGCTCTTGCGTTAGACGCGGAAAGCCCGCCGTGCGGCCCGCTGCCAGGTCGGATGCGGCCGCGTCCTCGGAGAGGATACCCGGAGCGGGGCGTCCGCATTTGGGACACGTACGATCATGCGGAGAAAGACGGGCACCGCAGCCCTCGCAGAACACGAACTCGGTGTGCTCGGGGCCATCGCCCGGACCCACATAGGCGTTGCAGTAGGGGCAGAACGAGGCGCCGTCCTCGATAGTCTTAAGGCAATGCGGGCAGATCACGGCATCCTCTTTTCGAAGCAATTCAAACAATCGAGGTTAGAGCATAACATCGCCACGGCCCCACAGGAGCAAGGCACCAATTCAACATCGCCAGGGCGCGTAGTTACTTCTTCTTTTTGCTTGGCATCGAGACTTTGATGCCTTGGGCGGACTTGGTCACGCGAGAGCGCTTGGCTCCGGTACTCTTCTTTTTCTTGGGCTGGGCCTGGGCCACGCCCTCGAGTGCACGGGCCTCGGCCTCGCGAGCGGTGCGATCTTCGCGGCGCTGCGCCATGTCGGCGGCGACGCGCTTGGCAAAACGCTCGGCCGTCGAACCCGTCGAGCTCACCTTGCCGCCACCGCGACCCAGGTGGACGCGCACACCACGGCCAAAACCAGTTGCGGCATGACGACGACGAGGCTTGAGCGAATCCATCATCGTGGCGAGCTTAAAGAACACCGAGCAGGTAAAGACCACGATGACAGCCAAGATAACCATCTGGCCCATCGACAGGTTGGCAATGGACAGCAGCTCCGGGAATCCGATAACGCCCACCAGGATGCCGGCGACTACAAACACAAAGAGCACAACACGTAAGGGCGTGAGAGGCTGCGAGATGCGCCAGATCAGGCTGACGCTCGCCGCGCACGACGTAAGCAGACACATCGTAGACAGCGTGAGTTGGCTAAAGCCAAACACGCGCGCCACAAAGATATCGAGCGCCGCAGCCAAAATGACTGCAATCGACGCCGGCAATGCACGCTTGAGTACGTTGGTCAAAAATGACCCCTTCACGCGAGCATTGTTGGGCTCCAGGCCCAACACAAAGCCCGGCGCGCCGATGCAGAAAAAGTTAATGAGCGTCATCTGGATGGGCTCGAAGGGGTACGGCGGCAGCGCGATACACAGCGCCGCCAGGCCCATCGAGAACAGCGTCTTAGTCAGGAACAGCGACGCCGAACGCTGCAGGTTGTTGATGGAGCGACGGCCCTCGGCCACCACGGCGGGCATCGAGGCAAAGTCGTTGTCGACGAGTACGATCTCGGCCACGTTGCGCGCGGCATCGGAACCGGCCGCCATGGCCACGGAGCAGTCGGCCTCCTTGAGCGCCAGCACGTCGTTGACGCCGTCGCCCGTCATGGCCACGGTGTGCTCGCGGCGCTTGAGCGCCTGCACGAGCTCGCGCTTCTGCTGCGGGGTCACACGACCAAAGACATGGTAGCGGTCCACTGCGGCATCGAGCTTGGCCGGCGTATCGAGCGTCGTGGCGTCCACATAAGCGTCCGCCCCCGGCACGCCCACCACGCGCGCGATCGACGACACCGTACGCGGGTCGTCACCACTGATCACGTTGAGGGTCACGCCCTGCTCGTTAAAGTAGCCGATGGTCTCGGCCGCCGAGGTACGAATCTCGTCGCGGATGGTCACAAAGCCCACGGGCTCGGCCTCGCCCACCATATCGCCATCGGGCGTAAAGCCGTCCACGCGCGCCACCACGAGCACACGGCAGGTATCGGCAAGCTCGGCGACACGGTTCTCGACCTGGGCAAACACACGATCAGAGAGCACAAACTGCGCTGCACCCATCACATAGGAGCCCTGCGCAAACGACGCGCCGCTCCACTTTTTGGAGGACGAGAACGGAATGACCGACAGCGGCTCAGACACCTCGACCGGGCGATCGGCGTAATAGTTGAGCAGCGCCTGGCAGGTCTCGTTGGCATCGGCCGAAGTCGCACGCGCGACGTTAGCCAGCGCAAAATCGAGCACTGTGGTATCGACGGGAACAGCCGCCTCGTCCGAGTCCACTCCAAAGCCAACACCCTCAACAGGCAGCGGGTAGGTTCCCTCGACCTCCATACGACCCGAGGTAATGGTGCCCGTCTTGTCCAGGCACAGCACGTCAACGCGCGCGAGCGTCTCGATGCAGTAGAGCTGCTGTGCCAGCACCTTGCGACGCGCCAGGCGCACCGTGGCAATCGCGAGCACCGACGAAGTCAGCAGCACCAGGCCCTGCGGAATCATGCCCAGCAGGGCGCCCACCGTGGACAGCAGCGCCGAAGAAGGCACACGACCGGCCAGCAGCTCGGAAAAGCACCACGAAAGCGCGCTATCGCCCGGGGTTCCCGCGGCATCCCACAGCTCGCTCACGCTCGAGGCAAACAACGCCAAACCGAGCGGGATCATGATGATGGTCGCAAAGCGCACGATGGCGTTAAGCGCGTTCATGATCTCGGAATTGACCTTTTTGACGTACTTGGCCTCATTGTTGATCTTGGCCACGTAGTTGTCGGCGCCGACATGGATCACGCGGGCGCGCAGCAGGCCCGAGTCGATAAAGCTGCCGCTCATGAGCTCGGAACCGGGCTGCTTCTTAATAAGGTCGCTCTCGCCCGTCAGCAGGCTCTCGTTCACGAGCGCCTCACCCGAAACTACCACGGCGTCAGCGGGAATCTGGTCGCCGCGCCCCAGGCGGATGATGTCGTCGAGCACGATCTGGTCCAGGTCGAGCTCCACCTCGGCGCCGTCGCGCACCGCGATGGCCTTCTTGGAGGTCAGCAGCGTGAGCTTATCGACCATCTTCTTGGAACGCATGGACTGAATGACGCCAATGGCGGTATTGAGAAACACCACGAACAGGAACGTCAGATTCTTAAACGAACCGGTCAAAATGACCAGGAACGCCAAGATCACGTTGATCAAATTGAACAGCGTGCAGAGGTTCTCGATGATGAGCTCTTTGACCGACTTGGTCTTGAGCTCCATGTTGCGGTTGATCTTACCGGCGGCGATGCGCTCCTCGACCTCGGCGGTTGAGAGTCCGCGCTCGATATCCGTTGCTGCCATACCACGTCCCATCACGTCGCGTCGGTATAAGAAAAACCGCCCGGACCATGCGAGGTTCGGACGGTCTTACGTTCGATGGTGCCCCATGTTGGATTCGAACCAACGGCCTTCTGCTCCGGAGGCAGACGCTCTAATCCCCTGAGCTAATAGGGCCAACGTTTGGCATTATACCCAAGTGCACCACGGGCTATCAAAATAAAAGAAAAAGCTTTGCAATTACGTGGGAGACGCGGCGCAACGGCCCACTTTAGAAGGCAAAAGCGAGTCAGATAGTATAAACTCTCATGCACCATATATACACGGCTCGCGATGCGGGCCGTTTTTGCAAGGGTTATCCATCGAGGTGAGAGGCACACCATGATTGCTATTTTAAAGCAGAGCGCCAGCGACGAGGCCGTCAGCCATATCGTCAGCTGGATTGAGAAAAAGGGCCTGAAGACCGACGTCTCGCGCGGCGAGAATGAGACGATCATCGGCCTGGTGGGCGATACGACCAAGATCGACCCGTTCCTGCTCGAGTCCATGGATGTCGTCGAGCGCGTGCAGCGCGTCTCCGAGCCGTTCAAGCGCGCCAACCGCAAGTTCCACCCCGAGGACTCCGTCATCGACTGCGGCCACGGCGTCAAGATTGGCGGCGATCAGTTCCAGGTCATCGCCGGCCCGTGCTCCGTCGAGGGCGAGAACCTCATCCGCATCGCCCGCCGCGTGAAGGCCGCCGGTGCCACGATGCTGCGCGGCGGTGCCTACAAGCCCCGCACCTCCCCCTACGCCTACCAGGGCATGGGTCCCGCCGGCCTCGACCTGCTGTGCGAGGCGTCTGCCGAACTCGACATGCCGATCGTCACCGAGATCATGGACCCACGCGACGTGCAGGTCTTCCTGGACAAGAAGATTGACGTCATGCAGATCGGCGCCCGCAACGCCCAGAACTTCCCCCTGCTCAAGGAGGTCGGCAAGACCCAGACTCCGATTCTGCTCAAGCGAGGCATGTCCGGCACGATCGATGAGCTGCTCATGGCCGCCGAGTACATCATGAGCGAGGGCAACGACAACGTCATCCTGTGTGAGCGCGGCATCCGCACCTTCGAGACCCGCACACGCAACACATTTGACCTCAACGCCGTGCCGGTGCTGCACCACCTGTCGCACCTGCCCGTCGTCGCCGACCCCAGCCACGCCACCGGCTACACCCGCTACGTTGAGCCCATGGCGCTCGCCGCGACCGCCTGCGGTGCCAACGGCCTGGAGATCGAGGTCCACGAC
>CABUUB010000038.1 GCA_902494625.1 uncultured Collinsella sp.
CTGCGGCCGGTGAGCCCGCCTGCATCGCCACGGTGCTGCGCAACAACCTGCGCTACGACAACTACGAGATTCTAGAGAACGACTACGGCATCTCGCTGCGTGAGCTTGTCGCCTTTGCCGATGCCACCTACACCGCCGGTGAGTCCATCACCCCGCTGATCAAGGCCATCAACGTGCTGCTTTTTAAGCTCGAGGGCCAGATTATCCAGCGCCACCCCGAGTTCGATATGACCGACCGCCTGCTGCTCGACAAGATCGATCACGACACCGGCACGGTCACGCTCGCCGACGGCAGCGTGTGGCCGCTCACGACCAACGACTTCCCCACCGTCGACCCGGCAGACCCCTATACGCTCACGCCCGAGGAGCAGCACATCATCGACAAGCTCGTGTCCGAATTTGTCACCGCCGATCACCTGCATCGCCATATCGATTTCCTCTATTCCCACGGCTCGATGTACAAGGTCGCCAACGGCAACCTGCTCTTCCACGGCTGCGTTCCGCTCAACGAAGACGGCACCTTTAGCAGCATGAACTGCCTGGGCACCTGGCACGCTGGCCGCGATTATCTCGATTTTTGCGACCACATCGCCCGCCGCGCCTGGCGCGTGGGCGACCGCGACGCCCTCGACTGGATGTGGTACCTGTGGATTGGCTTTAACTCACCCGCCAGCGGACGCCTGGTGCGTACCTTTGAGCGCGCCTATATCGCCGATAAGAGCACCTGGGTCGAGCCGATGGATCCGTACTTTACGCTTACCAAGTCGCCCTCGGTCTGCGATGACATCATGCGCGAGTTTGGCGTAGCGCCCATGGCATGTTCGCCGACCGGCCACATCATCAACGGCCATACACCCGTCAAGACCACCAAGGGCGAGCAGCCCATCCGCGCCAACGGCAAACTGCTGGTCATCGATGGCGGTTTCTGCCGCGCTTACCATCCCAAGACGGGTATCGCCGGCTATACACTCATCTCGAGCTCGCGCGGCTGCCGCCTCAAGTCGCACCGGGCCTTTACGACGGTTGCCGAGGCACTCACGCGCAACGTGGACATCGAAAGCGAGACCAACCGTTTTGACCAAGCAGACCGTCGCCGCATGGTGAGCGACACCGATACTGGCGCCAAGATCCGCAGCCAAATCCAGGACCTGCGTCAGCTGCTCGATGCATATAGAAACGGTGCTATCGAGGAGCGCGCCTAGCACCACCCGCGGGGATTGGCTAAACTTGCTGAGTTTGTCATCCCCGCGGCGCTTCGGCGCCAGCTTAAGGCAGGTACCATGCAAAAGCTCTTTGCGCAGATCATGAAATTTGGCGTCGTCGGTGTCATTGCCACGGTTATCGACTTTGGCATTATGAATCTGCTCCACTACGGTCTGGGCCTCAACATCCTAATCGCCAACACCAGCGGCTTTATCGTCTCACTCATCTTTAATTACGTCGCCAGCATGAAGTACGTGTTTGCGCACAAGGAAGGCATGAGCCGCCGCCGCGAGTTCATTATCTTTGTCGTGCTGTCCGTGATCGGCCTGGCACTCAACGACGGTATCGTGCTGACACTCAACGCCGGCCTGGGACTCGAGGCCAATATCGCCAAGATCTGCGCCACCGCGCTTGTCATGGTCTACAACTTTGTGACCCGAAAGATCTTCCTGGAGGGCGACGAGACCAAGTAACTCGCAACCTTACAGCCTTACGATGCCCACGGACAATGCGCGCTCAGCACAGTATCGCCCGTGGGCATCGTTCGTTTACGGGCAATTTTTCAACGTTTGCGGATTAGCTCTTGAAAATTTGGCGAGTTCATATAGTTCTTGGCAAAGACCTTACGTTTCCCTTGCAAAAGCTCTAAAGTATCCTCTGCTCGATTCATCAACGCATTGGATGTGATTACGTGCGCAAGGCACTGGCACAACCTCATACCAAGCAATTCCTCAAGTTCGCTGTCGTGGGTCTTATCTCCTTTGGCATCGACTGGGGTATGCTTATTGCGCTCGTCGAGCTGTTCCACCTCGACTTTTTGATGAGCACCACGGTCTCGTTTACCACGTCCGTCGTGGTTAACTACTGGCTCAGCATGAAGTACGTGTTCGACCATCGCGAGGGCATGAGCCGCAAGCGCGAGTTCACGATCTTCACCATCCTGTCGGTGATTGGTCTGGGTCTCAACGACCTGTACATGTTTGTGGGCGTCACGTTTTTGAGCATCGGCTACCAGGCCATGAAGGCCATCGCAACGTTCCTCGTCACCTGGTACAACTACTTCAGCCGCCGCTTCTTCCTCGAAGGCGCACGGTCGTAGTCGATTCACTATTTGCTTGAATGTATAACCGGTTGGAATTCCCGTTCCAATCGGTTTTTTGTTTGCCGAGATCCCAGGCGACCCCGTCCAATTCGCATGAAAAACGGGCGGCCCGGATGTTTGTCCGAACCGCCCGTCTGGCGCGCTATGTCGAGGTCTCTAGCCTGTAACGTAATACCAGACTACGTTGTCGCCGTTTGAGAGAACGTAGTTGCTGCAGGCCGTCATGGGCGTTGTGCCGTTGACGGAGTACATCCAGCCGCTCGTGCCGCCGTACTGTTTCTCGGCCAAACCGCCAATCGCGGAGACATACGTGCCGTACGACGAGCCATGTGCGTTGACAGAAAGGCCCAGCGCGCACAGGGCATCGTAGACGGTAGCGCCTTCGTTAAAGGTAAAGGTGCCACCAGAGGACACAGGGTTGCCCACAGCGCTCGATGTGACCGAAACCGTCACCGTTACGTAGTTGGACTCCTGCGAGCCGCCCTGTCCGCCCGAGGAAGCGCTTCCGCCATTAGAGCTGGAGGCTCCATCAGACGACTGACCGCCGCCCGTAGAAGCACCGCCAGACGCATTGGGAGTATCGCCGGCTCCCGTATTCTGGGCAGCGGATTTATCTCCAGACTTCTTGCCGTCCTGACCATCGGACTTCTTGCTATCCGAGCTTTTATCCGATTCCTTGTCCGAAGACTCAGAATCGTCCTTGCCGTCGTTCGAACCCTTGGACTCGTCTTTTGCATCATTCGATGACTTGGAGTCCTTGGAACTGGCCTCGCCCGAAGCGGCAGACGAGTCAGACCCCTTGGCGTCCTTCGCGACGACGCTCTCCCCCGTCACGGTCTGAACGATCCAGTCAATGGACCAGGCGCCGCTCTCGGAAGGATGGACGAAGCCCAGCGATATGACAATTAGCGCAACGCACGCGGCGGTCAGGACGCCAGTAAGCGCCTTCCGTCGAGGGGCGGACGCCGCCGAAGCGGCGCCCTGTTGCTTTGCATCGTCGAACTGAATGAACGAGGAATTTGGTTGCTTGGGGTCAGCGTCCTTGGATTTATTGGACACAGCCCTCACCTACCGACGTTTGGTGAACACGAACACGCCAACGATGGCGAGACCGATGACGCCGGCGGCAACGCCGACGATGGCAAGCGGATTGGTGCCAGTCTCCTGCTCGGAAGCACTAGAGGACTTCTTAGCAGTGGTCGCGGAAGCAGCACCCGTATCGGACTTGGAATCGGACTTCTTGTCGGACTTGCTGTCCTTCTTGTTAGACTTCTTGTCAGACTTCTTCTCGTCCTTCTTATCGGACTTATCGGAGTCCTTCTTGTCGGACTTGTTGTCCTTGGTCTCGGTCTTGGTCGACACCGTCGTCTTGGTCACCGGCTTCTGACCCAGGGCGACAGCGCCGCCCTTCGAGCCGGAGCCAGAACCCGCGCCAGCGCCGGAACCGTTGCCAGCGCCACCGTTGCCACCATTAGTGCCAGAACCGCCATTGCCGCCAGGGTTAACGGCATTCTTGGTCCACTTGGCATACAACGTAAGGTCGGCCGTCACCGGCGTACCGAAGTCATACGCCTGCGTGCAAGCCTCATCGGTGAACCAACCGCCGAAAGCGTAGCCATCGCGCGTCGGGTCGGCCGGCTTGATCAGCTTACCGTCGGCCGTAGCAACAAACTTAGTGTCGCAAGCAGACCCGCCGTTGGAATTAAAGGCAACCGTCCAAGACTCGACAGCTCCAAGCTTAAACAGCGTGCCCGAATCATTAATGTAGTAGAGATTGCCAGAAGCATCGGCAATGACCGGAGAGTCACAGTACTGGTAATGGCCAGCCGCATCATAAATCTGCGTCGCCTCTGCATCGCCGAGCGTATAGCGATACACGCCACCACCAGCAGAGTAGTTGACGTAATCCTTGCTATCCGCGCTGTTAACGGTGAAGTACACATGGGTCTTGCCGCCCTGAACGCTCACCAGCGGAGTAGCAGCAATACCGTTGAGGCCAGCCGGCAGCGCCTTGCCGTCGGCAGCAGCGATCATCGTGGTCTTACCCGTCTTCAGGTTATAGAGAACCAGAGCAGAGCCAGTAGCCGTCTGTCCGCCGACAATCAGATTGTCGCCAGACACCGCGGGGGCGCTCAGATTATTCGTAAGGCCCAGATCAACCGTCTTCTGCTCGCTCAGTACGCCCTTCGCCGAAAGCGAAATCACATGGAGCTTTCCGTCGTGTGTCATCTGATAGAAGGTCGAACCATTAGACGGATCGGCAATGCAATCGGCATTTGCGACAGCGCCGAGCTTCATGGTCGAAACGACATCGCCCGTCGTCTTATCAATGCACTTAAGCGTACCCGCGCTCGTAGGAACGATGGCATACTTATCCGTCAAAGCCGCACCAGTCCAGTAATAGCCCTCGGTAGGATCGATGTTCTGCCAAGAAACTTCGCCCGTGGCAATCTTAATGCGTGCAAAGGAGCCGTTGCCATAGGTCGCGTTGTAATTCTCGTCATACGAAATATCGACCGAGCCTACATAGACGTACTCGCCGTCCGAAACGACGGTGCAGGAGCTCTGCGTCAAGTCCGTCAAACCAGGCGTCAGCCACTTGCAGATCAGCTTGTCTGCAGTAATCGCCTGGACCGCACCGCCGTTGAGCGGAACAATGATAAGGCCATTGGTATAGATCGGACGAGAGGTATAGCTCACCTTGGAGGCAAGCGGCGCAGAGGCAACCTTTTTGCCCGTGGACGAATCGATCTTAATGAGCTCGTTCTCGGTCGCGATGTACACAAAGCCGTTAGCGATGACAGGCTCGCTGCAGTTGGCATACTGCTGGCCAGACTCGGCCTTCCAATCGAAGGCCCACTTAAGACCGGCGGCCTGCGCAGGCGTCTTGGCATCCGTTACGGTCGAACCGTTGCCACTGTTGCCGTAGCCGGCCCACTCGGCACCCCAATCAGGAGCCGTCGCGCTCGGGTCCACGACAATCTTGTCGGGGTCGGGCATGGCCGAATCGTCGGTGGTATATGCAAGCGTAACCTTATCGCCGCTCTTGAGCGTAATCTGATTGGCGCAGAGTAAGGAGGGCTCTCCGTTGATATACAGGTGCCAATATTTATTGGTCGCAGCATCCCAGGCATACGGCTTGTGATCGAACGGCGAGTTGATGGAATTGAGGAACCAGTACTCACCACTCTGGGAGCCGTTGTACGTAACGCCCTTGGCCTTCAGGACCGTCTCAATAAGGTTCTGGGCAGTAGAGCCTTCGGGCAAAGAAACATTGCTTGCCGAGCCCCAGCGAGTATTGTTGCCGTTGACATCGGGACCGATAACATCGACAGACCCAAGAACCTGGCCAGGAAGGGCATCGGCGTCAGCACCATACATAAAGGTGACGGCATCGCCCTCTTGGAGCTCATAGGCACCGGCGCCAACGTCGGCGAACTTGCCATTTACATAGAAGCGCCAATAGCTATTAGTCGCAGCATCCCAGCCATAGGACTTACCATCGAACGGCGAAGTAATGCCGTTGAGGAACCAGCCCCAAGACGATTCGCCAGCATCGAGAGTAAGGCCGGTCTGCTCGAGGAGATCCTTGGCAGTAGAGCCCGCCTTGAGACTCGTCTGGCCCGTCGAGGCCCAAACCTGCTGCTTGCCGTCCTTGTCCTTACCGAGGACCTGAACGGAAGCATGGACGGAATCAGAGGGCAACTTGTCGCCCCAGCCACCGTAGAACCACGTGACGGTATCGCCGGCATGGATGGTGACATTGTCCGCCGTATAGTCACTCGACTTGCCGTTGATGAACAGCTGCCAATAGGTCGAATAATCGAACGGCGTACCCAGCTCAACGCCGTTGTACTTAAGGCTCAGAATGAAGGAGCCCGCAGCAACGGCGTCAATGTCGTTCGCCTCGAGCGCGACCTTCGTAAGATCGAGCGCGCTCGAACCGGACGTCACCACATACTGCGCGTTGTCGACCCAGGTCTGAGTCTTGCCCTGGGCATCGCGACCAATGACGGTCACATTTGCGGCAAGCTGGTCCTTAACGACAGGGGACGCGCTACCACCCGTAAAGGCAAACTCAATCTTCTGCCCCTGGGTGAGCTTGACGCCGCTCGCGCCAACCGAGGAAGACGCGCCGTCGACGAACAGCTGCCAGTAGGCATGAGTCGTCGGATCGTAGGCAAGCGTACGGCCATCGCTCGGGGACGTGATGCTTTTGAGGTAGAAACCGTATGCCGTGTTCGGATCGTAATCCGCCTTGAAGCCCGTCTTCTGCTGCAGCTTAACGAAGGCGTCCGCAGCCGTCGCGCCCTCGTCGAGCTTGAGCTGCGTAGGCGCCACCCAAGTCTGAGCCTTGCCGTCGGCATCGGTGCCGATAATCGAGAACGAGACCTCGACTTGTTTCTTGGCGACATCGCCGGTTTCTGTCGGGTTCTCCGTCTGAACGGCAGCCGCGGCGGCAGATCCTGCTTGGCCAGCGGCTGCCGTCGAAGACTGCTCGCTCGTGGCAGAGCTCTCCCCCGTCGCCGAGCCTTCGTCGCCAGTTGCTGCCTCGTTTGCGGCGGCACTGGCTGCGGGCGCGCTCCCGGAATCCGAAACCTCGGCGCCGCTCTGCTCAGCGGCACCGCCCGCAAGCGCTGTGTCCTCGCCCGGCGTCGCAGCCTGAGCCACAGCCTCGGCAATGCTCTCGGCGCCCTCGGCCCACAGCTGAGCCGGCGTGGTGCCAAAGGCCATCGCGAAGGCCAAGAATGCCACCAGGCCGCGCTTGGCTACGCCGCGTGCAATCGCGCCACGGCGATGCAGCGAGGCGCGCTCGCGCTCGTCCTCAAACATATCCATTTGTCCCCCATTGTCTGTACTTGGAGCATTGCCCAGCGGCTGCCCCACGTCATCGCGCATGTTACGCTCGAGTTCCCCCATCGGGGTCCCCTTCCCTCCAGAGCCCTATGCACACCGGCGGCATACGCCGCAGCCGCATGCAAGATGGGAGGCGATCCGACTTAACCTTAACGGCTCAGGCGCGCCGTCCGATCTGCGACGCGAACATCCCGAGCCAAGAGGAATTACGGTTACTGGTACAGCCGGGGACTTGCACCCCGATTCTCCCAAACGCGCAGGAAAACCGCGCATTCGTGCGTCTCCGCACCACCATCTAGGCCATCGATTATTACCGTCAGTATGGTATCACGCAAAAGGGCCTCGCACGCAGGCGAAGCCCAAGGTAAAAGCTATTGTTTGCGATAGGAGAATGCGGTGACGGTCGCAGCCTCTAGTGCTTGCCGCCGTGGCTGTTGAGCCAGATATTGCGACCCAGCATAAGCGCCAGCACCAGCGCGCTCACGTAGCCAAAGAAGCCGATGACCGGAATGCCGAGGACAACCGGCTCGATGCGCGCGTAGTACACCACCGACGAACCGATAAACAGACCGGCGATCACGATAGCCATCGACATGCGGTCGATAATTCCGCCCAGCTGTCGCAGCGCCTTATCGCTGCTCATGATCTGCGTGTTCACCTTAAGCTGGCCGCGCGTGAGCATACGCGAAGCCAAGCCCAAATACTCGGCCGCCTCGAGCGAGCCTTTTGCCGCGCGATAGCTGCTCGCGGCCAGATCGCGTCCCATATCACGCACGCGCGCATAGGTGCTCTTCTCGTTTTTGATGTGCGTCTGGATAATCTGGATCATGTTGACGTTGGGCATGTACTCGGTCAGCAAACCCTCAAGCGTCACCATGCCGCGCGCGAACATCGTCACCACGCTCGGCAGCTCAACATCATTCTTACGCGCGAGGTTTAACAGCGAGGTCAAAAACTCGCCGATATCCAGATCCTTCAGGTCAAGGCCCGCAAAGTCAGCCACGATAAAGTCCAAATCGGACAAAAAGGCCGAATGATCGAGCTCAGCCGAGTCGCCACGCGTCACGGCGAAGCGCATGAGCGAATCCTTGAGCTTGGGCACGTCACCCTCGGCCACGGCGAAAATCATGTCCTTAACGATGCCACGATCGTGGCTCGACATGCGTCCGACCATGCCCAAGTCGATAAAGTAAACGATGCCGTCCTTGAGGATGATGTTTCCCGCATGCGGGTCGGCATGGAAAAAGCCGTCATCGAGCACCTGCGTCGAGTAGTCCTCGACGATTGCGGCACCGATCTTTTCCAGGTCATAGCCCTCGGCCACCAAGCGTTCAGGATCGGCGATCGAAATGCCGTCGACGTAATCCATAACCACCACGTGCTCGGTGCACAGGTCCAGATAGGATTTAGGGCACGTCACGCCATGAACGCTCTTATGGAACTCGTAGAAGTCGTTGAGGTTTTTGGCCTCGGCCAAAAAGTTGGTCTCCTCGCGAAACGAGGTCCACAACTCCTCGACTACGCCGTGCAGGTCAACGAATTGATCGGTGTTGACGAACTTGGAAACGATACGCACCACCGAGCGGATGATATCGATGTCCTGTGCCATAACCTGCTGCGCACCGGGGCGCTGCACCTTGACGGCCACGTCCTCGCCCGTCACCAGACGAGCGCGGTGCACCTGCGCGAGCGACGCACTACCGAGCGGGTTGGGGTCGATCGCATCGAACATCTCCCCCAGGCGCAGGCCGTATTCTTCTTCCAGACAACTGAGTACGACCTCGTACGGCACCGGCTCCACGTCGGAGCGCAGACGACGCAGCTCGTCGCAAAAGCGCTGCGGCAGAATCTCGGACCGGTTGGCCAGAATCTGCCCCATCTTGACGAACATGGGGCCGAGTTCCTCGAGCAGGCGGCGCAAACGAACCGGCGTGAGGTTATCCCACACGCGGTACTTTTTGACCAGGCGAACAATCTGCTCGATGCGTTCGCGACGACCCGCCGGCGTGAGCTGGTATTCCTCGTCCGGCGCCATCGCGTCGGGCTCCTCGGGGACCATATCGACAGCGCGCGGCTTCTTGCGAGCGCCCGAGACGACGGCATCGACCTCATCGACAACCGCCGCCTCGTCACCCAAGGGATCTAGATTGTTGTAATCGGTGGTGGAATCTGCCATCTGCGCTGCTACTCGGCCTCTTCGGTATCCTTCGCATCGTCGGGCTCAACGGACTCGACGGGCACCGAGGTCACGTTGTCCTCGACCGAATCGACGATGTCGCGCACATGGGCCAGGAAGGCCGTGCGCTCGGGGGCGGTCATAACGCGGACGCGGGCAAGGATGAGCTCGTCGAGCACGCGCTGGGCCGCGGTCTCGCCCTGCATGCCCAAGCGCTCGGTCAGATCGGAGATGGTACCGCCGGCCTGCTCGAACATGTCGGACACGCTGCGGGCGATATCGGGAGTGGCGGTGTCCTTGCGGACCTGCTCGCCCTTGGTGTTAAGGTCGTCGAGGACCTTCTTGCCGCCTTCGACAGCAACGGCGGCAGCGCCAAAGCCCACGTTAATGGCGCCGTTAACAAGCTGATCGAGTTTCATAACCATGGTTGTCTCCAATCACAAACAACTGCATTGGCGTTCTTGTACCCAAGATTGAGCGAAAGCGACAAAGCGTTTTAGCGCTATTCGATCGACGGGAAACCCTTACCTCACGTTGTCGTTCATCGCAAAAGAGTTCTTCATGGCGCAGCTCGTGGTGTAGAGCACCTTGCCCAGCAGGGCATCGGTCTCCACGCGAACACGCTCGGCAAAGGCCTCGTTGGCGCGTGCAAGCTCGGCAGGCACCTCGGCCTCGTGCAGAGCGGCTACGGCAGCGTCGACGTCATGGATCTGCTTGTGGCCCATGCCACCGACCTTCTCCTGATAATCCTCGACCGCGCGGCCGCACTCATGGAAACGGACGTCAGCCAGGGCGCCGATCAGGCGGTTGGCCCAGTAGAAGTTTTCGGACGTTACGCGAGCCTGCGTGTCGGCATAGTACTCGGGCATGGTCTCGACGTTGGCGTACAGCGGAACCAGCGCGTTAAACGAGTTGGAACCAAACGCCATCCACTGCACGGCGCGATACGCCGGCTGCGCATAGGGGCGCAGCTGCAACACGGCGAGCTGGCTGTTGCGATTGATGCCGATGGGGCGATAGGCGCCACGCGTAGCGGGCGTGCCCTTGCTGCCGTAGCAGTCGTACTCCGTGCCCTGGTAGTGGCTCGAAAGCACGTACTTGATGTCCTCGATGGCCACCTTACGCTCGGGCACGCGGCTCCAGGGGATATCGTCGCTCTCGGGCGTGTAGTCGGCCTCGGGACCATCCCACACATCGCTGGGGTTGAGGCAGCGCTGCATGTACCAGGCGCGCGGCGTGTTGTAAACGTGGTCGCTGTCGCTGTGCGAGCCAAAGACCTCGCGCGGGTTAAAGACCGCGGCAGGACCGTCGCCCTCGACGCCCAGCGTCAGGTCCAGATGCCACTCGGCCATCCAGGCGCGCAAGTCGGCGGAGCACATGTGGTCGGCCTGGGCGCCCTCGGCGTCATCCAGGTCAAAGCTGTCGATACCCAGCTGGTTGGGCATGGTCACATAGGCGTCGTCAGGCACGCGCTTGGCAATCCAGTGGTGACCACCGATGGTCTCGAGCCACCAGATCTCGTCCACATCACTAAAGGCGATGCCGTTGTTCTCGTAGGTGCCGTAGCGCTCGAGCAGGTCGCCCAAGATACGAACGCCGTCGCGGGCGGACTTGGCATACGGCAGCACCAAGGTCACCATGTCCTCCTCGCCCAGGCCACCAGGCTGCGCCGGCACATAGCCGTCCTCGCCCTCGTTGCCCTTGGCGGGCACGTAGTCCACGAGCGGATCGGCGCCGCGAACGCGCTCGTTGGTGGTGAGCGTCTCGGTTGCGGACATGCCCACATTGAGCTCGTTGAAACCGGCCTCGGCCCAGATGCCGTGGCCCGGGACAACATCGGGGACGCTCGTATAGCGCATGGGATTATCGGGCAGTTCAACGGTCAGGTGACTCAGGACGCTCGTGTAGACGCGCGGCTGCTCGTCGGGATGCACCACGCGCATACGCTTGGGCTCAAACACCCCGTTGGACGAGTCCTCGTTGCGGGCGACAAGCGTCGACCCGTCGTAGCTTGCGTTCTTACCGACCAGAATCGTTGTGCACGGCATGCGCATCCTCCTTGAGCGAAGAAATCAAACGATAACAGTGTATCGCTTCGGCGCAGAAAGGGCGAAACCGCCGCCCCGGCAGCCCCTGTGGTCAAATAATGCCAAATATGAGTACTGTCACCAATTTAGTAGCAGCAAATTTACTTGTAATGAGTGCTGAAGATCCCTATTTGTCCAAAAGCGAGACAGCGTTATTCCCCATAGGTTCAATAAAATGGGTTTCCTAACGAGAATGAATATCGTTAGGAAACCCAAAAGACGTAAAACATATGTGACTATCATGGCAACAGTACTCATATTTGGCGCATTTTGACCACGTGGTATATGGCTAACCCCTCAAACAGCCCAAAACGCCTATTTCGATGCGCGCTCCGCCGCCTCAATCACGTGTTTGGCGAGAATTGCGGTGGTCACAGCCCCCACGCCGCCCGGCACGGGTGTGATGGCGCCAACGATCGGTTCCGCAGCATCAAAATCCACGTCGCCGACCAGTTTTCCGGCAGCCTCGTCCCAATTAATGCCAACATCGATGATCGTCTGGCCCTCGCGAACCGCATCCGCGCCAATCGTGCGCGCGCGTCCAACCGCGGCAACAACAATGTCGGCAGCACGGCACTCGGCAGCAAGGTCGCGCGTATGCGTATGGCACGTCGTCACAGTCGCATTGCGCGCCGTAAGCATGGCGGCAACGGGACGACCAATCACCAGAGACCGACCGACGACCGCAACCTTGGCCCCATCCAGCTCAACACTGTAATGGTCCAGCAACGCCAACACGGCCTCGGCCGTGCAGGGAGCAAAGCCCTCGCCACGACCCGAAAGCGTGGTAAGCAGCGAGGCCGGCGTCATGGAGTCGACGTCCTTGGCGGGATCGAGTGCCGCGGCAACTGTATCCTCATCAAGCCCAGCGGGCAACGGACGAAACATCAGACAGCCATGGACAGCCGAATCGGTATTGATGTCCTCGATGGCCGTCAACAGCTCGTCCTGCGAAACATCGGCGGGAAGCAAAATGCGACGAACCTCAATCCCCACTTTTTCACAGCGCTTGAGCGCACCGCGCTCGTAGGATAGGTCGTCCTCGCGCTCGCCCACGCGAACGATGGCGAGCGTCGGCACAACGCCGCGCTCGCGCAAAGCCACGCAGCGGGCAGCGAGCTCCTCGGTCAAAGCACGGGCAACGGGAGCACCCTTCAGCAGCTCTGCCATGGCTATCCCCTCTTCCTTGCGGCGTCAGCGGCGCGGCGTGCCAGCGCATCGGCGCGCGGCAACCATGTGTCGAGCAGCTCATCACACGCCGTCTCGAGCTCCTCGGCACGAACGTGATCTTTCATAGACGTGGTGTTCGCAAAGAGCGTCAAGCTCGCGCCCTGCATGGCGGCGCGGCAGAACACGGCACCGCACGCCACGTCGGACAGCAACTGGCGCGAACCCTTGTCGGCCATGTCCTCGAGCAGCGCCAGCGCGCGCCCGCAGGCATCCATGATCCGATACGGTGGCATGGCCGCCACATGCAACGCGTCCTGGATCGCCGCAGGTCGAGCCGGGTCCTCGCGCGGAATACCATACGCCGCGGACACCTGTCCGTAGGCACGAACGTCCTCGGCGACCAGGCCCACAAGTTCCTGTGCCAACTCGTCTGCCTGAGCAAATGCGCGTGTCAGATCGTCTGCGCGATCGGCAAGCGCGGGATTGGTCGCCCCGTAGCGCGCGACCATCCCGCAAAGCGAGGCTCCCAGCGCGCCCACAAAGGCGCTCGCGCTACCGCCGCCGGGAACCGGCTCACGCGCGGCAAGCGCCTGGGCAAACTCGCGACAGGTTTTATCCATCATCTCTTGGCTCATACGCACGCACCTTCAAGTCATTTAGATCGGTCGGGCGGCAACCGCCGGCCAACCGCATCGATCAAGTAATGGTGCTAAGTCTAGCCCATAAGCACATGAGCGTCAGCGCATCCGGCCATCGCGGATTTCTATGACACACGATAGGCGTCGGCACCGCAAACATGGGACACATGGCCCACCTTTCGAGACTCCCGAGCAGCACAAGCTGGGGCATATCTATAAGTAAGGAACCCGTTGGGGAACGGCCGCGCAACGGCCACAAGCGATGAACGGAGGCATAAGTCGCACAGTACACAGAGACATCCGCCGCCAGCGCAATCAGTACCCCAACAGCATGCGGCGCCGTGATGTCATCAGCAGACAAGGAGGACGCCACCATGATGAAAAAGACCCTATCGATCCTTTCCCTTTGCATCGCCCTCTTTGCCGCGCTCGCCCTTGTGGGCTGCGGCGGGAGCGCATCGGGCGGCGGCAGCGCCCCCAAGAGTGAGAGCAAGGAAAAGGCCCCCGTCGCCAAGAAGACAGACTACATCTGGTTTAAGGTCGAGATGCCCGAGGGCGTCGGCGTAAGCGACTCTGCCGGCAAGAATGCCGACAGGGTCCAGCTCACCTTCCCCGAAGACGAGAACGCCTCGGCCGATCGCTTTATCCCCGTTTGGAAAAAAGCGCTGACGGCCGAGGAATCCCACGCCGACCAGGCGGAAAAGAAGGGGGATACGTTCCAGTGGAAGGATGGCGGGTCCGTCGAGTATAACGGCAGGACGTGGCTCGTCGGAACATACGAGGACAACAGCGGCATCTCAACCATGCTTTTTACCGATGTTGAGCCGGGAAGCGTCTACGTCCTCATCTCGAACTTCGACCAGCACAAGAAAGAAGCCGAGGCACTCCTCAACTCCATCGAGTTCCCCGATGACATGGAAGAGGCAGTTTCCGAGGCACGCGAAGTCGAGATTTCGAGCATCGAGATCAAGTAACGGGACACCCGCACGCGCCTACGCGCACCCGCGCACATGCGCCCCATTAAAACAACGGGCGCCCAACCCGGGGAGGGCCGACAGCACCAGCCCTCCCCTCTTTTGCGCCCGAACATATTGCCACTTAACGGCGCAAATCCGGCCCTCAGAATGGGACACATGGCCCACCCTAGCGAGCCGTCCACGCGTACAGTAAAGACAGGTAATCCATGGGCGGTTACAGATCGAGGAGGACACGACCATGAAAAAGAAGGCCTTTGCGATTCTCACCCTCTGCATCAGTCTCTTTGCCGCAGTTGCCCTGGTGGGCTGCGGTGGCAGCGGCGACGCTACCGGAAGTGGCGGTGGCGGCGGCGCAGAAAAGCCAGCCGTGGATATGAGGACCGACTTCATTTGGTTTAAGGTCGAGGTCCCCGAGGGCGTCGAGATCACCGACGTCGCAGGCGACACTGCCGACAGGGCCCAGTTTAAGTTCACCGAGAGCGAGCACGCCAGCGATCGCTTCATCCCCGTCTTCGATCCTGACAAGAACGCCGACGAGCTGTTCGACTACGAGGCAAAGTGGAATGCCAGCTTTGAGTGGACCGAGAATGACCCCGTCAAGTACAACGGCAAGACTTGGCGCAACGCTTCCTATACACACTCGGGCGGCGTAACGACCGAATACTTCACCGACGTTGACAGCGGCAGTGTGTATGTGCGTATCGACAACGTCGAGGAGCACAAGGACGCCGTCGAGACCATGATGAAGTCTCTGGAATTTGCCGACGACATCGCCGAGGCCAAGACCGAGGCCATGGACGTCAAGCTCGATGATATCGAAATTAAGCGCTAAGCGACTCGCGAGCGCAACGAAAAACACGAGCGCAGCGCCAACAAGCGGCGGTGCCCCAGCGCTTCGTACTAAGGGAGGGCCGGTAAACCGACCCTCCCTTTCTTATGCCGATAGCCGGCGAACGCGAGGGTGCCGGGCGGCAAAACCACCCCCAGCGCGGTAGCAGCACAAATAGACAAGCGCCCCAACGCGCCCGCCCGCCGATTTATAGCGCCGCGCAGACAATTAAGCCAACACGTTTAGACATCCGGGCAGTATAGTGAACAAAATGAGTGCATAACCGCACCCTGCGAACGGAGGAGTTATGACCGAACACCACGCCATCAGCCGTCGAGCATTCACGTTGGGCTTAGGACTCGCAGCATTGTCGCCATTTGTAAGCCTGCCCGAAACCGCGGGATTGGGCCTTCCCATGCGCGCGGCATTTGCAGAAGACACGCCCACATCGGCGGCCACCCTCGACAAGTTCGTCATTCGCCTTCGCCCCGCGGGCTATTTTCGCACCGCGAGTGTCAACGAAGACGGCAACGTCATCGGCAACGTCTGCCACCTGTTTAATGACGGCACGTCCAACAAGCTCATCCTCGAGCACGTGGCGACCGATACAGATAATACAAATTGGTATGCCATTCGCACCTTGCTCAATTTCGAGGAGCACAAGAAGACGGGCTACAGCATTTGGTCGGTCGACGGCGACTCGGACAAAGATGGAAAGGTTATCCACGTATGGAGTGGCGAGCATGACGGCAAGCCCAGCCGCTCTTTTGCGTTCGATCGCCAGCAAAACGGAACCTACATCATCCGAGACCGCACAAACGAGAAAAAAGACATTAATTACCTGGCCATAGAAAAGGACGGCAAAGACCAAGACAACAACAAGATCTGCCACAAGAGGAAGAGCATTCCGTGGGAGCTCGAACTTGTCGGTTACGACAAGGGCGAGATCAATACCACGGTTAGAAGTATCGACTGGATCACGCATAGCAGCTACGTCGACGGACCATGCTGGATGAAATACGTCGACGGCAACAAATACCTCGACGAGCTGAGCATCCCGGGCACGCATGATTCGAGCACCTGCAGCGTCGACAACGACACCGAGCCCCAAACCTCGCTTGCAAAGTGCCAGCAGGATTACATCCCCACGCAGCTGCTCGAAGGCATTCGCTATTTTGATATCCGACTTGGAAAGAACAACGATAAAGGCGACCCCGGCATCGACCATGGAATATGCTACCTGCTCAAAAAAGACGGGGGCTTTATACATCTCTCCGATGTCATCGGTTACTTCAAAACATTTTTGAACGAAAACCCGTCAGAAGCGCTCATCATGCTGGTGTCACGAGGCAACGACGAAGCTACCGACGAAAGCGTTACGACGGCTTTCGCCAATGTTATGGACAATAACTCCGATCTGTTCTATACGTCGAGCCATGTCCCCACACTGAACGAGGTGCGCGGAAAGATCGTCCTGCTGCGTCGATTTAAACTCGCCGGCGACAGTGTAGACGGCCACACGTGGGGCCTCGACCTCACCGAATGGGACGGCAAAATCAAGGCGCATTCCGGAAAGTCCATGTGCCTCGTGAAATACGAGCAAGGCTTTGAGGCTGCGGGCAATACGGGCGACAAAGAGCCCTATAGCACAGCGGTATATGCCCAAGACCATTACAGCTGCACGGGGTCCAGTAAAATCGACTGGGTCGATATGGCCCTGAAGGCGGCGGCCGAGTTCAAGCGCGGCACCGTAGATATCACTGCCGCGGACGGGACAACGGTGCAGGCAACGGAGCGCTGCTGGTTTATTAACTACACTAGCTGCACGCAAAACAACCCTTTTACCGCAGCGCGAGTGGTCGACGAGCACCTGTACAAGAGCTCGTATATAAACAATACCGGAGTTGAGGGCACAAAAGAGAACTGCCGTAAGCGCATTGGCATCATTGCGTCCGACTTTGTTGATGCGGCGCTGGCCCGGAGCATCTATCAGCGCAATTACGATACGGAGCACAAGCAGACAGCTTCGTACTATCTCCCGACCCGCATGCGCATGACGTACGGCGACTCGCTGAGCGACGCCTCGCTCCAGGACGGCAAGACCGTTGGCGAGGGTCATTTCCGCCTCGTCGACAGCAGCAACGTACTCAACGTGGCGGCTTCGGGCCATGCGTTTGCCATCGAATATGTGGATGTCGACGCCTTGGGCAACGAGACCGTTACGGAGCTGCGGGGCTCCGTGCCCATCGATATCGATCCACGCGCGCTGACGCCCCATTTTGAGGGACTCGAAGGCCTTAAGGCCGGCGAAGACGTGCGCGCCAAGATTGCGGCATCACTCGAGGGCAAGCTCGAAACCGATGCCTGCACGGCCCAGCTCGAGTTTGTGCACGACGCGAACGGCGCTCCGGGAACGGCGATGGCCGAGGGCGAAACATTTGCCGCAGGGACGTACTGGGTGCGCGTGAACGGTCTCTTGGGCAACGCGGCGCAGAACTACACGCTCGCCAGCGACGGAGCCGCAAGCTTTACCGTAGCGGCCTCGGGCAGTGCGGGCGGCACCGGCAGCGGCACCGACGGTGGCACGGGTTCCAACGCAGGCAGCGCTGATAAGAACGGTAAGGGCAACAAGGGCAAGAGCTCGGGCGGAAAACTCGCCGGCACGGGCGATGGCTCCGGCATTGCCGCCGGGCTCGCCGCTGCCGCC
>CABUUB010000039.1 GCA_902494625.1 uncultured Collinsella sp.
CCGCCGCAAATAACCGTGCTAAAACTAGCAGACGGCGTAGTCCTGGGGCTCGCGGCCGTAGTAGGCGTCCAGGTAGAGCTCCTTGATCTCGCTCATGAGCGGGTAGCGCGGGTTAGCGCCGGTGCACTGGTCGTTGAATGCCTGCTCGGTCATCTCGTCGAGGGTGTCGAGGAAGTACTGCTCGTCAACACCGTAGTCGGCGATGGTCTTCTTGACGCCGATGAAGTCCTTGAGCTCCTCGAGCTTCGTGATGAAGTTCTCGAAGACCTCCTTGTCGTCCTTGCCCTCGATGCCGCAGTACTTGGCCATCTCGGCGTAGTTGTGCAGTGCGTTGGGGTAAGGATACTGGGAGAAGGTACCCATCTTGACGGGAGCCTCGGCGGCGTTGTAGCGCATGACGCGAGTCAGGATGACGGCGTTGGCGAGGCCGTGGGGCAGGTGATGGAAAGCGCCGAGCTTGTGGGCCATGGAGTGGTTGAGGCCCAGGAAGGCGTTGGCGAAGGCCATACCGGCCATGCAGGAGGCGTTGTGCATCTCCTCGCGGGCGTGCGGGTCCTTGGCGCCGTTCGTGAAGCTGGAGGGCAGGTTCTCGAAGACGAGCTTAGCAGCGCGCTCGGAGAGGCCCTTGGTGTAGTCGGAAGCCATGATGGAGACGTAGGACTCGATGGCGTGGGTCATGACGTCGATGCCGGAGGCAGCGGTCAGGCCGCGCGGGGCGGTCATGCAGTTGTCGGCGTCGACGATAGCCATGTTGGGGAGCAGCGCGTAGTCGGCGAGCGGCCACTTGATGCCGGTCTCCTTGTCGGTGATGATGGCGAACGGCGTGCACTCGGAGCCGGTACCCGAAGAGGTCGGGACGGCGACGAAGTAGGCCTTCTTGCCCATCTCGGGGAAGGTGAAGATACGCTTGCGGATGTCCATGAAGTCCATGGCCATGTCCTCAAACTTGCACTCGGGGTGCTCGTACATCATCCACATGATCTTGCCGGCGTCCATAGCGGAGCCACCGCCGACGGCGATGATGACGTCCGGCTCAAAGAGAGCCATCTGCTTGGCGCCGCGACGTGCGCACTGCAGCGACGGATCGGGCTCGACGTCGTAGAAGCAGTCGTGGGCGATGCCCATCTCGTCGAGCTTGGCCTCGATGGCGCGGGTGTTGCCATTCTTGAAGAGGAACTGGTCGGTGACGATGAAGGCGCGCTTCTTGCCCATGACGTTGCCAAGCTCGTCGAGGGCGACGGGCGTGGAACCCTTCTTGAAGTAGACCTTCTCGGGAGCGCGGAACCACAGCATGTTCTCACGGCGCTCGGCCACAGTCTTAACGTTGATCAAGTGCTTCACCCCAACGTTCTCGGAGACGGAGTTGCCGCCCCAGGAGCCGCAGCCCAGGGTCAGAGACGGCTTCATGCCAAAGTTGTACAGGTCACCGATGCCACCGTGCGAGGACGGGGTGTTGATGACGATACGGCAGGCCTTCATGACGTGCTCGAACAGGCTGATCTTCTCGGCCTGGGCGGGGTGCACGTACAGAGAGGCGGTGTGGCCCGGGCCACCGGCGAGCACCAGGTGCTCAGCCTTGTCGACGGCCTCCTGGAAGTCCTTGGCGTGGTACATGGCCAGGACCGGGGAGAGCTTCTCGTGGGAGAACTCCTCCTTGGCGGGGTCGGTGGAGGTGACCTCGGCGATCAGGATCTTGGTCTTGGCGGGAACCTCGATGCCGGCGAGCTCGGCGATCTTGGCGGCAGCCATGCCGGGGATGCGGTGATCGAGGGCGCCGTTCTTGAACATGGCGGCACGCAGGGCCTCCATCTCGGCACCCTGCTTGACGAAGTAGCAGCCGCGCTTCTGGAACTCGGCCTTGACCTGGTCATAGATGGTGTCGATGACGGTCACGGACTGCTCGGAAGCGCAGATCATGCCGTTGTCGAAGGTCTTGGAGTGGATGATGGAGTTGACGGCGAGCAGCACGTCGGCGGTGTCGTCGATGACGACCGGGGTGTTACCGGCGCCAACGCCCAGGGCGGGCTTGCCCGAGGAGTAGGCGGCCTTGACCATGCCCGGGCCACCGGTGGCGAGGATGATGTCGACGTCGCGCATGACCATGTTGGTCAGCTCGATGGAGGGGACATCGACCCAGCCGATGATGCCCTCGGGGGCACCAGCCTTGACGGCGGCGTCAAGCACGAGCTTGGCGGCGGCGATGGTGCACTTGGCGGCAGCCGGGTGCGGGGAGATGATGATGGCATTGCGGGTCTTCAGGCTGATCAGCGTCTTGAAGATCGCGGTGGAGGTGGGGTTGGTCGTCGGGATGACGGCGCCCACGATGCCGATGGGCTCGGCGATCTTGGTGATGCCGTAAGCCTCGTCGCGCTCCAGGACACCACAGGTCTTGGTGTTCTTGTAAGCGTTGTAGATGTACTCTGCGGCGTAGTGGTTCTTGATGACCTTGTCTTCAAGAACGCCGCGGCCGGTCTCCTCGATGGCCATCTTCGCCAACGGGATACGAGCCTTGTTGGCGGCCATGGCGGCCTCATAGAAGATCTTGTCGACCTGCTCCTGCGTGTACGTAGCAAAAAGCGCCTGGGCCTCTCGCATCTGAGCGAGCTTAGCCTCAAGCGCCTCTACGTTGTCCACAATTGCGGGAGTAGTGTTTTCCGGTGACTTTTTCACCATTTGTGTCTCCTTGCGATCGGAGATTTACCCTACGCCTTGCATGATAGCAAGAAATAAATCGGTGAACGGTCAGATTCCCGTAAAAGACAAACTAAAACGCTTCAATCAAATGAACCGTTTCAACTAAAACTATGCCCAATGCATCGCCCCGCTCATTGGGGACAGACTTACATGAGAATTTCAATCGGAAAACGGGAAGAACGGGGCATCTTTTTGACAATTGCTATTCGCGGGTCGCGGTTGAGTCAGACACGCAGGCGGTGCAGCTGCTCGACTATATTCGTCTCAATCTCGTGAAAGGTGCGCTTGGCTCAATCGAGGCGTACCGCTGGTCAAGCTACAGGGCATACCAGCTGGGCTACGATCCCTTTGACATCTGCAAACACTCATGTAAGTCTGTCCCAAATGAGTGCAAAAAGGCGCCCTCCGTAGGGGAGAGCGCCTTTGGTAAGTTCTATATGAACGCGAGGTCTTTGACCCGGAGAGTCCGAGGTACTTGTTGGTAAGACCTTATTTAGGAGCGCGCAACCTTGCCGGACTTGAGGCAGGTGGAGCAAACGTTCATCTTGCGACGGTGACCATCGACGACGACGTAGACGCGCTGGATGTTGGGGCGGAACTTACGGTTGGTGACGCGGTGAGAGTGGCTGATGGAGCGACCGGCAACGGGGTGCTTACCGCAAACTTCGCAAACTTTGGACATAACTGACCCTCCTTGGGCGACAAACGAACATGTCGCGTTAACAAACAAGCCTGAACTATAGCACAGAAGCAGCTCCCTGTGCGTAATCTACACAGAGATATTCCTCTTTTGGCGATAGTGCTCACGCCACGGCCCTGGACGTAGATCCGATTTGCGTGCAGCAGAGGGGATTATGCCAGCTCGTGCGTGCGTTTTCAAGCTCGTCCCACAAATATATATATAGGTTTATGGAGCATTGGGCTCCGTTTACGGATTGCTCTGTATTTATGCTCGCAATTAAGCTCGAGGTTGGCTACACTATCCCTTGACCATTAAAGGGGTACGAGATGCCCACATGGAATTACATTGCTGCCAAAGAGCAGTCCTTCCTGTGGGTGTCTGGTCCGCTTTGAGCGGTCGGGCATCTATTTTTTTGACTGTGTCAGCAGTCAAGACATGTGAGGAAGGAGATCGATGGGCACGACTTCCCCCAAGGCGGTCATCATGGACGAGACCGCCGTCAACCGAGCGATGACCCGCATCGCGCACGAGATTCTCGAGCGCAACGAGGGCTGTGAAGACCTCGCTCTGGTCGGCATCGTCACGCGCGGCGACCTTCTGGCAAAGAAGCTCGCCGAGGAGATCAAGGAGATCGAGGGCGTCGACGTTCCGCTCGGCAGCCTGGACATCAGCTTCTACCGCGATGACTATGCGACCAATTTCGCTCCCGCGATCCACGCTACCAACATTCCCTTCAGCGTCGACGGCAAGCGCGTCGTGCTGGTGGACGACATCCTGTATACGGGCCGTACCATCCGCGCCGCTCTGGACGCCGTCATGGACCTGGGCCGTCCGAGCCGCATTGAGCTGGCAGTCCTCGTTGACCGCGGCCACCGCGAGCTCCCCATCTCGCCGGACTTTGTCGGCAAGAACGTTCCCTCGTCGCATGAGGAGAACGTGCACCTATATATGAAGGAAGTCGACGGCCACACCGCTGTCGAGATTAACGACGTCGCGCCGGGTTCCCACGTGGGCTCCGCGCCGCTGGGAGGTGAGTAGTACCGTGGCGTTCAACCATAAGCACCTGATCGACATTACCGAGTACTCCGAAGAGGACATCAAGCTCATCCTCGAGACCGCCAAGGCGTTCTCCGAGGTCAACGAGCGTGCCATCAAGAAGGTCCCCACGCTCAAGGGCAAGACCATCGTCAACATGTTCAACGAGCCCTCGACGCGCACCCGCAGCTCCTTCGAGCTCGCCGAGAAGCGTCTTTCGGCCGACAGCCTTAACTTTGGCGGCTCCTCGACCTCCACGGTCAAGGGCGAGAGCCTCGTCGACACCGTCGAGACCCTCAACGCTTATAAGATCGACTGCATTGTCGTGCGCGATAAGCACGCCGGCGCTCCCTACATCGTCACGCAGAACTCGCCCGCAAGCGTCATCTGCGCCGGTGACGGCAAGCACAACCATCCTACGCAGGCCCTGCTCGACCTGTACACCATCTGGGAGCACAAGGGTGACTTCCACGGTCTGAAGGTCGCCGTCGTCGGCGATATCGCCCACTCCCGTGTTTGCGGCTCGCTGATCCCCGCCCTTAAGATCATGGGCTGCGAGACCTACGCCGTCGCCCCCGGCACGCTGCTGCCGCCGTCGCCCGAGGTCCTGGGCTGCGACCATGTGACGAGCGACCTTGATTCCGTCCTGCCCGAGCTGGACGTCGTCTACATGCTGCGCGTGCAGCAGGAGCGCCTCGAGGGTGCCCCGTTCCCGACCATTCGCGAGTACCACAAGCTTTTCGGCCTGACCAAGGACCGCGAGAAGCTCATGAAGCCCGATGCGATCATCTGCCACCCGGGCCCCATCAACCGCGGCGTCGAGTTCGACTCCTATATGGCCGACCACCCGCAACGCTCCGTCATCCTGGAGCAGGTCTACGCCGGTATCTGCGTGCGTATGGCTATCCTGTATCTGCTGCTTGGAGGTGCCGATAATGGCCTTGCTTCTTAAGAATGCCCACGTCGTCGACCCGTCCGTCGAGCTTGACGGTGTCGTTGACGTCCTGATTGATGGCGACAAGATCGCCGAGGTCGGCGAGAATCTCTCCGTCGAGGGGGCCGAGGTCCGCGACCTTTCCGGCAAGTACCTCGTCCCCGGCCTGGTGGACATGCACGTTCACCTTCGCGAGCCCGGCTACGAGGTCAAAGAGGACATCGAGAGCGGCACCCGCGCAGCTGCCAAGGGCGGCTTTACCGGCGTGTGCGCCATGCCCAACACCGATCCCGTAATCGATAACGGCACTGTCGTTGAGTTCGTCAAGTCCCGCGCTGCCGAGGTTGGCCACTGCCGCGTCTATCCGTCGGGCGCCATGACCCGCGGTCTTAAGGGCGAGGCCATGTCCGAGATGGGCGATATGGTCGCCCACGGCGCCGTCGCCTTCACCGACGACGGTCGCGGCGTGCAGGGCGCGGGCATGCTCCGTCGCTGCATGGACTACGGCAAGATGTTCGGCAAGGTCTTCATGAGCCACTGCCAGGACGAGGACCTGGTCGGCCACGGCCAGATCAATGAGGGCAAGGTTTCGACCCGTCTGGCCCTCGAGGGCTGGCCGGCTGCCGGCGAGGAGCTCCAGATCGCCCGTGACATCGAGATCGCCAAGCTGACCGGTGCCAAGCTGCACATCCAGCACATCTCCACCGCCCATGGCCTGGAGATCGTGCGTGCCGGCAAGGCCGCTGGCGTTCAGGTTACCTGCGAGGCCACCCCGCACCACATGTTCCTGACCGAGAACGACCTGGACGAGACCTACAACACCTCGCTCAAGGTCAACCCGCCGCTGCGTACCGAGGAGGATGCCGAGGCCATCCGTCAAGGCGTCATCGACGGCACCGTCGACGTTATCGTCACCGATCACGCTCCCCACACCCCGTGGGAGAAGGCCCGCGAGTTCGAGCTTGCGCCCTTTGGCATGATCGGCCTCGAGACCTCGCTGTCGCTTGTGCTCACCGAGCTGGTCAACACGGGCAAGATGAGCATGGGCCGCATGGTCGAGCTCATGGCCATCAAGCCGCGTGAGATTCTGGGCCTCGACCAGGTTCAGGTCAAGGCGGGCTCCGTTGCCGACCTGACCGTGTTCGACCCCTCTGCCACCTGGACGGTCGGTGAGGACGGTTATGAGTCGCGCGCCGAGAACTCCGGTTTTGCCGGCCGCACGCTTACCGGTCGTGCCACCGATGTGTTTGTCGGCGGTAAGCAGACGCTCGCCGACGGCTGCATCTGCTAGCATAGCCTTATCGCTTTTGTGCGCGGTGCCCTTGCGGTGCCGCGCTTTCTGTTCGTTTTGACCATGCAATCGCATGGGGGATTGGAGCGTCTATGCCCACACCTTCCACTGCACGCATGCACGACTTCGAGGTCGTCTCGAACCAGGAGATCGCCGACGGCATCTTCTCGCTCGTCATCTCGGCCCCCAAGCTTGCAAGTGCGCTCAAGCCCGGTCAGTTTGTGAACATCGCCGTGCCCGGCGATGCGTCCTCGCTGCTTCGCGTGCCCCTGAGCTTCTATCGCGCCGACGCCCAGGCCGGTACCGTCGAGCTGTGGTACGCCGTCGTGGGCGACGACACCCGTCGTCTGTCGCAGATGGCCCCCGGCTCCAAGTCCAACCTGTTGGGCCCTGGCGGCCGCGGCTGGCTTGTTCCCGAGGGCACCAGGAAGGCGCTGCTCGTGGCGGGCGGCATCGGCGTTCCGCCCGTGCTCTGCCTCGCCGGCAAGCTTGTCGAGCAGGGCGTGGATGTCGACGTTTGCCTGGGCTTTGGCACCGCTTCCAAGGCCGTGGGTGTCGATGAGTTCCGCGCGCTGGGCGCCACGGTTAACGTGTGCACCGACGATGGCACGCTGGGCACGCACGGTTTTTGCACCGACCCGGCAGCCGAGCTGCTCGGCGAGGGCGGCTACGACTACGTCGCCAGCTGCGGCCCCGCCGTCATGATGAAGAAAGTCGCCGCCGCTGCCGCCGAGGCCGGTGCGTACTGCGAGGTGTCGCTTGAGCGCATGATGAGCTGTGGCTTTGGCGCCTGCAACACCTGCAATGTCGAAACGGTCGACGGTATGAAGGGTGCTTGCATGTGCGGCCCCGTGTTCGATGCTTCCAAGGTGGTGGTCTTCTAGTGGGTACCGTGAACATGGCCGTCGATTTCGGCGGCGTCAAGATGCAGAACCCCATCAACACCGCAGCCGGTACCTTTGGCTACGGTTGGCAGTTCCAGAACTTCTTTGATGTTTCCCAGCTGGGCGCCATCACCACCAAGGGTTGCGCTGCCGAGCCCTGGCCCGGCAACCCCGCGCCCCGCATGGCCGAGATTCCCGGCGGTATGATCAACTCCGTGGGCCTTCAGAACCCCGGCGTGGCCGCCTTTGCCCGCGAGTCCGGTCCGTGGCTCGAACAGCTGTCCAAGGACGGCTGCCAGGTCATCTGTCAGGTTGCTGGCCACTCCGTTGACGAGTTTGTCCGCGCACTCGAGATGTATGTCGAGCTGTGCCCTTGGGCTGCCGGCTACGAGATCAACGTGAGCTGCCCTAATATCGCCGCCGGCGGTGCCGCCATGGGCTCCACGCCCGAGGGCGCCTCTTCCGTTATGGCTGCCTGCCGCAAGGTGACCGATAAGCCGCTTTTCGTGAAGATGGCGCCGGTCAACGTCGCCGAGATCGCCAAGGCCCTCGAGGCTGCCGGCGCCGACGGCCTTTCGGTCATCAACTCCATCCAGGGCATGGCCATCGACGTTCATACCCGCAAGTCCCGTGTGGCCAAGCCCAAGGGCGGCCTTTCGGGCCCGCTGTGCCACCACATCGCCGTTCGCATGGTCTGGGAGGTTGCCCAGGCCGTCGATATCCCCATCAACGGTGTCGGCGGCGTCATGACGGGCGAAGATGCGGCCGAGTTTATCCTGGCTGGCGCCACCTGCGTGTCGGTCGGCATGGCCAACTTCGTCGATCCGTGCGCTTCGCTCAAGATTGCGCATGAGCTCGAGGCCTGGGCCGAGTCCCAGGGCGTGAAGGACATCAACGAACTGGTAGGTGCGTTCGAATGCTAGAGACCGATGCCCGCGACCGCGTAATCGTCGCTCTCGACTGCGACCGTGAGCGTGCGCTCGAGCTTGCCCACGAGCTTTCGGGCCATGCCGCCTGGCTCAAGGTTGGCATGACGCTCTATTACGCCGAGGGTCCTGAGATCGTCAAGACGTTCAAGGACCTGGGCTTTAAGGTCTTCCTTGACCTTAAGTTCCATGATATTCCGCATCAGGTTCGCGGTGCCGCCCGTTCGGCCTCGCTTGCCGGTGCCGACCTGCTTTCGGTCCACGGCTTGGGTTCGGGTGCCATGCTCGCTGCCTGCCGCGAGGGTGCCGAGGAGGCGCGCGAGGACCGCGCCAGGCTCGTCGCCATCACCGTGCTCACGAGTATGAATCAGGATGCCTTGAGCGAGATCGGCGTCGAGTCGCCCGTGGCCGAGGAGGCCGCCCGCCTGGCAAAGCTCGCTCAGGCCAACGGCATCGATGGCATCGTGTGCTCGCCGATGGAGGCTCACGACATGCGCGAGCTGCTGGGTCCTGATGCCCTGATCGTGACTCCGGGTGTGCGTCCGGTGGGTGCCGCCTTAGGCGACCAGTCCCGCGTGGCGACGCCTTCCCAGGCTATCGAGCGTGGCGCAAGCCACATTGTGGTGGGCCGTCCCATCACCGGCGCCGACGATCCGGTTGCCGCCTTTGACGCTATTGTCGCTGAGCTGGTCGAAAACGTCGCCTAAAAGATTCCCCTAAGTCACCACTTTTGGGTCTCATTAGCACAAAATAGCCCCTGTGCCTGCGTAAACTTTCCCATCCTTTGTGTGGAATCGCAGGTCAGGGGCTTAACTTTGGGCGCAGTATATTGCACTTTTTGCGGGTATCGTCTAACCTATGGAGCCGCGATTGGGCATTTTGTACGTTCTACGTGCTAAAATGCCAATTATTGAATCAGATATAACCCAACTTTTTGGAGGTACGAATGGCACTCCCTCAGCTTACCGATGAGCAGCGCAAGCAGGCTCTTGAGAAGGCTGCTGCCGCACGTCACGCCCGCGCTGAGCTTCGCGAGCAGATCAAGAAGGGCGAGAAGTCCCTCGAGTCCGTGCTCAACTCCGATGACCCCATCGCTTCCCGCATGAAGGTTTCCACCCTCATCGAGTCTCTCCCTGGTTATGGCAAGGCCAAGGCCGCCAAGATCATGGAGGAGCTCGGTATCTCCGCTACCCGTCGCGTCCAGGGCCTCGGCGTCCGTCAGCGCGAGCAGCTCCTCGAGCAGCTGACCAAATAAGTGAGCGCTCAGGATTCCAAGCTCTTTGTGATTTCTGGACCGTCAGGCGCAGGCAAGGGTACGCTCGTCACTCGTGTGCGCGAGCGCCGCTCGAATCTGGGCCTGACGGTTTCGGCTACCACGCGAGCACCACGCAAAGGTGAGGTCGACGGCGTCAACTACTTTTTTCTGACGCGCGAGGAGTTCGACCGCCGCGTGACAAACGGTGAGTTTGTTGAGTGGGCCGAGGTCCACGGTAACTGCTACGGCACGTTGGTGAGCGAGGTCCAGTCCAAGCTCGCCTCGGGCGCCTCTCTGATTTTGGAGATCGATGTCCAGGGTGCCCTGCAGGTTAAGGAGCGTTTCCCCGAGGCCGTGCTGATCTTTATCAAGCCGCCTTCGCTTGAGGTGCTCCGCGAGCGTCTAGTCGGTCGCGGTACCGAGACGCCCGAGACGATTGAGCTGCGTATGGCAAACGCCGCCGATGAGCTTGCCCTTGCCGACCGCTACGACGACGTCGTGGTTAATGACGATCTCGACTGCGCGACCGATGAACTCGTTCGCGTTCTCGATATGCATGAAAGGATCTGAGGTCCGTGTCCGTTGTAAAGCCTTGCATTGACGATCTTCTTGAGAAGACCGATCACAACCGCTTCCTGCTCGCTTCGCTTGCCTCTAAGCGCGCCTGCGACATCAATAGCATGCTGCGTGGCCAGCACAACCGCGTGCTTGCCGTCCAGGATGTCGATGACATCACCATCGGGCTTTCCGGTGCCGATACCATCTCGATGGCTATGGACGAGATTGTCGACGGCGACATCTCTTACGACGAGGCCCGTTACGAGAAGGCGCTCGGCCACAAGGTTGCTGAAGCCTAAATGGCGGCTCGCGTCTGCCTGGTCCACTATCACGAGGTTGGACTGAAGGGTAAGAACCGCGCACATTTTGAGCATATCCTCATGGATAACATCAAGGCGGCCTTGGCCGCCTTTTCCGTGAATGCCGTGTCTCGAATTTCCGGTTATATCCTCGTGACCTTTAACGAGCATCAGGCCGACCAGGCGGCGCGTGTCATTCGCACCGTTCCCGGCGTAGCTCGCGTGTCTTTGGCGTATCACACCAATCGCGACCCTCAGGAGTACTGTGCCGCCGCCGTCAAGGCGCTGCGCGAGTTTGGCCCCTTCGATTCGTTTAAGGTGCACGCCAAGCGCTCCAATACTGACTATGAGCTCACCTCGATTGATATCAATCGTCAGGTGGGCGAGGTACTGTGCGAGGCCTTCCCCGATAAAAAGGTTCAAATGCACGACCCCGATGCGATGGTGCATGTACTGGTGGTCCAGGGTAGCGTCTATGTGTATGCGCGCTCCGAGCGCGGCGTGGGCGGTCTGCCGGTGGGTTCTGCCGGCAAGGTCGTGACGCTGCTTTCCTCGGGTATCGATTCTCCGGTGGCGACCTGGATGCTCGCGCGTCGCGGCGCGGTGTGCGTGCCGGTACACTTCTCCGGTCGTCCGCAGACGCCCGATACGAGCGAGTATTTGGTGCAGGACATCATCCGTGCGCTTGAGCCGGGTGTTCAGATCGGCCGCCTGTACGTGGTGCCGTTTGGCGACTGCCAGCGTGAGATTTCGGTCACCTGTCCCAGCAATCTGCGCGTGATCATGTACCGCCGCATTATGTATTCGGTTGCTGAGCGCATTGCACACATCGAGGGCGCTAAGGCCATCGTTACGGGTGAATCGCTTGGGCAGGTTGCCTCCCAAACGCTTGAGAACATCATGGCCGTCAACGAGGCCGTGAAGATCCCCGTGTTTCGTCCTCTCATCGGTTCGGACAAGCAGGAGATCATCGCGCGCGCCGAGGAGATCGGTACGTTCGATATCTCGACTGAGGCCGCTCCTGACTGCTGCACGCTGTTTATGCCGCGCCGTCCCGAGACGCACGCTAAACTCGATGCCGTGCATGAGGCCTGGGAGTTGTTCGATCACGAGGAGATGATCGAGCGCCTGCTCAAGCAGACCGAGTACATCGACTTCGATAGCAACACGTATAAGGCCCCTAAGACCTTAAAACGTAAACATTCGGAGCTTGCTCCGCGTGAGATTTACCAAGATCACGAGTAAATTTGTGCATAGACCGACGATGCGCTTGCATCGTCGGTCTTTTGCTATCTGGGCATCTTGCGACTAAGTGCTCATTTGCTGACGTGTGCCTGAATAAATGGACATTATTTCGCAAGGTTTTGGTCGGCTTTTGGTTTGACCGCGAAAACCGGTTTTGGAGAATGGCTGTTGCAGGACTCTTTTCCTGACACGATGTTGTTGGGAGGTTTTGCTATGGCGCAGCGCGAACAACACGAACGGGTCAAACGGATGGACCGCTTGGCGGACAAGCTGCTCGGTCATAAGGCAGTGGTGATGGCGATACTGGTTGTCATTGCGATGGCGAGCGGCTTGGCGATGGCGAACCTTGGCGGCGGTGCCAGCGGCGTGTCTTTTGAGCGGACTGATGGTTCGGGTTCGTTGGTGGAGCCGGGATCCGGCGATGCCTCGAGCGGAAAGACATCCGAAGGCTCTTCGCCTAAGGCGTCTGCCGCGGCAGAGGTTTATGTCGATGTTGATGGCGCCGTTGTGTCGCCCGGTGTATATCGTCTCAAGGACGGCGCGCGGGTGGCTCAGGCGATTGATGCCGCCGGCGGGCTGGCGCCCGAGGCAGACGTTACGGGGCTCAATCGGGCATCTAAGGTCGTCGATGGACAGAAGATTCACGTTCCAACGGTAGGGGAGCAGCAGGCGTCCATTGCGGAAGCTGGTGTTGATGGTGGGGCTTCCGCATCATCGGGCGTGAGTGGCGCAACAGGCCTAGTAAATATCAATACGGCAAGCGCGGCAGAGCTGCAGACGCTCTCTGGCATCGGCCCTTCCATGGCCCAGTCGATTATCGATGAACGGACAAAGAACGGTGCTTTTGCCTCGGTTGACGATCTAATGCGTGTGTCGGGAATTGGCGAGAAGAAGCTTGCCAAAATCAAAGATTTCATCTGCGTATGAGTTCGACCGAGCGCGAGCACGTGATGCCTCCGCGGCCCCTGATGCCGTGGACGATGGCCCTGTGCGCCGGGATGTGCATGAGCTGCGCTTTGGTGCTCAACGTGGCCGCTGATGCGCTACAGGGGGAGCAGGCGCCAGCGATCGGGCCGCTATGGGTCATTCCCGTTGCGGCGGCGGTATTCGTTGCGCTGGCTCAATCTTGTGCGCGGCTTGCCCCTTTGAAGCGGTGGCTGTATGCCGCGTCCGTCGGTCTCGTGGCGGGAGCGGTCGTCTCGGCGTGGTGGGCTGTGGGCGCGCTGAGCGCCTCGAAGGCGCTCGATGGTCGAGCGGCAAGCAGCCTCGAGTTTGTCGTGCAGGGTGACCCATCCATAAACGACGACGTGCATTCTTATACCTGTGAGGCACGCGCGGACGGCAAGAACTTGGCAACGGTTCGCCTATCGTGTGACCGCGAGCTCAGGGTCGGGGCGCACGTGCGTGTTATCGGTCGCGTTTCACGTTTTGAGAACGATGCGTATGGACGATCGCGCGTGCTTCGAGGCGAGGTGCGCAAGGTTAAAGCCGTTCGAGTTGTGTCGGTCGATGAGGGCTCTCCGTGGACGCTTCTTCGGATGCGAAATGGGCTGCTTGCGTCCATCGCGCCTGCGACCGACCCGGCGCGTGCGCTCATAGCCGGTGTCGTCTGCGGTCGTTCGGCCGAGCTGCGCGCCCAGCCGGCGGGCGACTGGTTTTCGGTGACGGGAACGGCGCATCTTATCGCCGTCTCGGGCAGCCATTTGGCTATCGTGGGGTTTGTAATCGAAGGTGTATTGCAAAAGACTCGGTGCTCACGTGGTCTTCTGCGGGCGATATTGGCGATAACGCTTGTGGGCTACGCTGCCTTTACTGGTGCGTCTCCCTCGGCCGTGCGCGCGTGCTGCATGGTGTTCGCGACGCTTGTTGTAAACGGCGTGGGGCGTCGCCGGCATGGCGCATCGGCACTCTTCGTTACCATGTCCATCTTTGTGTTGCTGCGGCCGACGGTTCTGTTCGAGATGGGCTTTCAGCTTTCATGTGCCAGCGTCTTAGCCATTCTGTGCTTTTGCCCCTATGCGACCTACGCTTTGGGTGAGCTGAGTGTTCCGTCGGTCGTTGCCAGCATGCTTTCCGTCACGCTGTGCTCGCAACTGGCGACACTTCCCATTACCATTCCTGCCTTCGGTACGTTCTCGCTCATTGCTCCGCTGGCAAATGCGGTCCTCGGTCCGGTGGTGAGCGCACTGCTCGCCGTGTCGATCGTGCTGGTTCCCTTTTCGCTCCTGGCGCCGTTGCGGACTTGGGCGCTCGTTGTGCCCATGATTGCCGCCCGTTGCGCGCTGTTCTTTGAGCAGCTGTTTGCCGCCGTGCCGGGTGCATCCGTGAGCGTGCCGCCCGATAGCATGTGGATTTACCTAGTGCCGTGTTTGCTGGCGGTTCTGCTTGTCTGGTGGCCGCGTCCCCGTGCACGTCCTATGGCGGTGGGGCTTGCATGCCTGGTGCTCTTGGCTGCGATTCCGTACGTCTACTGGGATCGATTCGCTCCGCCTTCGGTGACGGTGCTCGATGTGGGCCAGGCCGATGCGATTCTTATTCGCCAGGGCGGCGCAGTGGCGCTCGTCGACTGCGGGCTCGACGAGCGCGTGGTGGCGGCGTTGGTTCGCAATAACGTGCACCATATCGATGCCGTCTTTGTGACGCATTGGGATGAGGACCACTGGGGTGGTCTGCCTGCCGTGCTCGAACAGTTTTCGGTCGGAACGATTGCCGTGGCGGCGGATGCGCTGGAGGATGCTCCTGCCGAGGTATTGAACCGACCTGGCGTGGAGTATCGGCAGGTGCGCCGTGGGGATACGGTCGACATCGGCACATTTTGCGCCCGCGTGATGTGGCCATTCGAGTCCGTGGATGGCGAGGGAAATGAGGATTCGCTTGTCCTGCTGCTCTCTTATGTTCAGGAAGGCAAGGGCCTGCGTATGCTCCTCACCGGTGATGCCGAGCTCGACCAAGAACGGGAATTCGTGCAGGAGGTGGGGGATATCGATGTCCTTAAACTTGGGCATCACGGCTCTAAGGTTTCAGTTGATGGTGAGTTGCTGGACGTCCTGAAGCCCGAGCTTTCCCTCGCGAGCGCGGGCGAGGGGAATCGATACGGCCATCCGTCCGATGCCTGCATCGATGCCGTTAAGGAAGCGGGCGGCGTTTTCGCGTGCACTATCGAACACGGCGACATTACCGTCACGCCGACTGCGAATGGCTTTGTGATGCGATGCCAGCAACCGTGACGACGTCGTTGGCGTGTGGTGGGCCCCTGGGCTAGAATGGCACGGAACGAATACGAAGGCCCGCGGGAGGGGAGCGCAATGTCCGAAACCGGTTTGCTGCCGGCATATCTGATCGTCGGTACCGACGGAGTCAAGCGCGATCACGCCGTCTCGCGTATGAAAGCGCGTCTGGAAAAGTCGGGTATGGTCGAGTTCAACCTCGACGAGCGCGACATGACCAAGGACCCCGATATCGAGTCCATTATCGGATCGCTTAACACCTTTCCGATGGGTAGTGAGTTTCGCCTGGTAATCCTTGACGGCTGTTCAAAGCTCGCCAAGGCGGTCTCGGAGCCGCTCGTTGAGTATCTGGCAAGTCCTAACCCCACAACGGTCTGCCTCATCATCGCCGACTCGCTTGCCAAGAACACGCGCCTGTATAAGGCGATCGCCAAAATCGACAAGAAGGCCGTGATCGATTGCTCCGGCACCAAGCGCTGGGAGTTACCGCGCCGCGTGCAACAGATGGCGACGCAGCACAGCAAGTCGATCTCGACGGCGGCCGCCGAGGAACTCGTCTCGCGTTCGGGTGAAAACACTCGCATGCTCGATAACGACTTGGCTAAGCTTGCCCAGATGGTCGAGGCGCCGCAGATTGAGCTTGCCGACGTTGAGCGCTGGATTGTACGTACGGCCGAGGTTCAACCCTGGGACTTTCTCAATGCGGTCTCGGCCCGTGACATGCGACGCTCTCTCGAGCTCTTCAATCTACTGCCCGCCAAGAGCTACGTGTGGACTTACACATTGCTGTGCGGCCGCATCCGCGAGCTTATCGTTGCCAAGGCGCTCGATGCGCGCGGACAGGGTCGTGAGTTGGCCGCAACACTTAAGCTCCAGTCCTGGCAGGTCAAGAATCACCTGACCTGGGCACGTCGCTTTTCGATGGCAGAGCTCGTTGCCGCGCTCGAGGGCGCGGTCGATGTGGAGCTCGCGCTGAAGGGTTCGGCCGATTCTCAGACCGCGCTTTTGCTCTGGATTACGAACATCTTGAGAAAATCGTGATGATACCTGCCTATTTGACAAATTCGTTCTATCCCTTTGAGGGGGAGCGTGCTATAGTAGGCGCTTGCATGACCTCACCGTGTCTCAGAGGTGTCATACATTTTTTGCAAGGAACTCGAAAGGAACTCCAGAAGTGGCAAACATCAAGTCTCAGAAGAAGCGTATCCGCACCAATGAGGCAGCTCGCATGCGTAACAAGGCTGTCAAGTCCGAGCTCAAGACGCTGACCAAGCACGTCCAGTCCGCCGTCGCCGAGGGCGACGCCGAGAAGGCCCAGGCTGCCCTCAAGACCGTCACCAAGCGTCTCGACATGGCTGCCGCCAAGCATGTTATCCACAAGAACCAGGCTTCCAACCGCAAGTCCGGTCTTGCCAAGCTCGTGAACAGCATCAACGCCTAAGTTGTAAATTTCACACCACACAGATTACGCGCATAAATGGAGCCTGTTTTATGGAACAGGCTCCATTTTTTGTATCGCTCGGGTAAGATAGTCCGCATGAATACTTCAATTGACATTTCCCACATCCGCAACTTCTCAATTGTTGCGCACATCGACCATGGCAAGTCCACGATCAGTGACCGTATCCTCGAGCTCACCCATACCGTTGACGAACGCGACATGGAGTCGCAGCTGCTCGACACTATGGATATCGAGCGCGAACGCGGCATCACGATCAAGTCCAACGCCGTCCGCGTGTCCTATGACGCCGACGACGGCGAGACGTATCAGTTCAACCTCATCGATACGCCGGGCCACGTGGACTTTACCTATGAGGTCTCGCGTTCGCTGGCCGCCTGCGAGGGCGCGGTGCTCGTCGTCGATGCCACCCAGGGTGTCGAGGCGCAGACCGTCTCCAATGCGACGCTCGCCATGAACGCCAATCTGGACATTGTGCCGGCCATCAACAAGATCGACCTGCCCTCGGCCCATCCCGATGAGGTCAAGACCGAGATCGAGGATGACTTGGCGATTCCTGCCGATGATGCCGTGTGTGTCTCGGGCAAGACCGGCGAGGGCATCCACGATCTGCTGGAGTCCATTGTCTTTTTGATCTCTCCGCCCAAGGGCGATGCGAACGCGCCGCTCAAGGCACTCATCCTGGATTCGTACTTCGACGAGTATCGTGGTGTCGTCGCCACGGTGCGCATCTTTGACGGTTCCATCAAAAAGGGCGATACCCTGCGCATGATGCAGGCAAAGGGCGACTTTTTGGTCGATGGCGTGGGCGTCAAGCGTCCCGCCGAGA
>CABUUB010000040.1 GCA_902494625.1 uncultured Collinsella sp.
AAGCCATAAGCTCGGCGGCCTGTGCTTGGGTGCAGTGGACGATGCCGGCTCGGTCGGTAATGTCCTCGCGCGGCAGGTCAAACACAATCGAGCCGTTATCGATGCAGATGACGCGGTCGGCAGCGCGATCGAGGTCGGACGTAATGTGGCTCGAGAACAGCACGCTGCGCAGGCCGTCGGAAACAAAGGCGAGCAGCTCATCAAGCAGCTCCTCGCGTGCCATGGGATCGAGGCCCGCGGTGGCTTCGTCCAAAACGAGCAGCTTGGCCTTGTGGCTGAGTGCGCAGGCAAGCTGCAGTTTCATGCCCATGCCGCGGGAGAGATCCTTGACCTTTGTCTTGGGATCGAGGCCAAATCGGTTGATGAATCCGGCGAACGTTTCGCGGTCCCACGTGGGGTACGCCGGGCCTACGAGCGACTCGATCTGGCCCACCTTGAGCGTGGAGGGGAAGGGGCACGTGTCCAGGACAAGACCGACGCGGGAGCGTAGATGGCGTTGCGACTCATCGGGCGCGTCGGCGCCACAGCGCTGCCCAAACAGGTGCACCTCGCCGGCATCGAGCTTTATAAGCCCGAGCGCGGCTCGAATCGTCGTGGTTTTGCCGGCGCCGTTGGCACCCACAAAGCCGACAATCTGGCCGGGCTCCACAGCGAGTGTGACATCACGCAGCGAAAAACGGTCGCTCACACGGCGCGAGATACCTTTGAGTTCTAAAAGGTTTTGCATGGTATAGCCTTTCTTGCAGATGGCTACTGCATGGTTTCGGGGGCCACGAGGTCGAGCATTTCGTGCAGCTTGTCGCGCGTGACGCCCAGGGCCTCGGCTTGGCTTGCCGCTTTCGCGAGCAGCTCTTCGATATGGCAGAGCTGGTTTTCACGCAAGAGCTCTTGGTTGCCTTCGGCGACAAAACAGCCCTTGCCCTGCACGGTGCAGATAAAGCCGAGCTGCTCCAGGTCGGCGTAGGCGCGCTTGGTGGTGATGACGCTCACGCCAAGATCGCTCGCGAGTGCACGGATGCTGGGGAGTTTGGCTCCCGCAGCGAGTGCGCCCGAGAGTATCTGTGCTTTAACCTGCGAAGATATCTGCTCGTAGATGGGCTTGTCGCTCGAATTGGATAGGATGATGTCCACAGCGGCTCCTTAGCTGATGGGCTACACGTGTATATAACCGGTAAGCACAGTATATATACACTATATACAGTTATGCAAGAGGCAAATACTGATTGGGCCGGCTACCCTGGCCCCAACTGATGAATTTGTCCTGATAGGTGCCCTAGAGCGAGATTTCGCGGCTACAATAGTACGGTTACATCGACGTAATGCACTTAATGCAAGAAAGGATCCGCATGGCAAGCCTGTCGGATGAAATCTCGTCGCGCCGCACATTCGCGATCATCAGCCACCCGGACGCCGGTAAGACTACGCTTACCGAGAAACTGCTGCTCTATACCGGCAGCATTCAGACCGCCGGCTCGGTCAAGGGCAAGAGCTCGGCCAAGCATGCCGTCTCGGACTGGATGGACATCGAGAAGGAGCGCGGTATTTCCGTTACCTCCTCGGTGCTGCAGTTCACCTACAACGGCGCCTGCGTCAACATCCTCGATACCCCCGGCCACCAGGACTTCTCGGAGGATACCTACCGTACCCTTATGGCCGCCGACGCCGCGGTCATGGTCATCGACGGCGCCAAGGGCGTCGAGGCCCAGACCAAAAAGCTCTTTAAGGTCTGCACGCTGCGTCACATTCCCATCTTCACCTTTGTGAACAAGCTCGACCACGAGGCTCGCGATCCGTTTGAGCTCATGGAAGAGATCGAGAATGTTCTGGGTATCAATACGTATCCCATGAACTGGCCGATCGGCAGCGGCCGCAACTTCCGCGGCGTGTTCGATCGTCAGACCCGTCGCGTTATCGCCTTTGAGGGCGACGGCCACGCCAACGCCACCAAGAAGGTCGCCGAGGTCGAGGCCGAGCTGGGCGACCCCGCCATGGACGAGCTTATCGGCGAGGAAAACCATAAGAACCTAATGGACGATATCGAGCTGCTCGATGGCGCCGGCGACGAGCTCGACTTGGATGCCGTGGCCTGCGGCAAGCTGAGCCCGGCGTTCTTTGGCTCGGCGCTTACCAACTTTGGCGTGGAGCCCTTCCTCAAGGAGTTCCTGCGCCTGGCCCCGACGCCGCGTGCCTATACCGATACGCTCACCAGCGAGCCGGTCGATCCCTGCCGCGACGACTTTAGCGGCTTTGTGTTTAAAATCCAGGCCAACATGGACAAGAACCACCGCGACCGCATCGCCTTTGTGCGCATTTGCTCGGGCAAGTTCGAGCGCGGCATGGATGCTTTCCACGTGCAGGGCAACCGCAAGCTCAAGCTTGCCACGGGCACGTCGATGATGGCCGATGACCGCGCCATCGTGGACGAGGCGTACGCGGGCGATATCGTGGGCCTGTTCGACCCGGGTATCTTTAGCATCGGTGACACCGTGTGCTCCGGCAAGCGCCACGTGCAGTATCCGCAGATCCCGACGTTTGCCCCCGAGATGTTCGCTCGCATTACGCAGGTCGACACGCTCAAGCGCAAGCAGTTCGTCAAGGGTATGGAGGAGCTTGCCCAGGAGGGTGCCATCCAGATCTTCCGCGAGCTGGGTGCCGGCATGGAGAGCGTCATCGTGGGCGTGGTCGGCGTCCTGCAGTTTGAGGTACTCGAGCGCCGCCTCAAGGCCGAGTACCGTGTTGAGGTTCGTCGCCAGCCGCTGCCCTATACGGACATCCGCTGGATCCAGAACGACCCCGACACCATCGATATCCCGGGCCTTTCGCTCACGCGCGACACGCTGCGCGTCGAGGACATGCGCGGCGGCAAGTTGCTGCTGTTCACGAGCCCGTGGAACGTGGATTGGGCTACCGACCACAATCCCGACCTTATCCTGTCGGAGTTTGGCAACGTAGCCTTTTAACGCATCGGCGCGGTGGCCCTGCGAGGCTGCCGTGCCGCTTGCTTGCCTGATGCCGTGTGAGCGGCTATCATACCCACCGTCGTCTCAAGACCGGGGCGTCCGAGCAGTTCGGGTCCGATATCCTGCTCGTTAAACCTAAAACCAAAGGAGTACATAATGATCAAGAAGGTCATGGAGGACTACAAGGTCCTGTTGCGGAGCATTCCCGCGGCAACGGTTTCGCTGTTTTTCGTGAGCGTCATCATGATGAACCTGCTGGCCAACAAAGAACTTATCAGCCTGCCGTATCTGGCGCTCGACTGTGGCTTTGTGGTGAGCTGGGTCTCGTTTTTGTGCCAGGACATGATCTGCAAGCGCTTTGGCGCCAAGGCATCCATCAAAATCTCTATCCTCGCGCTGCTGGTTAACCTGGCTGTGAGCCTGTGCTTTTGGGCATGTTCGCTCACGCCCGGCATGTGGGGCGCCTACTACGACACGGGCATGATCGAGGTCAACACCGCCCTTAACGCCACCATCGGCGGCACCTGGTACGTGGTGCTGGGCTCTTCGCTTGCCATGCTCGTTTCTGCCGTGGTTAACTCCACGCTCAACCAGTCGCTCGGCCGCATGCTCAAAAAGAATAACTTTGCGAGCTTCGCCTTCCGCTCCTATGTGTCCACGGGTGTTGGCCAGTTTATCGACAACCTGGTCTTTGCCATCGTGGTGAGCCACACGTTCTTTGGTTGGACCTGGGTGCAGGTCCTCATGTGCTCGCTGACCGGCGCCGTTGCCGAGCTGCTGTGCGAGGTCTTCCTGAGCCCCGTGGGCTACAAGGTCGTGCGCGGCTGGGAGCGCGAGAATGTGGGTTCCGAGTACCTCGAGCGCCACGCGACCGCCTAAGGAGCAAGTATGCGGGTTTTGATCACGGGCGCTTCGGGCGGTATCGGAGCCGCGTGCGTGCAGCGCTTTTTGGATGAGGGCCACGAGGTCGTGGGCTTTGATCTGCTGTCGCCGGCTATCGAACACGAGCGCTACCGCCATCTGATCGTTGATGTCCGCGAGCCGGACTCGTTTCCAAGCGACCTTGAGCCTCAGGTAATCGTGAACGTTGCCGGTACGCAGGATTCGGCCGACGACATCGCCGCCAACCTGTGTGGCACCATCAACGTGACCGAGCGCTACGCCTTTGTGGGGGAGGGGCTTGCCGCCAAGCCGGCGCCCGCTATCAAATCCGTGGTCAATGTGGGGTCGGCGAGTGGGCATACGGGGTCGGAGTTTCCCGCCTATGCCGCCAGCAAGGGCGGCGTTATCGCCTACACCAAGAACCTTGCAAACCGCCTGGCACCGCAGGCCATCGCCAACAGTGTGGACCCGGGCGGTGTTATCACGCCGCTCAACCGTTGCGTGATGGAAGACGAGTGCCTGTGGAACCAGATTATGGAGCTCACGCCGCTTAAGCGCTGGGCCACTGCCCAAGAGATCGCCGAGTGGATCTACTTTGTGGGCGTGACCAATCGGTTTATGACCGGGCAGAGCCTGCTGATCGATGGCGGCGAGGCCGGCCGCACACAATTTATTTGGCCCGAATAGGAAACGCGCCCGATGGGAAGCCATCGGGCGCGTTTTTGATGTATCGATTTTTAGCCGAGGCAAGTCCAGTTGACGGGGGTCGAGCCGTGCTGTTCGAGTAGCCGATTGGCTGCCGAGAAGGGGCGCGACCCCATAAAGGCGGGGAGTTCTGCCGTGGCACGGTTGGCCGAAAGCGGCGAAGGGTGCGTAGAGGCCAGACAGAACTTGCCGGTTGCCTTGCCCGCGCCGGTCGCGGCGAGCTTGCCTTCGACCATCTGCTGGGCAAAGCGGCCCCATGCCAAAAAGACTACCGGCTGGGGCAGCTGGCAGCAGCGTTCGATAACGTAATCGGTGAGCGTGCTCCAGCCCAGTTTGGCGTGCGAGTTCGCGGCATGCTCGCGCACGGTGAGCGTGGTGTTGAGGAGCAGGACGCCCTGCTGTGCCCATGGGGTTAGGTCTCCCGTGGCGGGAATAGGGCAATCCAGATCGGCTTTGAGTTCCTTATAGATGTTGCGCAGGCTCGGCGGCAACTTGGTTTGCGTCGCGGGGACCGAGAACGACAGTCCCATTGCCTGGTTGGGTCCGTGATAGGGGTCCTGACCCAAAATGACAACCTTGACCTGGTCGGCCGGCGTATAGACGAGGGCATTGAGGATGTCGTCTTGTGCCGGGTAGATAGTCTGCTCGGCACGCAAAAGGGCGATGCGCTCGAGCAGCTGGTTCGTAGTGTCACGTACCGGCTGCGGCGCATCGCCCAACCAAGTTGCTATGTTGCGATCGCGAGTTGCGGTGTCCATGGGGCTCCTTTATGGCAGATGCTCTGTTGGCATCTATTGTAAAGGCGCACCGGTTGCCTTTATGCCGCGGCTGTATGAAGAGTGGGGTCTACGAGACGTGCTCGGGCGCTCCTGCCATGCGAGCCTGTCCATGTGCGCGGAGGCGCGGAAGCTCGACGGTTGCCACCATGACGCCGGTGAGGATAAGGGCGGCGCCAAAGAAGGCGATGGGGCTCAGGACCTCGCCGACCAGGAAGAACGAAAAGACGGCGGAGCAGACCGGTTCGAGCGAGAAAGCGAAGCCGGTGGTCTCGGCAGGCACGTGGGGCTGCACGAGCGTCTGGGTGATAAAGCCATAGGCAGAGCAGATGAGTGCGAGCGCGACGACGACCACGACCTCGCCCGGCGTGCCGGGAAGCGTGAAACCGCCAAAGGTGAATGCCGTGACGCCCGAGAACAGGCCGCCGAAGCCCAGCTGCCAAACGCCCAGAGCCAGCGGGTCGACATCTTCGACAAAGCGCTTCGCCACAATGATATGGCCGGCATAGACAAAGGCGGAGAGCAGCATGATGAGCGCGCCCGGGTTCAGGCTGGTAAAGTCGGCGCCCGAGAGCAGCAACATACCGCAGGTGACGATGGCGGTGCCGACGAGCACTTTGCGCTCGGGGGCGCGGCGCAGCAGGGCGGCGTTGGCAAACGGCACGATCACGACCGTCAGGCTCTGCAAAAAGCCGGCAGTGGAGGCAGAGGTGAGGCTGGAGCCCAGGCACATGCAGGTGAGCTCGGTTGCCATGATGGCGCCGATGATAGCGGCGCGGACCATAAGGTCGCGATTGATGCGGAAAGCGCGCTTGTGGAAGAGCAGCAGGCAGGCCGCGAAGGCGATGATGCAGCGCAGCGCAACGATGCTCGTGGCGTTCATGCTGTCCATGCCGATCTTCATGAGGGGGTACGAAAAGCCCCATGCGACGGGAACGGAAAATGAGAGCGCGACTGCTTTTTTGCGGTCCATGGGACTCCTTGTTGTTACAGAACGGTTTCGTAAAAAGGATTCTGCTCCCAGATGTAGATGTAGTAAAGCGAATGTATCTTCAGTATGATTAAGAAACGCTAATGTCGGTAGGAAAAGCCCTGACAAAACGTTTTACGTCTGCATTGATGTGGAGGCACGATGGCATCGCGGTATCAGATTGTGTGTATGGTGGTCGATCGCGGCAGTCTTAAGGGTGCGGCCGACGAGCTGGGCTATACGCAAAGTGCGGTGAGCCAGGCCGTCAAGGCGCTCGAGCGCGAGCTGGGTACCACGCTTATCGAGCGCGGTAAGCAGGGCGTTTCGCTTACGCGCGACGGTAAACAATATCTGCCGTACCTGCGCCAGATCGTGACCGCCGAGGCCGAGCTCGAGGGCAAGCGCCAGGAGCTGCTGGGGCTTTCGTCGACCGATATTCGCATCGCGACGTTTACCAACGTGAGTCGTACCGTGCTGCCGCGTGTGATCCGCGACTTTGGTGCGCTGCACCCGGGCGTGCGTTTTACCCTCAAGCAGGGCGATTACACGCGCAACGCTCAATGGGTGCACGATGGCGTGGTGGATTTTTGCTTTACGGCGCGTGGGTTTACCGCTGGGCTCGAGAAGCGCGTGGTCTATCACGACGAGTTGGTGGCATTGTTGCCGGCGGCGCATCCGCTGACAGCAAAGGAAAAGGTGACACTCGCCGACCTGGCGTCCGAGCCGTTTGTGCTGCTGGATGAGGGCGAACAGAGTCTGGTGCTCGATGCATTCGCGGCGCATGGGCTGTCGCCGCACGTGGCGAGTGAGGTAACCGACGACTACACCATCATGGCGATGGTGGAGGAGGGCCTAGGCGTGAGCATGCTCTACCGTCGTACTGTGGAGGGCATGCAGGCCGATATTCGCGTACGTCCTATCGTGCATGCCCCCTCGCGCGACGTGGTGGCCGCCTGGCGCAGCTGGGACACCATGCCCATCGCCACGAGGCGCTTTATCGACTATATGAGCTCGCATATTGTCAATTAATGACTGGCGTGGCGTTGAGTGCGGTGTTTAGCGGGCTGTCGCTTTGGCTTGGGTGGCGCGATAGGTGCGTGCCGGGTGGCAAAGTAGCACCGCCACGACCATAAAGAACGCCGTGGTGCCCAGGCTGATGGGGTAGACCATCATGATGTTCGCAAAGGTGCGGAAGTGCGGGAACACGCAGAACACCCAATAGAAGCGGATGCCGCAGACGCAGATCATGGTGATGAGGGCGGGTGTGAGCGAGATGCCAAAGCCGCGCAGGTAGCCTGACATGTTTTCGTAGAACATGCTAAAGGCGTATGCCGGGAAGATCGAGCACACGCGGATATAGCCGATCGAGACGATGTTGGGATCGCTGTTGAACAGCGATAGGATCTCGCGCCCCAGGCCGACAATAACGATAATCGTGGTGAGTGCAACGATGCCGCCTTCGACCAGGCAGACCTTGAGCGTCTTGGTGCAGCGGTCGATCTGGCGGGCGCCGTGGTTTTGTCCCACAAAGGTGGTGCAGGCCTGACTAAAGCTGTTGAGCAGGTTATAGCACACGTACTCCAGGCTCATGGCGGCGCTCGATGCCGCCATGACCTCGGTGCCCAGGCTGTTGATGGCAGACTGGATGATGATGTTGGCGACGGCAAAGACGGCGCTTTGGATGCCGGCGGGCAGGCCGATTTTGACGATGCGCTTGAGGGCGACGGGGTCGATAGCTAGGTCGCGTAGGGTGACGCGGACGACGGAGTCGGTCTTGAGCAGGCGGATAAAGAGCGTAGCGGCGCTGACAGTGTAGGCGATGGCGGTGGCGATGGCGACGCCCGCGACGCCCCAGTGGAGTATGGGGACAAAGATGAGGTCCAGGCCAATGTTGAGGACGGTGGACACGGCAAGAGCCTGCAGCGGCATGCGGGTGATGCCGACGGAGCGAAAGATCGCGGCTTCAAAGTTGTAGAGCAAGATCGAGGGCAGGCTGAGCAAAAAGACGCGTAGGTAGAGCGAAGCGAGCGGCATGGTTTCGGCGGGAACGTTGAGCGCGGCGAGCATGGGCTCGGCAAAGATCTCGCCCAGAGCGATGACGACAAAGCCCACGAGCGCCATTAAAATCGAGGTATGGACGGCGCGTTTGACCATGTTCTGATCGTTGCGGCCGATAGCATTGGCGATGACCACGTTGGAGCCAAGCGACATGCCAATAAACAGGTTGAGCATAAGACTGGTAAGCGGAACATTGGAGCCGACCGCCGCCATGGCGAGGGTTCCCTGGTCTCCCGAGAAGTTTCCGATGATGACCGTGGCGATGAGGTTCGACAGCTGCTCCAAGATGCTCGTGGCGGCCACGGGGAAGGCGAACAGGGGAATATTGCGCCACAGCGAGCCGGTGGTCATGTCGATGTGCTTAGATGCGGTATCAGCCATACGCTCTCAATCTCTAATATGCTTTTTCGTGCTTATTTGCGCAGACGATGATACTCCTAATCGCCCAGTCATTGGGGGGCGTTCTTATAGTCGTTGGGGACGTTCTTAAACGACTAGTCGTTGGGGACACTCTTTGGCACCGACCAAAAGGAGTGTCCCTATGTGACGCAAGAGTGTCCCTTTTGACTAGTCGTTTAAGAACGTCCCCAATGACTAGGTGGGGAAGGCGTGCGACAATGGTGGGTGTTGTGTTGTTCGCGCTAAGGAGTTGCCATGTTGTTGTGTCCCGTTTGCCATGAACCGTTGGTGGATGACGAACGCGGCGCTGCATGCGCGGGCGGACACCGGTTTGACCGTGCTCGCGAGGGCTATCTATATCTGCTGCGCTCGTCCAAGAGCGGCGACTCCATGGGCGATCCCAAGTCGCAGGCACGCAGCCGTCGCGACTTTCTGAACCGCGGTTACTATGCGCCGTTGCGCGATGCGATGGTCGAGCTGGTGCGCGAACGAGCTCAGCGGTGCGCAGCTACGTCGGACAAGCCGCTGGCCTTGCTCGATATTTGCTGCGGCGAGGGCTACTACACCAGCGCCATGGGCGCGGTGCCGGGCGTGGATGCTTACGGTTTCGACCTGGGCAAGGAGATGGTGCGCCTGGCCGCCAAGCGCGGCGACACGACCTACTTCGTGGCCAACATGAAGGATATCCCCGTGGCCGATGGCGCCTTCGATATGGTGACCGAGCTCTTCGCTCCCTTTAACGAGCGTGAGTTTTCTCGCGTGCTGGCGCCCGAGGGCTCGCTCTACACCGTCGTGCCAGGTGCACGCCATCTGTTTGGGCTCAAGGAGGTGCTCTACGACACGCCGTACCTTAACGATGAGAAGCTGCCGAAGACAACCGAGCTCGAGTTAGTCGGAACGCACCGGGTATCTGCGAATATTACGCTCCAGACGCAGGCCGACATCGAGGCGGTGTTCCAGATGACGCCGTACTACTATCGCACGCGCCCTGCCGACAAAGAGCGCCTGGCAAATTTGGACACCCTTCAAACCGACATCGACTTCATCATCGCCGAGTACCGCCACTAACCTGCCAAAAAAGGGACAGGTTTATTTTGGTAGGTTTTATCTAGGCAAACGCAAAGGGCCGACCGCGGAGATGCGCGATCGGCCCTTTTTAGTTGCTTGGTTGCAACAGAGGTTATGAGAAGCGGGCGCTTACAGGCGGTCCTTGTTCTCGGCCTTAACGGCGTGTGCCTGCTGAACAAAGAACAGGTCGTAGACCACGATGACAAAGGCGATTATATTGACGGAGCTGCCGCCGAGTGCGGGAAGCGTGAGCACGGCTTGGAGGAGCGTGGCTGCCGCGGCAACGATACCGAGCTTAAATGCGCCGTCTACCTGCGAAGGCTTGTTGGCGCCCTTGATACCGGCGACGCCTGCGGCAAGGTCGACGAGGCCCTTAACAATCACCACAACAGCGGCGAGTGTGGCGTTCGATCCGTAAGCGGATCCAAAATTGCCGGTAACAATGCCGGCAATTCCGATGACGAGGCTGGCGATGCCCAGAACAAAATAAATCAGGGCAAGGATTTTGAGTGTCTTGCGAGCAGCGCTCATAGCTGGTCCTTTCGATGCGGGCGCGGAGAATCTGTCGCGCCCAGGTTACGGCACATATCGTGAAGCACATTGTAGTTCAACGGGACGATGCATGCGTTTGAAAGCGTCTCTTGCCTGTACGGTCCAACCTTTCAAAAAGGAAAGCTGGACGTAAGCCAAATCGATGGCAGCCCATGTGCGGCGCTGCGATGATGAGGCCGTAACAAGGAGCTGGTCTCAAGGAGGAGCCATGATGTACGGAACAGGGCAAGTGCGTGAGCCGCGGTCGTTGGGAAGGCGCATGGGCGATTCTGTGATCGCTGCCGTGTGCACGGGATTGATGGCGGTGCTTTGCATTGCGATGCTGTGGGCCATGTCGCATGTGGGACAATAGCGGACGGTTGGGTGCTGGCATAAACGGCGCCCCGCGTATTCGTTTTGCTTGTTAAGGAGTGTCCATGGGCGTCGTCGATCCCTTTTCTGTTGCTCGGGCCGCGGGGCTCGAGCTCGTGCGGAAGTCCGAGGGCCTCACGCTCACCGACGGCGCGATGGAGCTGCGTGCCGATTTTGCCCGCATGCTGCCACGACTCAAGCAAGGCCGTCTGCAGCAAGAGCTGCTGGTAAAGGCTGCGCGCACAAAAGGCATCGAGAGCCCATGGGCGATTGATGCCACGGCAGGCTTTGGCGAGGATTCGCTGCTGTTGGCGGCCGCGGGCTTTACCGTCGATCTGTATGAGCAGGATTGCGTGATCGCGGCGCTCCTCAAGGATGCCTTGGATCGCGCGGCGGATGATCAGGTGCTTGCGGCTGCCGTGGCTCGCATGCGCCTTCATGCGGGCGAGGACAGCATTGCCGGCCTTCGCCATACAGCTGAGCTGATCGGGCAGGGCGAGCTCGCCGCTCCCGACGCGGTGTATCTGGATCCCATGTTTCCCGAGCGCACCAAGAGTGCGGCGGTGAAAAAGAAGTTCCAACTCCTGCACCATTTGGAACAGCCGTGTGCCGATGAGGAATCGCTGGTCGAGGCGGCGCTTGCTGTGCATCCGCGCAAGGTCGTTATCAAGCGGCCGGTGAAGGGCCCGCTGCTTGCCGGAGTTAAGCCGAGCTATCAACTTGCGGGCAAGGCCGTTCGTTACGATGTTTTGGTGCCGCCGCGCCCGTAGCTTGCGCGCGATGGTTGGCGCTCCGTCAGTGCCGTGCCGATGCGAGGCCTATTTCCAAGGATGCGACGTCAGGTGCCAGCCGCCGCAGTATTCGCATTTGTAGCAGGCCAAACCACGCCGCCCGCGGTTTTCGCAGTCGGCCATAACGGCCTCGGCCTCGGCGCGCGTGTCGTAACGGTTTTTGCGTTCGCACGACTTGTAGCGCCAGGCTTCATCGCGCTCGGCGTCCAGGGCGTCGCGGAGCTCATTCTCGCGCGCAAACAGGTCGCTCATATCGCCGCCCGTGGCAGCGCCTAAAAACTCGCTTTTGGCTTTTGACCAAGCGGCTCGCTTTTTGCTCCCCATCTGCTTCGTGCCCCTCTCCAAACGCTGGTATCATTGCCCAATCAAAGTGATACCAATAAACGTGAGGTCGCCGCGTGATGATCAGAAAAACCCTCGATACCGACATTCCCGCTGTCATGGCTATCTATGACGCGGCCCGCGCCTTTATGCGCGCGCATGGCAACGCCACACAGTGGCCCGAGGGCACGCCTTCTGCCGAGCAACTGGCTGCCGATATCGCCGCCGGTGGCAGCTATGTGTGCGAAGTCGATGGCCGCGTGGTGGCGACGTTTGCCTTTTTGCCGGGCCCGGACGAGTGCTATGACGTAATTGAGGATGGTCAATGGCGCAGCGACACTCCGTACGCCGTGCTGCACCGTGTGGCATCCGACGGCACCGTGCACGGTATCGCGGCTGCGATGTTCGCCTTTGCCAAAGAGCGTGCCGATCACCTGCGCATCGACACGCATCAGGACAACCTGCCCATGCAGGGTGCGAGTATTAAGGCGGGGTTCGAGCGCGCCGGCATCGTGTATGTGTCGGACGGCACGCCGCGTGTTGCGTTTGACTGGCTGCGCGAGGCATAAGATCGAGGGCGCGTATCAACAATTCGCGCGAACGAAAATGGCTCCGGGTGGGGCCATTTTCGTTCGCTGCACTGTTTTGCAAGCCGGCTTTCGCAAGGCGCGAACCTACGAAAATCGCCGCGCGGCAACGCGGGGCGATGAGCTCGGTCGGGGGATAGGGCCCGCTTCGCCCGCCGGCACGTAAATTGTATCATCCAGTGTGGAACGAGGATGCCCGTTGCCGCGTGCGATGGGCTTGTAATAAGAGGAGAGCCATGTCGAAGCAAGCGGTCGTTGGAATCCTGGCGCATGTCGATGCCGGCAAGACCACGTTGGCCGAGGCCATGCTGTTCAACGCGGGTCGCATCCGCAAGCGCGGCCGCGTGGACGATGGCGATTCGCATCTGGACACTAATGCGATCGAGCGCGAGCGCGGCATTACGATTTTCTCGTCGCAGGCTGTGCTCGACCATGGTGATGCCCATGTCATGCTCGTGGATGCGCCGGGGCATGTCGATTTTTCTGCCGAGGCGGAGCGCACATTGCGCGCGCTGGACTACGCGATTTTGGTTGTGGGTGCCAACGATGGCGTGCAGGGGCATACCGAAACTCTGTGGCGCCTGCTTGCGCGCTATGACATTCCGACGTTCATCTTTATCAACAAAAATGATTTGGAGAATCCCGGTCGCGATGTTTTGCTGGCACAGCTCGGGCAGCGTCTTTCCGAAGGCTGCCTGGATGCCAACGAACTGCTGGCGGGCGGCGCCGTTCAGGAGGACGCTGCTGCGTTGGACGAAGCGGCGCTCGAGGAGTTTCTTGAGGCGGGTGAGCTTTCTGTTGCAACGCTGTCGCGCATGGTCGCCGAGCGCAAACTCTTTCCCTGTTTTGCCGGCTCGGCGCTCAGGGACCAAGGCGTGGACGAGCTGCTGGATGGCATATGTGCGCTGATGCGTGAACAGACATGGCTCCCGGAGTTTGCCGCGCGCGTCTATCGTGTCAGCCGCGGGGATCGCGGCGAGCGCTTGGCATGGGTTAAAGTGACCGGCGGCACGCTGCACGCAAAACAGATGATTGGTGGACGTTCCGGTGCCGAGGCATGGGAGCAGAAGGTCGATCAGGTACGCATCTATAACGGCGAAAAGTATGAGCTTGCCCAAGAAGTTGCTGCTGGCGGTATTTGTGCCGTGACGGGTCTTGCGCACGTTCGCCCGGGGGACGCCCTGGGCGCGGAGCCCGCGGGCGATGCGCCTGTCATTGCGCCGGTCCTCACCTATACGGTGCTTCCGGGCGAACACGATGTCCACGCGGTGTTCAAAGCGCTGACTGAGTTAGCGGACGAAGATCCCATGCTCGGCGTAAGCTGGAACACTCATCTTGAGCAGATTCATTTACAGCTGATGGGCGCCGTGCAACTCGAGGACGTGCAGCGGGTGTTGGCCGATCGTTTTGGCCTTCCGGTTGCGTTTGAGTCTGGCGGCATTCTCTATAAGGAGACTATTTCGCAGCCGGTCGAGGGCGTGGGCCACTTTGAGCCACTGCGCCACTATGCCGAGGTGCATCTGCGCCTGGAGCCGTTGCCAGCGGGTTCGGGCGTGCAGTTTGGCACCGTGACCTCGACCGACGAGCTCGATCTTAACTGGCAGCGTTTGGCACTCACCAAAGCCATGGAGCGCGATCACCTGGGCGTGCTGACCGGCTCGCCCATCACCGATGTGCGCATTACACTCACAGGTGGCCGCGCGCATGCCAAACACACCGAGGGCGGCGATTTTCGCCAGGCCACGTACCGCGCGATTCGCCAGGGGCTCATGCAGGCGCGTGAGGCCGGCGCGGCGGTGCTGTTGGAGCCGTGGTACCAATTTGAGCTTGAGGTGTCGGGGGAGTGCGTGGGTCGGTCGCTCTCGGATGCCACGCGCATGGGTGCCGAGTACGAGCCGCCGACGATGACGGGCGACCGGGCGAAGCTTGTGGGTCGCGTGCCGGCATCCGAGGTGCAGGATTACGCGCTGGAGGTGGCCGCCTACACGAGTGGTCGTGGGCATCTGTACCTGGAGTTCGCCGGCTACGCGGCTTGCCATGATGCCGAGCGCGTCATCGAGGCGGCCGCCTACGAGCCTGAGGCCGATCTGCCCAACACGCCCGACTCGGTCTTTTGCTCTCACGGCGCCGGTTACACGGTCAAATGGTACGACGTACCCGCCGCAGCCCACGTAAAGGTCGATCCCGCCACCTTCCGCCCCTGGCGAGCGGCGGACGTGGAGTTCTTCTGCCATAGGTGATAGAAGGGCGGCCCCTTTGTCACCTGCTGTTGGTATAACTCGGTATAAGTTGGTATAACTATAGGCAGGGTTTGCCAATCCGAGGAGGCCGACATGAACCCGAATCCCTTTAAGCCAACGGCAGGCAAGCGGCCTCCGATACTCATCGGCCGCGAGTCGGTCATTGAGGATTTTGAGGAAGGGCTCGATAACGGCGCCGGAGCGCCGGGCAGGTTCATGCTCATTACGGGAAACCGCGGCTGCGGCAAAACGGTTCTCCTGCGAGAGCTGCAACGTCTAGCCAGCGAGCGCGGATGGGCGGTTGTCTCCGATTCCGCCTCGCTTGGCTTATGCGACCGCTTGGCCGACGCGCTTCGCTCGAATAAACCCGTTGTGACGTCAATGGAATTCGGTCCGTCGTTTGGCCGGATGTCGGTCGAGGCGGCGCGAGCAAAGGGCGAAACGTTGCGAGGGCTGGTCAACGAGCGCCTCAAGAAGCTCGGTCCAGGCAAGGGCATACTGTTTGCGATTGACGAGGCGCAATCTGCGTCTATCGAGGAACTGGCGGCGCTGGCCGTTCTCTATCAGCAAGTGCCCGGAGATCAAGATGCTACGGGCTTGTCCGATAGCGACCAGCGCGGTCTTGCGCTGGTGTTCGCCGGCTTACCCAGTATGGTTGATGACTTGCTCGAAGAGCCGAGCGTGACGTTTTTGCGGCGTGCTCAGCAGCGTACGCTGGGGGCGATTTCTTTGCCCAAAGTGCGCGATTCGTATATCCAGACGGTCAAAGACGCTGGTCTTTACGTTGATGCGGAGACGGCGGACCTTGCGGCGCGCAAGAGCATGGGGCATCCCTATATGGTTCAGCTGGTGGGATATTACATGTGGCGCTCTACTGTCCGGCGTGGCTCGCAGGTCATTGAAGTGTGCGATGTCGAGGCTGGCTACGCCGATGCCGTCTCTGAGTTCTATGAAGCGGTCGACGCTCCCTTGTATTACGGGTTGCGCAGTCCGCAGCGTCTCTTTATCGAGGCCATGGCGGCTGACGAGGGCAAACCGACGCGCATGGCGGATATCATTGAGCGTTGCGATCGCACCCAGAGCTGGGCGAGTAAATATCGTGCAAGTCTGATTCGCGAGCGCGTCATCGAGGCTGCCGGATACGGCCTCGTCCGGTTTACCGTGCCCATGCTGGGCGCGTACATCCGCGACCGCATTTTATGGCATGAGTAGGGTGATAAGGGTGACGGAACAGAAGATGAGCCCGCAGGCTATCGAGGTGCGTGGCGCACGTGTCCATAACCTCAAGGACATCGATATTGATATCCCGCTGGGAAGGCTCGTGGGTATTGCCGGCGTGTCGGGCTCGGGCAAGAGTTCGCTGGCACTCGGGGTTCTTTATGCCGAGGGCTCGCGCCGCTATCTGGAGGCGCTCAGCACCTATACCCGCCGTCGTCTGACGCAGGCCGAGCACGCCCAGGTGGACGAGGTGCTGCACGTGCCAGCGGCGCTCGCATTACATCAGCGCCCCAGCGTACCGGGCGTGCGCTCGACCTTTGGTACCATGACCGAGCTCAACAATAGCCTGCGTCTACTCTTTAGCCGTTGCGCCCATCACGTGTGCCCGCATTGCGGGGCGCGTGTGGAGCCGAGCCTTAACGTGGCTGCGGGCCTGTCGCTCACGTGTCCGACATGCGGCCGCGAGTTCTACGCGCCGAGTGCCGAGGATTTGGCTTTCAATAGCGGCGGTGCGTGCCCTACCTGCGGCGGCACCGGTGTCATGCGCGAGGTAGACGAGGCGAGCCTGGTGCCCGACGAGTCAAAGACCATCAACGAGGGTGCGGTGCTTCCCTGGGGCACGCTCATGTGGGACCTGATGAAGCAGGTGGCCGGCGAGATGGGCGTGCGCACCGACGTGCCGTTTA
>CABUUB010000041.1 GCA_902494625.1 uncultured Collinsella sp.
GGCCGCAGCGCCCATCCATAGCAGGTCGTGGTTGCCCCACTGAATGTCGAGCGAATGGTAGGTGAGCAGGCGGTCCATAATCTTGGCAGCGCCGCCGCCACGGTCGAAGATATCGCCCACCAGGTGCAGGTGGTCGACGGCCAGCCGCTTGATGAGTGAGGCGAGCGACTCGATAAAGTCGTCGGCGCTGGCGGTCTCCAGGATGGACTCCACGATGCGCTCGTGATAGCGCACGCGATAGTTGTTCTCGTCCGGGTGCGTGTGCAACAACTCGTCGATGATATAGGCGTAGTCGCGCGGGATGGCCTTGCGCACTTTGGAGCGCGTGTAGCGGCTTGAAAGCGAGCGAGCGACCATGATGAGCTGGTCAAGCATCGTTTTGTACCAGGTTGGCGAGTCCTCGCGCTGGCTGCGGACCAGCTCGATCTTCTCGCGCGGGTAGTAGATGAGCGTGCACAGCTCGCCCTTTTCGTCAAAGGAGAGCGTGTCGCCAAAGATCTCGTCGACATGTTCGCGCACGACGCCCGAGCAGTTGTTGAGGATGTGCATAAAGGCTTCGTACTCGCCATGCACGTCGCTCATAAAATGCTCGGTGCCCTTGGGTAGGTTGAGGATGGCCGAGAGGTTGATAATTTCGGTAAATGCGGATTGTTCGGTGGGGAACTGTCTCGACAGCAGGCGCAGATACTTGAAGTCTTGCGGGTTGCGATCGAATGCGACCATGAAACACCTTCCGATGGGGCTGGTAAAACTGATAAACAGCGTCAAACGTTTATCAGTATGCGCCGCTTTTGTTTCGATTTTGCGCCAGCGGCTGAATTGTCAGCTGAACGGTTTGGTAAACCGATTTAGTTGAGGTAGATATGGCGGTTGAGTGGAGACGACAGAGGGTGTTTTCTCAGATATTTATGCGTGGGGTCGGTGGAGACGATAGTGGTAAAGATGTTCGCTATTTTTGGTTCGATTTGGTAAATAGTGGACATATGTACCGTATGTAGGCTCACTGTGCGATAATTTGCGCAGCAATGAGTAAGGAGCCTCATATGAGTGATTTTGTCCTGACCTGTGAATCCGCCGCCGACCGAACCCGTGAGTTCTTTGCGTCGCGCAATATCCCTGTCGTGTGTTTTCATTACGAGATCGACGATGTTGTCTATACGGACGATCTGTATCAGTCGATTACGCCGGACAAGTTTTTTGCCCAGATTGCCGCGGGCGCCATGCCCAAGACGTCCCAGGTGAGCGTGGGTGAGTACGAGGAGTTTTGGGAGCCGTTTGTTGCCGAGGGTAAAGACGTGCTGCACCTGACGTTGTCGTCGGGTATTTCGGGCACGTATGGATCGGCCTGCGTTGCGGCGCAGATGCTCGCGGATCGCTATCCCCAGGGCGGCAAGGTGCGCGTCATCGATTCGCTGGCGGCGTCTTCGGGCTTTGGCCTGTTGCTGGAATATGCCGCCGACGTGCGCGACAGCGGGGCTTCACTCGACGAGACGGCCGCTTGGATTGAGAAGCATAAACTCAACCTGCACCACTGGTTCTTCTCGACCGATCTGTCGAGCTACCTGCGCGGCGGTCGCATTTCGGCCGCGAGCGCGATCATCGGCACGGCGCTTAAGATTTGCCCGCTTATGACGGTCGATTGCGACGGCAAGCTGTCGCCACGTGAGAAGATTCGCACTAAGAAGCGCGCGATTTCCGAGATGGCTAAGACCATGATGGCACACGTGCAGGACGGTGCGGATTATTCGGGTAAGTGCATCATGTCGCACTCGGCGTGCCGCGAGGATGCCGAGGCAGTTGTGGCGCTGATTGAGGAACAGGTCCCGCAGCTTAAAGGCAAGATTGAGATCAATGACATCGGTACTCTGATTGGCTCGCATACCGGACCTGGTACGGTGGCGCTCTTCTTTATGGGCGACAAGCGCGTGGATTAACTTGGCTCATCACGTCGCTGCGTGATTGCTCAAACGAAAACGGCCCGCCTCACGTTTGTGGGGCGGGCCTTGCTGTTGCGGCTAGCGTTTCTTTCCGCGGAAGAAGAAGCCGTGCAGTGACGGCTTGAGGCCGCGGTTGGCGCGATGCTCCTCGACTCGCTCGTGGATCGAAGCGACGCGCTCGATGACTTCGTCGGGAATCGGCACATCGGGATTCATGTTCTCGACCTGGCTGACCTCGGCGGCGGCGACTTGGTCGATAATGGGCACATCGTCGCGCGAGATGACAGGTGTGGCGTCCTCCTTCATCTTGCGATAACGCTGCATCATGTCGGTCTGCAGCTGCTGGGCCGAAGGCGGCGTCCAGATGATGGCGTTGGCGCCGGCGGCGATGGTCTCACGGATGCTCTCGGGTGTCTTGCCGCCCGGCGCGATGAGCGGCAGGTTGGGATAGTGCTCGCGCAGCTCACGCAGGACCTGGGGTGTGTTTTTGCCGGCGGCGATGTTGAGAATCTTGGCTCCGGCGCGCACTTTGGCATGCGCATCATCGTCGCAACGTACGACCGTGGCGATGACAGGGATGTCGGCGATGTTGGTGATGTGCTCGACCATCTCGGCAGTGGCGGGGGAATTGACCACGCAGCCCGCCGCGCCCTGCATTTCGGAGACGGCTGCCATCTGTACGGAGCGCTTACCGGTGGTGGTGCCACCGCCCACGCCTACAAAGACCGGGCACTCGGCGACGGTCAGCAGCGCCTGCGTAATGGCCGGCTGCGGCGTGAAGGGGTAGACCGCAAAGACGGCATCGGCATTGGAGTTGCGGATGACAGCCACGTCGGTGGTGTAGATGAGCGATTTGATGCGACGGCCGAAGAGCGTAAAGCCGCTGGCCTCCTCGATCTCGTCGGGCATGCGAAGGGCAGCCTTGCGCAGACGTCCGTCGATGGGCAGGGGTTCCATAGGGAGCAGGCCGTTGGGCGTGACGGCTACCTGGGGCTCGGTGAACTCGTCTGCGAGCTCGACCTCGGAGAAATCGACCGAGGCGACGATGTCCTCGTGAACCTCGGCGGGCACATCGATGGGAGCTTGGTCGTTTGCCGCGGCAGGCGTGTCGAAGGAGCTAGTGCCGACGAAGGCGTCGACGCGCTCATTTAGATCGTTGAGGGTATCCATGGAGGCTCGATTCTATGTGATAACGGCCGGCGCTATGCAGCCGGAATTGCGAATGCTAAATCGTTTGACGAATTGATTTTTCCCCGCCGCGCCATCCGTTAGACCGAAGGGCCGGCGAACGTGAAGGAGCTGTGGTGGCGGGTATCGAGGTGCTATCTTGAAAGTCCCGTTTAAAAGAGAGGTGACGCGGTATGGAATTGACAGCAATGTTTGGCTCGATTGGCCTGTGTGTGGCCGCAATCGTTGCCGCCGCGCTCATCTACTTTGTGGTCACGGCCATTAAGGGCAAAAGGGCCGAACGCAAAGAGCGCGCGATACTTAAACAGCATCGCGACCAGCAGGGCAAACGCGCACAGAGATAACTTGTTGAGTTTTGGACCCGTGCGCTAGCTGCGTTTTCGGATCAGGGCAATGTAGAAGCCCTCAAAGTCGCGGCTAGGCGGAATGGTGAGCGTGCCGGGCAGGCCGTTGGCGATGGCCGATACCTGACCCGCGGCAATGGCCTCGGTCAGGGCGTTGGACTCGATGCGCGGCTCCTCACCAGCTTCCTGGGCGCGGCGTGCTTCGCTTTCGCTTGGCGTGCCGTCGAGGGGGATAAGCTCGCAGTCCATATGCTTGTCGAGGGCCTCTTGCAGGGCGTCCTCGTTTTCCTGCGGTATGATCGAACAAGTGGAATAGACGAGCGTGCCGCCCGGCTTGAGGGCTCCCATGGCGCGGTCCAGAAGCGCGCGCTGCGAGCGGGCGCACTTGCTCAGCAACTGCTCGGTCAGGCCGCGCAGGCTTTTCTCGTTGCCGCTGATGACGGTGCCCGTGCCGGTGCAGGGGGCGTCGAGCAGGATGCGGTCGAAGCGGAAGAACTCGTCGAGCTCGCGTGCGTCAATGCGCATGACGGGCACGTTTTTGGCGCCCTGGCGGCCCAAGTTGGCCTCGAGCTTTTCGGCACGGGGAATGCTCATCTCGCAGGCGGTAAGGTGCGCCTGTCCCTGCGTGAGGGCGGCGATCTGCGTCGTCTTGCCGCCAGGGGCTGCGCACATGTCCAGGATGTCCTCGCCTGCCTGGGCGCCCAGGACCAACGGCGGCATCATGGATGACAGGCTCTGCAGGTAGATCTTGCCGTCGCGGTAGATGTCGAGGTCCCACAGATCGGAAACCTGGGCCTCGGGCAGGATAAAGGCGTTCGGGTACCAGGCGACAGCGTTGTGGGCGATGCCGGCGGCATCGAGCGCCGCAGCGATGTCCTCGGCGGTTGCCTTGAGCGTGTTGGCGCGCAGCGTGACCGGGCGTGTGGCCGCGGCGCCGAAGCCCTCGATTATGAGCTCGGCATCGGTGGGGGCATAGGCGCCGGCGACCGTGTCGACCATAAAGCGCGGCAGGTCGGCGGCGCAGGGAAGGGCGGCAAGCTGGTCGGAAAGCTCGGTAGCGGCAAACTGCCTGAGCTTGAGCTCGGCCTTGACCTGCTTTTTCTGCTTACGACGACGCGGCTTGGACATCCGTCTTTCCTTCCCGTCCCAAATTGACTACTTTCCGGGCACGCCGCTGCTGGCGTGCTTTAGTACTGGCTCTCGTGCTTGCTAAAGAAATCGAAGCGCGGGGGCAGCGGCTTCACGCGGTGCTCGCCGGGCTTCTCGCCCAGGCTCTCCACAAACTCGTCCGTGGAGGCAAAGATATTGTCCCAGCTAAAGAAGGCGACCGGGTCGACGTCGAAGTACTCGCAGATGAGCTCGCAGCCGGCCGGGACGATGCCGTGCATGAGCACGGTTGCCACGCGCAGCTCGGTAAAGGCGTCGACGAGGGCCTGCTTCATCGCGGCGTTTGCCTCGTTACCCTCGAGCTTGTTGGCGGCCTTGGAGGCGTCGCTCCAGCGCTTGTTGGCGGCGCGCAGGTAGTCGTCGCACACGGCAAGCGCGCGGTGCGTCTCGAACTTGTACATGGCCTGCTCAAAGGCGAGGGCTGCCTGTTGGGCGGCTTCGACCACGGTGTCAGAAGCGGCACCGGCGGGGATGCAGCCGTTGCGGTAGGGGCCTTCGTCGCCTTCCTTGACGGCGACGCCGTAGAAGCAGCTGCGGGCCAGGCGGTTGAACACGCCGGTCAGCAGCGCGCTCTCCTTAAGGGCCGGGTCGATAACGCGCTTGTCGTCGCAGGCGCGCACCTCGTTGCCGTCCTTGTCCTTGCCGGTCACACGCGTGTCGTATGCCTTGGGGCTAAAGCTCACTGGCTTTTCGGACAGGCCGAGCGACAGCCAATGCGCGCGCATCTGCTCGCAGGTGTAGTGGTTGAGCAGGTCGTCTGCCGGCGGGGGAGGCGTCTGCGAGGACGAGCTGGCCTTTTTGCCCATGTAGAGCAGGTGGTAGCAGGCGCTGACGGTGCTCTGCGTGAGGTCCCAGCCCAGGGCCTCCCACATGGCGGTCTGCGCGATGCAGTAGAAATAGATGTTGTCCTGACCGATGAACTGGTAAATCTGAGCGTCGTCAGAGCACCACCAGTCGCGCCAGTCGAGCGAGCTGTGCTGGTAGGTTGGCGCGGGGACTTGCGTGGAATTGGCGGCGGGCTCGCCCATGAGGGCGGCGTCCTGGGCGGCGATACCCTCGGTCACGCCGGCGGCACGGGCGTCGCGGGCGAGTACAGTACGCGTGTAGCTGATGGGCGCCCACAGGCTCTCGGGCCAGCACCAGCAGGTGACGTCGGAGACGCCATCGACCTCGGGCACCGGAACGCCCCAGTCGATGTTGCCGGTGATGCGGAAGGGCACGAGCGCCTTGCCGCTGCGGAAGCGCACGCCGCCGTTGGCGAGCACCGCGTGGGCGTCGTCGCGCTCCTTCCAGCTGGGGAAGGTGACGGTAAAGCTGCTCTTGTTGCCCTCGGGCTCCAGCACGGTGTGCTCAGGAAGCTGATCCTCGACGGCATCGAAGGCCTCGCGGAACTTGTTCTGGATGTAGAGCTGGGCCGGCAGCAGCCACTCCTCCATGGTCTTGGAGACCACGGAGCGAACCTGCGGGTTCTGGGCGAGCTTGGCGGTATAGGTCTTCATAAAGTCGAGGTAGGCCGGCAGGTCGAAGTAGAGGTTGTCGACCGGGCGCAGCTCGGGCACCTCGCCGGTGAGCTGGCTCTTGGGCGCGATGAGCTCCTCGGGCTCAAACTGGTGGCCCAGGTCGCACTCGTCGGCATAGGCCTTCTCGGACTTGCAGCCCTGGATGGGGCAGCGGCCGATCACCTGACGGCCGTTGAGGAACGTGCCGGCCTTGGCATCGTAGAACTGCAGCGTGGAGCGCTTGGAGATGGTGCCCTGCTCGTGCAGGCGCTTGATAATCTCGGCGGTCACCTCGTTGTGAATCTGCGCAGCCGGCTCAAGGCCCGAGCCGCCGTAGATATCGCAGCTGATGTTGTAGTTGTTGAGGGTCGCGGCCTGGCGGGAGTGATTGGACTCGACATACTCACTAATGGACTTGTCGTAGCCCTCGTTCTCCTTGAGCTTGCGGTAGCTCTCCATGATGGGCGATCCGTAGCAGTCGGTTCCCGAGGTGAAGATGACATTCTCGCGGCCCAGACGGTCGCGCAGGAAGCGGGCGAAGAAGTCGGCAGGGACAAAGACGCCGCCAACGTGGCCAAAGTGAAGGCCCTTGTTGCCATAGGGCTCGCCGGCGGTAACGATGGCGCGGCGAGGCCAGCTGGGACGGTCGTTCATGGAGTATTTGGATGCCATGGGACTCCTTCGCATATGGTGAGAGCGCAGTCGGGCGTGGGGCTCGGCGGCGCGGTGGTCAATTCGTGCATATCGTTCGACATTATCGCACATGCGGACGGGTACGTGGCAGGGGCGCTATCCTAAGATGCTATGAATGAGATTTCCAACATACATGCGTTTGAGGACGAGGATTTTCTGCACGCTTGCTTCGTGTGGGGGATGGTCGTAGTCGGCGTGTTTGCCGTGTGCCTGGTGCCGGTGTTTATGCTGCTGGGCGGGCCTGCAGACTTGGATGCGGCTGACGCGGGCGGCTGGATGGCCGTCTTGGGCTGGATGGTCGGCTTGACTGCGGTTTCGGCGGCTTCATTTGCCGTGCACGAGCTGGTGCACGGTGTGTTTTTTAAGCTGCTGGCGCCCGCGGGCGCGAAGGTGACCTTTGGGGCGAATCGCGAGACGGCGATGATCTATGCCTGCGCCGAAGGCGTTGTGTATTCGCGCCGGCGGTACATGGCGGTTTGCCTGGCGCCGACGGTTGTTGTGACGACAACGCTTGCCCTGGGGTTTGCGTTTTCGGGCTATCCACTGCTGTGCTACCTGGCGGCCGGCTTGCATTTGTCGGGCTGTGTGGGCGACTGGTATTACGTGCGGACCATTTTGCGCGACCGCCGCATTGTCGCCTGCGAGGATACGTCCTTTGGCGTGCGCTTTTTTGGGTGAGGAGATGTCGATGAAGTCGTTGTTGCTGCATGCGTGCTGTGCACCATGCTCGCTTGAGCCGGTTCGCCTGCTGCGCGAGGAGGGGTTTGAGCCCACGATTTGCTGGACCAACCCCAATATTCAACCGCGCGATGAATGGCAGCGTCGCTTGGACGAGCTGCGCCGGTGGTGTGCCGATGGCGACATCGAGCTTATCGAGGCGGGGGAGGACCGTGAGCGCTGGGAGGCCGGCGTGGCACCGCTGGGCGCCGATCGGCCTCGCCGCTGTCGCGCGTGCTATGCCCTGCGCTTGGCCGAGGCGTGCCGCGTGGCCCAGGAGCGCGGGTTTGAGTTTGTGGGCACGACGCTCGCCGTCTCGCCGTACCAGCTGTTCGATACCTGCAATGACGTGCTTGAGCGCTTGGCGGCGGCACATGGGCTCACCCCGGTGATTCGCGATTTTCGCCCGTATTACCCCGAGGCGACACGCCGTTCGCGCGAGCTTGGCATGTATCGGCAGAACTACTGTGGTTGCCGCTTCTCGGCTGTCGAGGCGGCCATGGACCGCGCCCGCATCCGCGACGAGCGCAAAGCCGCCAAAATGTAGTTCACTTGGGACGTCAGCCTGCTAGGATGTAGAGCGGACTTTAGCTATATAAGGAGAATCCGACGTGTCTATGCGTACCGATGATTTTGACTATAACCTGCCCGAAGAGCTCATCGCCCAGGCGCCTGCCGAGCCGCGCGACTCCTGCCGCCTGCTGGTGGTTGATCGCAAAGGCTCCGAGACAGGAACGCCGCTAGAGCATGGCGGCACCGTCGAGCACCGCATCTTCCGTGACATCATCGACTATATCGAGCCGGGCGACGTGCTCGTCATCAACCAGACGCGCGTGATGCCGGCTCGCCTGATTGGCCGCAAGACGGGCTCGGGCGGCGTGGTCGAGACGCTGCTGCTCAAGCGCCGCGAGGATGTTGACCCGCTGGGTCACGTTTGGGAGTGCCTGGTCAAGCCGGGCAAGCGCCTGAAGCCCGGTGCTCAGATTGAGTATCGTGCGGGTGGCGCCCATGCGCCCGAGGGGGCTCCCGTAGTGCTGACGGCCGAGGTCGTCGACTTTGTCACCGATAGCCGCGGTGGCCGTCTGGTGCGCTTTGAGCCGGCCGGTTGCAACGCCGCCGGCGATCCGCGCACGCTCGACGAGGCCATCCATGCTGCCGGCCACGTGCCGCTGCCGCCCTACATTACCGATTACGAGGGCGATCCCGAGAAATACCAGACCGTGTACGCCATGAAGGAGGAGCATTCGGCTGCCGCTCCTACGGCGGGTCTGCATTTTACTCCTGAGCTCATGGCTGCTATCGAGGCCAAGGGTGCGAAGTTTGCCGCCGTCGAGCTCGAGGTTGGTATCGATACCTTCCGTCTGGTGGAGGAGGACGACCCCACGCAGCACGTCATGCACACCGAGCGCTATCACGTGTCGCAGGAGGTTGTCGACGCCGTGCATAAGGCCAAGGCCGAGGGTCATCGTGTGATCGCCGTCGGCACCACCGCGGTGCGCTCGCTCGAAAGCGCCTTTGACGCTGAGGCACCGGTGTCCGATCCGGCCGTGACGGCGCGCTATTTTGAGGGTCGCGAGGACGGGGCCGATACGCTTGGCCGCGGTGACATTGTGGTACGCGAGAACGCCACGACGCAGCTCTACCTCATGCCCGGCTCGACCTATCACGTGGTCGACGCGCTGATCACGAACTTCCATGTGCCGCGCTCCACGCTCATGATGCTCGTAAGCGCGCTTGCCACCCGCGACCAGATCATGGATGCCTACGCCGCTGCTATCGAAGAACGTTATCGCTTCTTCAGCTTTGGCGACGCGATGCTCATTTGTTAGTTACGCGGTTCTACGAACCGCGTAACCAGTTGACGCTGCAAACCCGCCAGAGCGGCAATCTGCCTTTCAACTTCGGCGGCATGACCAGAAGGTCAATGCCGCCTCGTTTCAAGGCACCTTGCTCGCTCTGGCGGGTTTTCGCTGACTTTGCCAAGGCATCGGCGTCACCGTTGTTGGCACTTGGGGACGTTCCTTTTGTGCCGGCACTTGGGGACACTCCTTATTTCAAGAGATTGGTGCAAGAGGGATAGGTTGCCTTGCGCCAATCTAAATAAGTTGCGGTGAGATAGTTCTTGAATTGGCTTATTTGATGGCTAAACAGGAACTATCTCACCGCAACTGCGTTGAGCGTTTTTTTGCAGCTGGTTTACTTGCTCGCGAACAGCCAGACCAGGATGATCACTAGAATCACGGCGAGGATGCAGACGATGGCGCCGGTGAATTTGATGCGTGAGTCGCGGGTGCGCTCGCGCACCGCGTCCTCGGTGGCCTCGAGCTGGGCGACTTCTCGCTCGGTCTCGGCGTGTTCGGCTTTGTCTCGGGCCAAGGATCCTGCTAGCGACTCAGTGATCTCTGGGTGGTCGTGCACCTCGGTCGCCTGTTCGATAATCGACTGCGCATGCGCGGCATCTGCTTGGGCGTTGGCTATGCTCTGCTCTTGGTCGCGGCGTGCCTTGTCCTCGGCAGCGATCTTCTCGCGCAGTTCGCGCTGGCGCGTTGCAGCGGCGGTTTTTGCGGTCTGCAGCTCGTCGCGCGCGGCATCGGCCTCTGCCGTCACGGCCTGATGGGCTCGCTTAGCGTCGGCGATGGGGGCTTGCGCCTGTTCGACGGCCTGCTCGGCTGCGGCAAGCGAGTGCTCAAGGTCGGCGGTAATGCGCGGGACATCTTCTTCGGCTTTACGCAGGGCATCTGCCGTGTCGGAGATCTGCATCGAGAGCTCGCTGGTGCGCACCGTATAGTTGGCGGGATTTGCCGAGGGATTGCGTTGCAGCTCGGCATACTCATGACGCAGCGTCTCGAGCTGGGCGCGCGTGGCGTCGACGGTTTGTTGTGCGGCCGCAATGCCGGCGTCTCGCTCGGCTTTCACCTTGTCGCGGATACGCTTGGAATCCTCAAGACGTCGAACGAGGCGGTTGCCGGTCTCGCGAGAGCTCGCCTCGCGGGCCTCCACGGCGTCGAGCGCAGCCTTCAGGCGGAGCTCAGTCGCGTCATCCTCTGTCTTCATTTGTTCGAACTGACCCTTGAGCTCTGTCGCTTTGGCGGCGTGGGCATCACGGTCAATCTCGGCGGCCGCTGCAGTCTTTTGGGCCGTGGCAATCGCCTGGCGCTGGTCGGCGACGATCTGGTCGTAGCGGCCTGCGATATCCTGGCGCGTCTCGAGTTCCTCGGCCTGATCGGCAATGCGCTGCTCAAGTTCGGCCAGGTGGGCGCGGGCATCGGCAAGTGCCTTTTTCGCGGCGTTCATCTCGCGCATGGCCGAGGCACCCTGGGCGATAAAGGTGCCCACGGCGTTCGCAGTGTTCGAGACAGCGGTCCCCAGATCGCGGCTCGCGGCGGGGGAGTGCAGGGCGGTCGGGCGAGCGGTGTCGGCAGCGTCCGCATCGGCAGCCTGCGGCACGGCGATATTGCCGGTACCGCCCTCGATCACAGAAAAGCCTGCTGCGTGCGGATCGACCGCATCGGCGCCAATCGTGGGGTGCTCGAGCTGCAGAAACGAGGGCATGGTGCTGCCCTGGTCGGCGACCGGAGTCTCGCCGGGCACGAAGGTCGAGGCCGCCTCGGCGGCCTCCTCTTCCTCGGCATCAATATCGGCATCGGCGACGGCGTCTTTCATCGCTTTGACGGCATCCATCATGGAGTCCATGACGGCGTCGAGCTCTTCTTCCGAAGACACCTCGATGGGGCCTTCTGCTTGCGGGGCGGCGTCCTTTTCGGGGGCGTCGTCCTGAGCGGCCGAATCGTCATTTTGCTCGCCGGCATCTTCGGCCACAGGGAGTTCCGTCGCAGCGCCGTTATCCAGAGTGGCGTCGTCGACGTCGGTATCGTTGCAGGTCGCAGCGTCAGTATCTGCGGCGACGTCTGCTGAATCATCAATATGCTGTTGAGTCTGGGGGTCCAGCTCGTCTGTCATAGGCATGTGCTCCTCATCGTTGTTTGTCACCCTATGATAAAGTCTCGCGCCGACATCCCGCGCGCTGCAGCAAAGTTTCAAAACGTGTTCGATGGCTCGTTTGGCTGACAAAAATTCGGCCTCTTTATCCAGTTCGTGCTTGACATTCCCTTCGCCGAATGACGTTGTGCCGTTCGCCTGCTGCGGTCTTTATTTTTCACTTGAACCCGCTAAAGTTGCATTTCAGCTTTTGGCGCGTGAAGTTGGATACGCGCAGTCGGCGGGCGTGCCCGTCGCGATTTGAAAGGACTTTATATGGGACTTTTCACTGGTAAGACCGTGATCGTCACCGGCGGCGGCAAGGCCACGCTTAAGGACGGTTCCGCTGGCTCCATCGGCTACGGCATCGATATCGCATTTGCCAAGGAGGGCGCGAACCTCGTCATCACCGGCCGCAACGTCGCCAAGCTCGAGGCCGCCAAGGAGTCTCTCGAGGCCGAGTACGGTGTCAAGGTTCTGCCCGTTCAGGCCGATGTCTCGGCTGGTCAGGACAACGAGGCAGTTGTCCAGAACGTCATCGACAAGGCCATTGAGGAGTTCGGCCGCATCGACGCCGTCGTCAACAATGCTCAGGCCAGCGCCTCGGGTGTGACCATCGCCGATCACACCATGGATCAGTTTAACCTGGCCATTTACTCCGGTCTGTATGCTACCTATCTGTACATGCAGAAGGCCTATCCGCACCTGAAGGAGACCAAGGGCTCCGTGGTCAACTTTGCTTCGGGCGCCGGCCTGTTTGGCAACTATGGCCAGTGCAGCTATGCTGCCGCCAAGGAGGGCATCCGCGGCCTGACCCGCGTTGCCGCCAACGAGTGGGGCAAGGACGGCATCAACGTCAACATCGTGTGCCCGCTTGCCTGGACTGCTGCACTCGAGAACTTCCAGGATGCCTATCCCGAGGCGTTCAAGGCCAACGTTCACATGCCGCCGGCGGGCCATTACGGCGATGTCGAGAAGGAAATCGGCCGCGTGGTCGTTCAGCTCTGCGGCCCCGACTTTAAGTACATGAACGGCGAGACCGTCACCCTCGAGGGTGGCATGGGCCAGCGGCCCTAGCAGTTACGCGGTTCTACGAACCGCGTAACCAGTTGACGCTGCAAACCCGCCAGAGCGGCAATCTGCCTTTCAACTTCGGCGGCATGACCAGAAGGTCAATGCCGCCTTGTTTCAAGGCACCTTGCTCGCTTTGGCGGGTTTTCGCTGTCGGTACCATAACATCGGCGTTTGTGTTGCTGGCGAAAAAGTAGTCGTTTGGGACGTTCTTAAATGCATTAGTCAAAAGGGGCACTCTTGCCGGCACTTGGGGACAGTCCCTAAGTGCCGACAGATTGGGACACTCCTTTGCAAGATGGCGCTGAAGATTGTCCCCGACGACTAGTCGTTTAATGCACCAGTTTCTGTCGAGTCGGTGCTTCTTGCGGGTTGCCCGTATAATGGTTTGCGTATGAACCGCAACCAAGGAGTTCCAGTTTATGGACCAGAGCCTTTTTAAATTCGACCTGATCGCCGAGGATCCGACGACGCACGCGCGCGCCGGCGTGCTGCACACCCCGCACGGCGACATCGAGACGCCGATCTTTATGCCCGTGGGCACCAAGGCAAACGTCAAGGGCATTCCTACCGAGACCGTCAAGCAGCTCGGCGCCCAGATCGTGCTCGCCAATACCTATCATCTGTCCATGCGTCCCGGCGAGGACACCATCGCCGAGCTGGGCGGCCTGCACAAGTTTATGAACTGGCACGGCCCCATCCTCACCGACTCGGGCGGTTTCCAGGTCTTTAGCCACAACGATGCCGTCAAGCTCACCGATGAGGGCGTGCGCTTTATCGTCAACGATTACGACGGCCGCCACGTGTTCTGGACGCCCGAGGACAACATGGAAATCGCCATGAAGCTCGGCTCCGACATCTGCATGCAGCTGGACCAGTGCCCCGGCTATCCCGCCACGCGCGCCTACGTCGAGCGCGCCGTTGAGCTGTCGAGCATGTGGGCCGAGCGCTGCTATAAGGCGCATACCCGCGATGACCAGGCGCTCTTTGGCATCGTTCAGGGCGGCATGCACCTGGACCTCCGCCTGCGTTCGCTGCGCCATCTGGAGGAGTGCGGTGACTTCCCGGGCTACGGTATCGGTGGCTACTCGGTGGGCGAGGACCACGAGACCATGTTCGAGACGCTGGCGCCGCTTGTGAGCGAGTACATGCCCAAGCACAAGCCGCGCTACCTGATGGGCGTCGGCAACCCGACCACCCTCGTGCGCGGTGTGGGTGTGGGCATCGACATGTTCGACTGCGTGCTGCCGACGCGCACCGGCCGCATGGGCACGGCGTTCTCGAGCGAGGGTCGCCTCAACTTCCGCAACGCGCGCTTTGCGCACGACGACGGCCCCATCGATCCCACCTGCACCTGCCCGGTGTGCACGGGCGGCTACAGCCGCGCACTCATTCGCCACATGGTCACGCAGAAGGAGATGCTCGGCGGCATTCTGCTGTCGATGCACAACATCTACTACCTGCTCAACCTTATGCAGCGTGCCCGCCAGGCCATTATCGAGGGCCGTTACGGCGCGTTCGTGAGCGACTGGATGAACAGCCCTGCCGCGGTGGATTACTAAAGGGCGACAGACACGCTTGCAGAGCGTGGGCAACGGCAATGGTCGAGCGCCAGCCGGTCGTCGCATTCGCTGACACCGGCTGCGCGACCGCTGACCGATAGCTTGCAAGTGCTTGATGCATCGTGGGTACCATACCGAATAGTTGATGCTCGGGCGGGTGTTTGACGCATCCCGACGACCCCGCCCGTTTTTCTTTTTCTCGATAGGAGCACCCATGATTAAGAATGAGAACGTCGAGGGCGAGCCTGCCTACGACGAGACGTACCGCCGCGGCCCCGTGGTCATGCGCGGCCCCATGATTCCCAAGGACAACACCTACGCCAACCTGCTGGCGCCCGAAGATTCGACCGACTGGCTGCATGCCGATCCCTGGCGCGTGCTGCGCATTCAGGCCGAGTTTGTCGATGGCTTTGGCGCACTTGCCGAGCTCGGGCCTGCGGTGACCATCTTCGGTAGCGCCCGCACGCCCAAGACCGATCCGCTCTACAAGGCGGCGCGTACCGTCGGGCGCAAGATTGCCCAGCGCGGCGTGGCGGTTATCACCGGTGGCGGCCCTGGCGTCATGGAGGCGGCCAACAGGGGAGCGGCGAGTGTCAACGGTAAGTCAGTTGGCTTGGGCATTGAATTGCCGCACGAGCAGGGGCTCAACAAATACGTGAACCTCGGTATGGACTTCCGCTACTTCTTTGTGCGCAAGACCATGTTCGTCAAATACAGCTCGGGCGCCATCGTGTTTCCCGGCGGGTTTGGCACGCTCGACGAGATGTTCGAGGTGCTCACGCTGGTGCAGACGCACAAGGTCAAGCGCATGCCGCTCGTGCTGGTGGGCAGCGAGTACTGGCAGGGCCTATTCGACTGGCTTAACGGTCCGGTGATGAGCGCCGGTATGATCAGCCCGCTCGATCCGGATCTGGTACACATTACCGACGACCTCAACGAGACCGTTGACATTGCCCTGAGCGGGCTGATGTAGAGTAGCTAAAATGGGACGGGGCTAAAAAGACTGGTCTGAAACGTTTGA
>CABUUB010000042.1 GCA_902494625.1 uncultured Collinsella sp.
AGCGAACAAATTGGCATGAAAAGAGGACGGCATAGACCTTCTGGTCATGCCGTCCTCTTTGAATGACAAGTTGTCGCTCTGGCGCCCGCGCAGCGTCGACTGGTCCGCCGTTCGTTAGAACGGCGGAACTGAGGGCAGCGTCGAGCTGTTACGCGGTTTGGTAAAACCGCGTAACTACCTAACTACATCAAGTTGCAGACAGCCGCCGCGAAGGCAACGGGGTCCTCGGGGAGGATGCCCTCAACCAGCAGGGCCTGATCGTAGAGCAAGCCGGAGTACTGCTTGATCTTGTCGGCGTCGCCTGCCTTCTGGGCAGCGACAAGCTTGTCGAAAACCGGGTGCTTGGCGTTGAGCTCGAGCACACGCTGGCTCTTGGGCATGCCGTCGGGCGCGCCCTCGGGTCCCTTCTGGAGTACCTTCTCCATCTCGAGCGAAAGCGGGCCCTCGGTGGTGATGCAAGCGGGGGCATCGGTCAGGCGCGCGGAGACGGCAACTTTCTCGACCTTGTCACCGAGCGCCTCGTTCATAGCGCTAAAGAGGTCCTCGTTCTCCTTGGTGGCGTCCTCGGCCTCCTTCTTCTCGTCCTCGGTCGCCAGGTCAAGATCACCGGTCGCAACGTTCTTGAGCTCCAGATGACGATCCTCGACCTCGGGCTCGGCACCGTCGGCCACAGCCTTCTCGGCAGCCTCGCGGGCAGCATCGTCCTCGTAGATCTTGGGCATATCGGCGGCAACGTATTCACGCATAGCCTGGAACGTGAACTCATCCACATCCTGCGTCAGCAGCAGCACGTCATAGCCGCGGTCGAGCACGCCCTTCACCACGGGCATCTTGGCCAAGCGCTCACGCGAGTCGCCGGCGGCGTAGTAGATGGCCTTCTGATCCTCGGGCATGCCCTTGGCATACTCGGCCAGGGTAATCATCTTCTGTTCCTTGGCAGACCAGAACAGCAACAGGTCGGCGAGCTCATCGGCCTTCATGCCATAGCTCGAGTAGATGCCGTACTTAAGACCGCGACCAAAGTTCTCAAAGAACTTCTCGTAGGCCTCGCGGTCGTTGTCACGCATATCCTCAAGGTCGGCGGTAATCTTCTTTTCCACACGCTTGGCGATAGCCTTGAGCTGACGGTTCTGCTGCAGCGTCTCGCGCGAGATGTTGAGCGACACGTCGGCGGAATCCACGACGCCGCGGACAAAGTTGTAGTAGTCGGGCAGCAGGTCGTCGCACTTCTCCATAATCAGCACGTTGGAGCTGTAGAGCGACAGGCCCTTCTCGTAGTCCTTGCTGTACAGATCGAACGGCGCGCGACCCGGCACAAACAGCAGGGCGTCGTACTCGAGCGTGCCCTCGGCGTGGAAGCTGATGGTGCGCGCAGGATTGTCAAAGTCGTGGAACGTAGACTTGTAGAACTCGTCGTAGTCCTTCTGCTCAACATCGGAGCTGCGCTTTTTCCAGATCGGCGTCATGGAGTTGACGGTTTCGAGCTCCTGGTAGTCCTCGTACTCGGGCTTGTAATCGTCGCCAGCATCCTCGGGCTTGGGCTTCTGGCGGCTCTTGGACACCATCATCTGGATCGGGTAACGCACATAGTTGCTGTACTGCTGAATCAGGCTCTTGAGGCCCCACTCGGTCAGGAAGCGATCGTAGGTCTCGGCCTCGCCGTCGGCATCGAGCTTCTCGTTCTCGCGCAGCGTCAGGATGACATCGGTACCGTGCTCGGCGCGCTCGCCGTCCTCGATGGTGTAGCCCTCAAGACCGTCGGATTCCCACACATGGGCGACATCCTCGCCATAGGCGCGGCTGACGACCTTCACATGGCTGGCGACCATAAAAGCCGAGTAGAAGCCCACGCCAAACTGACCGATGATGTCGACATCGGAGCCCTGCTGCTCGGCGTTCTCGGTCTTAAACTCCTCGGAGCCGGAGTGGGCGATGGTGCCCAGGTTGCGCTCGAGCTCCTCGGCGGTCATGCCGATACCGTTATCCGAAATCGTGATGGTGCGGGCATCCTTATCGAAGGAGACGCGAATGGCCAGGTCGCCCTGGTCGATCTTAACGCTCGGGTCCTGCAGGCTCTTAAAGTTGAGCTTGTCGACGGCATCGCTCGCGTTGGAGATAAGCTCGCGCAGGAAGATTTCCTTATTGGTGTAGATGGAGTTGATCATGAGGTCGAGCAGTTTTTTGCTCTCGGTCTTAAATTGACGCATGTGCAGTCCTTTCGCGCTACCCCCGCCCGCAAAAACGGCCCGGTTGCCCGAGCCGCATCGCAGACCTGCTATGTTCAGACTTAGATTTTATAACCCATTAGCGCGCATATATACATACGGAATCGAAAAACTGTATGTCTAAGCGCTCCGATGCACCAATTACCAAGGAGTGTCCCCAACCGCCGGCAGAAAAGGAACGTCCCTATCTGCCATATACGCGCTTGGCCATCCAGGCATGAGGCTGGCCTTCATCCTCATAGTCCACCGGGGCAATCTGCGTGTAGCCCGCCTTGGCATAGAGCGGTAGCACGTATTCCTGAGCATGCAGCTTAATGAGCTTGGCACCGGCATCACGCGCGGTGGCATCACTGGCCTCGACAATCTTGCTCGCCAGACCGCGACGGCGCATGCTTGGCAGCACGGCCACGCGCCCCATAATGTAGGTCTCCCCCGCCGCGACACCTTCGTCCAAGTCGCACGCCGGCGACACCGGAGCCTCTGCGTCAGCCGCGCGCTCAAGCTCTTCGGGAAACACGCGCGAGCAACCGGCAAGCTCGCCGTCTACATAGAGCGTCACATGAATGCAGTTCGGATCCTCGTCGATAGCATCGAACTCATTCTCGTAGCCCTGCTCGTCCATAAAAACGACGCGGCGCACCAACGCCGCGTCATCAAAGCATCCCGTCTTAAGTTGGATATCCATGGCTGCCCTTTCATTCAATGCGAACGTTAGGGACAGATTTTAGCGAAAATGAGCTCCGCGCACGCTAAACTTCGCGCGAGCCTTCGCCAGGCAATCGTAATGACCCACGTTATGGGCATCGCTCGCGATGAAGCTGTACAGGTTCTGATCGAACAGGCGCTGTGCCGGCTTTTTCTCGCGACCAAAGCGACCGCCGGCAATAAAGTCCGCCGAAGCCTGCAGCTTGCAGCCCATATCGACCAGGCGCTCCGCCACGCTTACATCCTTTTGAACCGCACGATAGCGCTCAGGATGAGCGATGATCACCTGGTAGCCACGGCACTGCAAATCGTAAATCGTGTTCTCGTACTCTCTAAACGCATACGCATCGGCATGCGTCGAAAGCTCGAGCAGGAACTCGTTGGTTCCATCGAAATGCAAGTGCTCCGCGGCATCGATACCAAGTTCAACGAGCTTTCGATGGTTGACCTCGAAGCCCATCTGAAGCGGAAAACCGTCAGCGTTATCACGCAGCAGCTCAAAGGCATCCCACATCTTGTCGTAATCAAAATAGGGATCACGGCAGTGAGGAGTGCAAACGATTCTAGTTACACCGGCCCGCTTGGCAGCCTCGAGCATCGCCAAGCTCTCATCGAGATCGGCGGCGCCGTCGTCTACACCCGGCAAGATATGGCAATGAATGTCACGCATAGGTCAGCCTTAATCAACTAAACGTTTGCTCGGTTGGTGAAGATGCCCTTTTTGGAAGTCCCCTGATCGTCGGAGCCCTTCTTCACCTTCTTACCGTCCTTGGTGTAGTAGGAGTAGTAGTACTCGCTGGTCTCGGTCTCGCAGTAGTTCATAACGGTACCGATGAGCTTGACCTTCTCGGACTTCTTAAGCTGACCGATGGCGTTGAGCGCCTCCTCGCGCTTGGTGAAATCCTCACGCACCACGAACAGCGTGCCGTCGGTCAGACTTGCGATCTCGGCAGCATCGATGAAGGTGCCGACCGGGGGAGCATCAAAGATGACGTACTGGAACTTGGCGGACAGTGCCTTTACCAGCTTGGCAAAGCGGTGAGAGACGATGATGTCGGCAGGATTGGGAATATGCGGCTCGGCATCGAGGAAGTAGAAGTTCTTCTGACCCGTCTCGACAATTGCCTGGTCAATGGAGATCTGCTCGGAAAGAACCGCATAGAGTCCGCCGCGCGAACGAACGCCGAGCATATCGGAAAGGGACCTGAGGCGCATATCGGCCTCGACCAGAAGCACGGACTTGCCGCTCGTGGCGATTGCCTGAGCAAGGTTAATGGAAACCGTAGACTTGCCCTCGTTGGGAATCGAGGAGGTAACGGTGATGGTGCGGATGGGGTCGTCCACGCTCGCAAAGCGGATGTTGGCCAGAAGGGTCTTGGCGGCATTCTGTACAACGAGCTTGTCGGTGTTCTTTGCCTTAGCCATGCCTATTTACCACCTTTCATAGCCGGAATTCGGCCAACAACGGGAATGCCCAGGAGCTCTTCTGCCTCTTCGGCACCGCGGATGCGGGTATTGAGCATGTCTGCCAAAACGACATAGGCAACTGCGATAAAGATACCGGCGAGGAACGCGACGGCAATATACAGCGTGCGCTTGGGGCCGCTGGGGGCTTCGGGGGTCTTAGCCTCGTCGATAACGTTGATGCTCTGGGCAGCGCCGACGTTCTGAGCGACCGTACTCACCGAGCTGGCCATGGCCTTTGCGACCTTAGCCGTCTCCTTGGCATCGGTGCCGGTAACCGAAAGCGTAATGACACGCGTGGTGGTCTCGGAGGAAACAGACACCTTGTAGTCATCCAGATCGGTGAGGCCCAGTTCTTTGGCTGCGCCGCTCTTAACGCTATCGCTATCCAGCAGCGTGGCGATATCGTTGGAAAGCATCTGGCTCGCCGAGAGATCGTTGTAGCTCATCTGACCGCTATCGTCGGTCTTGGCGAGAATGTACATGCTCGTCGTCGCGGTGTAGGTGTTGTCCATCGCAACAAAGGACACGATGCCCATGGCGATCGCGCAGACCACCGGAAGGGTGATGACCAGCTTAAGGTGCTTTTTGAGCAGCTGGAACAGTTCGAGAAGGGTCATGCAGCTTGCCTTTCATTTCCCCAGTTCGGATTGACAAAACTGTCCGTATGTTATCGCATCTTTTTACCGAGACCAAACTCTATACATAAGAAACAGGCTCTCCTGTAAAAATGTCGGAAGCAATCGTAAAATTGCACAACAACGCCGCACCCGAAAGTCAAATGCGGCGTCTACATCAATATCTATGTTGTATCGCTATGCGAATGGCTCGTCCTGCTGTATGGGAAACGTCACCGTAATGGTGGTTCCCACGCCCAACTCACTCGACAGATCGAGCGTGGCGTGATGATACAGGGCCGCATGCTTGACAATGGCAAGCCCCAGACCGGTTCCGCCGCGTGCCTTGGACCTACTCTTGTCCACGCGATAGAACCGCTCAAATACCTTGCCCTGTTCTTCAGGCGCGATACCGATTCCCGTGTCGGCAACCGCGAGGAACGGATGGCCTTCGTCGTTGGTGCCGCACTGCAGCGTAACCGTACCGCCGGGTCGATTGTAGCGGATGGCGTTGCTTGCCAAATTATAGATGAGCTCGTCGATCAAGCGCGACACGCCTTCGATGACCACAGGCTTGGTCTCATGACTTATCGTCACATTCGCCTGACGGGCGACCTGTTCAAGACGCTGCTCAACCGCGTAGATGGCACGCGAGAGCTCAATAGGCTCCGTGGACCCAATGGGCACCGCCTCGCCCTCAGTTGCACGCTCGGCCTCGTCCAAGTTAGACAGCGTAAGGATGTCGTTGACAAGCGCCGCCAAACGGCCCGCCTCACGATAGATGCGACCGCCAAAGTTGCGCAGGTCGTCCTCGCCCTCGACCATGCCGTTTGCGATGAGCTCGGCATAGCCCGAAATCGCCGTAAGCGGCGTCTTAAGCTCATGGGTGATATTCGCCGTGAACTCGCGGCGCATACGGTCGTTGTCCGCTAGCACCGCCATTTGGCGCTTGAGTTCCTGGCGCTGCGACTCGATACGCTCAAGCATGGGGACCATCTCGGCATAGGCGTGCTCATAGCTACGGCGTGGGTGGTCCAAATCCACCTCTTGCAACGGCGCGATGATGGCACGGGACTCGCGGCGCGCCATAAAAAACGAGAGTACCGCACCCGCTGCTGCGATAAGCAGCATCGGCGCCACCATCGACAGCAAAATCGCCGCAACGCCAGGCTGGGCCTGCGCCAAGCGGACAACCTGACCGTTATCAAGGGCGACGGCGCGATACAGCATAATCTCGTCGAGCGTAGAGCTTGCGCGCTCCGCAGAACCCAAACCACTCTCAAAGGCCTCGATGACCTCAGGGCGATCGCCATGGTTGGGCAGTGTGGAAGGCGACGCCTCGTTGTCGTAGGCAACCGATCCATCCTTGTTAATCAGCGTGATGCGCAAGTCCTCGCGATCGAGGCTACGCAAGAACGGGATGGGCTCCTGCTGCTCGTCGAGGGCGGCAGCAATGAGCTCGGTTTCCTGCGCCAGATTGGCACTCGTGGCATCCGCCAAGGTGTTTTGCACAAAGAACGCACCCAGCACCGTAAACGCCACGATAACCGCCATGGCACAGACAAAGATCGTCACAAAAACGCGGTGCGACAGCGTATATTTTCCCTGGGGGGCGAAGACCACGGGTTACTCCTCCGATGCGGTGGCCGCGGTGCCGTCACCTTCGGCACCATCACCGGCAGAAGGCTCGGCCAAGCGGTAGCCCACGCCGCGCACGGTCTCGATGGCGCCGGCATGCTCGCCCAGTTTTTGGCGAAGCGTCTGCACGTGCACGTCAACGGTGCGCGAACCGCCGTCGAAGTCCCAGCCCCACACGCTCTGCAGCAACGACTCGCGGGTAAAGACCACGCCGGGCTTGCGCATGAGGTACTCGAGCAGGTCGAACTCGCGCAGGGTGAGCTTAAGCGGCTCGCCGGCAACGGTCACCTCGCGATGGCTGGGCGAGAGCACGATGTCGCCCACGCTGAGCACATCGCTCGCCTGCTTGACCATGCCGCCGCGACGCAGCAGTGCGCGGCAGCGGCTGGCGAGCTCCATGAGCGAGAAGGGTTTAGTCAGGTAATCGTCGGCACCGCCATCGAGCGCCATCACCTTGTCGAGCTCGGTGTCCTTGGCGGTAAGCATCATGATGGGCACCGTCGCCGTCAGGCGGTCGGCGCGCAGGCGACGCATAATCGCCAAACCATCGGTATCGGGCAGCATGATGTCGAGCAGGACAGCATCGGGTACCCGTCGCGCCACGGCGGCCTTAAACTCGCCGTCGCACGAAAAGCCCTCGGCCTCGATTCCCTGCTTGCGCAGCGCATAGACCGTCAAATCCCTGATGTTGTCATCGTCCTCGACGTAATAGATCATGTTGAACCCCTTTGCGGCCGGCATGACCGCATCTTAACCCTAAAGGTACCTTTACTAGATGGTATCAGCCAAAACGTCCCGTCAAATAATCCGCCGTGCGCGGATCGGTCGGATTTTTAAAGAGCTGCGCGGTGGGCGCGTGCTCCACCAACTCACCCAGCAAGAAAAACGCGACCGAGTCGGAGATACGCGCCGCCTGCTGCATATTGTGCGTAACGACCACGAGCGTACAGGTCTCTTTGAGCTCGCAGGCCAGCTGCTCCACCACGAGCGTCGACACGGGGTCGAGCGCCGAGGTCGGCTCGTCCATCAGCAGAATGTCGGGCTGCACGGCAAGTGCGCGGGCGATGCACAGGCGCTGCTGCTGTCCACCCGAAAGACCCAGGCCCGACTCCTTGAGCTTGTCCTTGACCTCGTCCCACAGGGCAGCGCGACGCAGGGAGTCCTCGACCAGCTCATCGAGCACGGCGCGATCGCGCACACCCATACCGCGCGGACCGTAGGCGACGTTGTCATAGATGCTCATGGGAAACGGGTTGGGGCGCTGGAACACCATGCCCACGCGCTGGCGCAAACGGCAGATGTCGCAGTCGCCCAGGATATCTTGACCATCGAGCGCAATCTTGCCCTCGATGCGGCAATCCTTGATGCCGTCGTTCATGCGGTTAAAGCAGCGCAGCAACGTTGACTTTCCGCAGCCCGAAGGCCCGATGAACGAGGTGATCTGCTTGTCGCGGATCTTGATATTCACGTCCTTGAGCGCATGATGGTCGCCATAGAACAGGTCGAGGCCCTCGACATCGATGCGCGTCGGCGAGGCGGCAAGATCCTCTGCCGTGGGGCGAGTCGCATCCCCAACCTCGCGCTCGTGCGCGGCCTCAGCCTGCGCCTCCATGAGCTCCTCAAGCTCTGTAGGCTCCATCGCCGCAGCAGCCGTCATACCGCATACCTCCATATCGATATCAATTCAGCAGTATCGATAGTAGGAATCGTGGCTCATACGCACGTGAGCACATTGTCAAGTGTTTGTAAGGGCACGCTGGCTATGCGGCGGGCAGCTCGATGGTGAATATCGTGTGTTCGGGCGTCGATTCACATGCAACGGTACCGCCGTGTGCCGTGATGATCTCCTTGGCAATAGCAAGGCCCAGACCGGCACCACCGCGATTGGTCGCACGCGCCGCATCCAGGCGATAGAACTTCTCAAAGATCACCTTGAGCTTAGCCGCAGGGATGGGATCGCCCTGATTAATAAAGCGCACGCGCACGCCGCCGTCGTCTTGGCGCCTGGCCTCAATCGTGATAGTCGAGCCCTCATAGCTATAGGCGACGGCGTTTTTCATGATGTTGTTGAACACGCGGGCCATCTTGTCGCCATCCACGAGCACCGTCAGGTCCTCGCGAATATCAACTTGGGCTTCCTTATGCTGCTCGTTGAGGATGGGATAGAACTCGTCAGCCACCTGAGCCAGCAGCAACCCCAGATCAACATAGCCGCGCGTGAGCACGATATCGTGGAAGTCAAAGCGCGTGATATCGAAGAACTCTTCGATGAGCACATCGAGCCGGTGCGCCTTGTCGAGAGCCACGCCCGTAAAGTGCGCACGTTGCTCAACCGGCAGCTCAGGAGCCTCTTGCAGCAGCGAAAGATAGCCCACCACACTGGCAAGCGGGGTGCGTAGGTCATGTGCCAAGTACGTGACCAGATCGTCCTTGCGATGCGACTCGTCACGCAGAGCTTGCTGCACCTTGCGCTCACGGTCACGCACGCGGTTAAGGGCGCCCTCGACCTCCAAGAAGTCGCCGTCGATGTTGTCCCAGGTGTCGGGGTGATCGATCAGGCGGTCCTGGATACGAGCCGCGAGCACGCGGTCGGCATGCTGCTCGCCCTGTTCGTAGCCCTGGTAGTACAGGGCGCGACCGCACAAGAACAGCACACACACGGCAAGCGCCAGCACAAAGCCAAGCATGTTGAATACAAAGCCGGCATCGAACAACACCGGCCCTTCGATGCCGCCGAGCGCCATGGCGCCAATCGCCAACGTCATGGCCCACGCGGCGCCGCCAATCACCACGCAGCGGCACACGATCTCAAATCGATCGATCAGCAAAAAGCCGACAAGCAGCACCGCCAAGATTCCGACGATGTTGTCGATGCCAATCAGCAGCAGGCTCAGCAAAAAGAGCAGCACCGTTGCAAGCGCGCGATTGTCGACGACCGACCTCACGTATTCAAAGAGTCGATCGGGCACCTCGAACGCTTGTCTATCGTCTTTTGTCATATCAAGATCCTCACAAGCGAAAAGCGTTATTCGATGATGTAGCCGACGCCCCAGACGTTTTTGATAAAGCGCGGCTTTTGTGCGTCGTCGCCGATCTTTTCGCGCAAGTGGCGAATGTGCACCATCACCGTATTGTTGGAGCCGGGCATAAAGTCCTCGTTCCACACCGCGCGGAACAGGTCCTCCACGGCCACCACGCTGCCGCGATGCTCGACCAGATACAGCAAGATTGAATACTCGGTGGGTGTGAGGCGTACCGGTGCGCCGTCCACCGTCACGGAACGAGCGTCGCGGTTGATCTCCAAGCCGTCGAGCTGAATGGTCGGCGATTCGGCCGCCTGTGCACGGCTACCGTAGCTGGTGTAGCGGCGAAGCTGAGCGTGCACACGCGCGATGAGCTCCAGCGGGCGGAACGGCTTGACCACGTAATCGTCCGCGCCAAGCGAAAGGCCCCCGATCTTGTCTTGCTGGGCATCGCGCGCCGTCAGCATGATCACGGGATAGGTATGGCTGGAACGGATCGTACGCAGCAGCTCAAACCCATCGATATCGGGCAGCATGACATCCAGCAGCGCCAAATCAAACTCCTGCTCCAAGATTGCCTTGGCAGCATCGGCCCCGCTATAGGCAATCTGAACATCAAAGCCCTCTTTTGTAAGGTAGATACCAACCAAGTCGGCGATGGCCTTCTCGTCATCAACTACCAGTATGCGCTCGTTCATGCGTGCTCCTCTCGCGCTCCATTATGCCCGAGGCGGCGCACGCCACACACAACAAGCGTGGGTGATTAAGTCGGCCTTAAGCACCCTTGTGCCCGTTCGGGAGCGGATGTGGGCCACGCACGCACGCGATGATCGCCGACGCCGGCAAACGATATACTCTAGTTCCAGAAGAGACCATCCCGTCGAAAGCGAAATCCGTGAAGCCCCTCACCTCTTTTGCAAAGCGCTCAGCCCAGCTTGCCGCCGGCTTTGTCTGCGCTATCGCCCTTGCCGCTGGCGTGCCCACCGTCGCCGGCGCCCAAGTGCTCACGACCGACAATGTTTGCGGCAAAACCGCCGATGCGCGCGGCATCACGGCCGAAAACCTGCCCAATATCGATGCGACCAATGCCCTCGTCATGGGCAAAGACGGCACCGTCTACTATGGGCGCGGCGCCGATGAGCAGGTCAAGATTGCCTCGATCACCAAGGTCATGACCGCAATCCTAACCGTCGAGAATTGCAAGATGGACGAGAAGGTCACGGTAAGCAACACCGCGGCCACCGTGGGTAATTCGACCGCCGGCTTGCTCGAAGGCGACGAGCTTACCGTGGAGCAGGCACTGCGCGGCCTGATGATTCCCTCGGGCAACGACGCCGCCATCGTGCTCGCCGAATATGTGGGCAAGAAGATCGACCCTAAGACCAAAGACGCCGAGGCCACATTTGTGAAGGCCATGAACGAGCGCGCTAAGAAGCTCGGCTGCACCGGTACGCTTTTTGAAAACCCGCATGGTCTGGACTTTGATGAGTGGGCTGGCAACATGCACTCAACCGCACACGACGTAGCGCTGATGATGCAGGAGGCCATGAAAAACGACACGATCCGCGAGGTCGTAGCGAGCGAGGATTCCTGGATCGAGGTCACGGGCGCCGACGGCACCGACCATTCGCATTCCATGGACACGCATAACTATTTGCTGGGCCAAGATGGCAACATCGGTGGCAAGACCGGCACCACCGACGATGCAGGCTATTGTTTTACGGGTGCCTACAACCGCGATGGCGACGAGATCTACACCGTCGTTTTGAACTCCACCACCACCGACCAGCGCTTTACCGATACCGCAACCCTTGCCAATTGGTACTACGGTCACAAGGTCACGGTCGCAATCGCCAACACGCAGGAAAAGACCGCCAACGGCAACCCGCTCATGGCACGCATTAGCCAGACAGATTGGACGGACAAGACGATCGACGCCACGCTCGCCGATCCTACGGCGCAAGCGACCGTGTTTTCCCTTGCCGGCGAGGTGACCGAAAAGGTTAGCTACGACGATCTTTCGGGCACGGTGCATGTGGGCGACAAGGTGGGCAGCGTTACGCTCAAGCAGGACGGCACCAAGATCGCCGTCATGGACCTGGTTGCCGACGAGGAAGGCGCAGGGCCGAATCCCATTGAATGGCTGCTCGTGAAGCTCGATCGCTTGGGCCGCCGCATCGACAACCGCCCACTCACGGCAGAAAGCGAGACCGTAGCCAAGGCGCCCGAGGTGTAGAGCGCAAGAATAATCAGCCCACTGAAAGGAGGCGTCCGAAAGGATGCCTCTTTTTTTGAGGGTTCGAATCCCCGGCCACCTTTCTTGATAATAAAAAAGGGCCCCAAATGGGACCCTTCCTCAAATTCGTACTGGCGGAGAGCTGGGGATGTCCGGGCATGCTTCGCATGCCCTCCGGCTTCAAAGCCTGGCGGCTTTTCGCCCACGGGCTACAAACGCTTTCGCGTTTACTTAACGCCCGTGCCCTCTCGGGTTCGAATCCCCAGCTAACGTGGTTCAACTAAAAAAGGGCCCCTTTCGGAACCCTTTCTTTAAAGTCATACTGGCGGAGAGCTGGGGATTCGAACCCCAGATGCCCTTTTGGGGCATACTCGCTTAGCAGGCGAGCACCTTCGGCCTCTCGGTCAGCTCTCCGTAACAGCCGTTCTATAGTAACCAAACAGCCAAGGATGGGCAAGAGGAAATTTTCTAATTGCCTAGCATCCTTTCCTCCTTGGAAGCTTCACCTACCCCAGCGAACGGTTGAGGGAGCCGAGCTCGTCGTTGCCCATGGTGCGCCACATTTGGAAGATGCAGCCGCGTGCCAGGAAAAAGAAGCCGTTGTCGACCAGTTGCACAGCGGCATCTGCAAGCTGATTCGTCACGGCGGACACTGGCGGCAGCTCGAGTCCAGCCTTGCGGATGGTCTCGACCGCTTCCTCGAACGTCGGAGGCTCGCTGACACCCATCTCGTTCATAAGGCCCTGCATTTCTTCCAGCGCGCTGCTGCCCGACTCCTCGCCGCGCGGCACCAGACGGTAACAAGCCAGCGCCAGGTCGAGCTTATCGCAATTCCAATAGGCAAACGCCAAGCGATAGAACAGGTAGCCGATTGCAGAACGATCGCTGGCAATACGTAGGCCGTGGCGCGCCACCTCGATAATCTCGTCAAAGCGCTCCAGACGCGCAAGCACGTTGATGAGCGCAAAGTGCGATTGCATGGACGAGCGCGCCAGATCGTAAAGATGGCGCACCTCGGGCAATGCTCGTTCAAAGTCCTCTTGCTCGGCGTAAAAGCTGCAGATCTCGTGCTGGGCAAAGTACAGCGCATCGGGCGCACGAAGGATTCGCACAGAGCGGTCTTCTTCCAACACCGGTAGCACCATGCGCACCAGCTGGTTATCGCAAAACTGCGTTTGAACCGGACCTGTCGCCAAAAGCTCGGCGACGGCGCACTTAGCCTCCAACTCCTCGACAAGACGGGAAAAGCCTTCAAAAGCGCCTGTACGGTCGACTTTTGCCTGCTCGCGCAATTCAACAACACGGGCCACGTATGGGTCGTCGTCCTCTTCCATGACCTCCAACTCGTCAGCCGTATCGGCAAGCAGCAGATCGCGCAGCGCCGGCGGCAGCGTGCGATGGTCATCACGCGGACGAGCATGAACCTCCGCAGGCTCAATCGCCTCCGGAGCGGTTGACTCATACGCCTCAAGCACACGCTTGCACGGCATATCGTCCATGTCCATGCTCTCAAGATCCTTGGCGACAGGCACGCAATCGGCCAGATAGGCCGCGCGACCAAAGAAATACGTTGCGACAACGCGCTCGCCCTGCTCACTGTCGGGAGCAGCAATCTGCACATAGCAGCGCGTGATGCAGGTGCCCGCGGCAAAACACGCTGCCGCAAGCGTGAGCGCCACACGTGCATCGTGCTCCGCGGCCCAGATCGCGCGCGTATCCTCGTCCAGCTCGCGCCAGGCGTCATCTTGAGCGTCGTATTCACGTTGCGGCATGGCATCCACGACAGACTGCCCAAACCGAACGAGCATAATCCCCTCGGCAACGTTTGCCCGATAGGTATAGTCGAGCCGCGTGACCACGTTGAGCGCCTCAACGATTCGCGCAAAACGCGTGCGCACGTCCCACTCGCCGCCCGGCTGGCACGAAACCGTTCCCGGCTTGGCCCACGGGTTATCGCTCGAAGCCGTATCGAGCAGTCGGGGAACATCGTTGGTCGTCTTGGCGATATGCCACGCATCAAAGAGCGCGCAGCCCTCAAGGCTCGGCGAGGACGCCGCGGGGACCAATCCGGCCCCGATGCGCTCAAGGATGCCGGAGAGGCGGTTGAGACGGCACTCGATGGCAAGCAGCATGTCAATCTCGTCCTGGTCCAGCAGGCTACGATCAAAATTGAGATAGAAAATCTTTGAGCGATCAATGCGAGCCAGGCTCATCTCGGACTTGGCAGCGATGGTGCGCAGGCGGGGTAAGTCAATTTCGCTCATAAGGGCGGCGGCATAGCGCTCGATACCGCTCGGATTCTCGGCATGGTCAACGCGGTAAAGCAGCGTCTCGATAGCATCGGGGAGCGGTGCCGTGTTAAAGCCCAAAAACACCTCGACCGGCTCGGGCAACTTTACGAGCTTGATCTTGTCGACAACGTTTTGCATACCCTCGTCGAGTCCGCCGGCGTCCGCCGTGTTCACAATAGCGCTTTCGGAGTTGGCAAATATCACGTAGCGCAAGAACATCGAGGCCATGAACTCGCCGTAAGGAAGGGCGCGGGTCGAATTCCATGTCTCGTGGTCGGACTGCTCGCGCATGGGGCCTTCGGGAGAGCCGGCAGTTTGCGCACACGCGCGCATTGCACCGCTGGCTTCCCTTACCATAATCTCACCAATACTGGAATCCGACTCGTCAAGGACCAGTTCCATGTCGGGATCGTTGGGCAGCGGAGCCTCGCTAACGGGGCGGTCCACCTTGTACACCTCACCCGAAACGCTTACGTAGCCCAAAAGCGACACATGACTTTTGCCAACGAATTCGACGACATAACAAGATTCATGCTGATCCTCGCCAAAGAGTTTCCAGACCACGCCATATGAGCGTCCCGCAGGCTGCTCGGGCATCGCCGGAAAGCGCTTCTTGGGATCGAGAAACCTGAGCTTGTATGTCGGACGCTCTGCCACGAAATATCACCCTGATCGGTCGTCTAGAGAAGGAGCGGTCGCGGATGGGCCGCGACACCTACTCGGAATCTTACACGAGTCGATAAGAAATAGTCCGCTTTACGCCCGCGCCTCGACCGAGGTTCGAATCCATGCAGTGCCGACGCAAAAGAAAAGCCCCCGTTGTCGGAGGCTTTCAATTTCAATTGGTGCGGCGTATAGGATTCCGCGCATCCGCTGCGCGGATCCGCACC
>CABUUB010000043.1 GCA_902494625.1 uncultured Collinsella sp.
CGGCACCGGCAGCCACGACGGCGCCCTTGCCCACGCGCACGCCCTCCAGGACCACGGCGTTGGCGCCAATCATGACATCATCCTCGATGATGACGGGCGTGGCGCTCGCGGGCTCAACGACGCCTGCCAGTACGGTGCCGGCGCCGATGTGGCAGTTCTTGCCCACGGTGGCGCGACCGCCCAACACGGCGCCCATATCGATCATGGAACCCTCGCCGATAACGGAGCCGATGTTGATGATGGCGCCCATCATGATGACGGAACGGTCGCCAATTTCGACGCGGTCGCGGATGATTGCGCCCGGCTCGATGCGGGCGTTGATACCCTTAAGGTCGAGCATGGGCACGGCGGAGTTGCGGCAATCGTTTTCAACGTCGTAGTAATCGATGGAATCGGCATTGGCGTCCAGGATGGCCTTGAGCTCATCCCAGTCGCCAAAGATGGTCTTGCCACGACGACCGCCGTAGACGTGTGCATTGCCCCACTGGACCTTCATGCCCGGCTTCTCGCGCACGTACAGCTTGACGGGCGTCTTTTTGGGCGCGGTGGCGATGTAGTTGATAATCTCCTGTGCATCCATCTCGGCTGCGTTGCTCATTTGCTATCTCTCCTTTGGGTGGATTCGGTTGATACCTGGTTAGGCAAACATGACCTGGTCGAACGTATAGAAGCCGGGTTCGCGGGTGACGAGCTTCTGCGCGGCCGCCAAGGCGCCGTTGACAAAGATCTGACGGCTCGTGGCGCGGTGGGTGAGCGTGACCTCCTCGTCCTGGCCAAAGAAACTCACCTCGTGCACGCCGGCGACGGTGCCGCCGCGTAGTGAGTGCATGCCGATTTCCTTGGGATCGCGAGCGCCGCACATGCCCTCACGACCGTAAACAGGATGATAGCCAGCCTCAGGTTCGGCCTCGACCACGACGTCGAGTAGCAGCTTGGCGGTGCCGCTGGGAGCGTCGACCTTTTGGTTGTGGTGCGTCTCGACAATCTCGCAATCAAAGCCGGGCAGTTCGCGCGTGGCCTGGGCAACCAGATGGCGCAGGGCGGCGATGCCGATAGAGTAGTTGCCCGAGTGCATGACGCGGGCATTCTGACCCAGCTCGCGCAGGCGGTCCATCTGATCGGGTGTGTAGCCCGTGGTGCCCGAGACCAACGCGGCGCCCGTGCGCTCGACATAGGCGACGACGGCATCGAAGGTCACGACGTTCGAGAAGTCGATGATTACATCGGCGGCCGGTGCGTTCTCGAGCTTGCTCAAATCGAAGCCAATCTGGGCGACGATATCAAAAACGTGCTGACCGGCGGCGTCGACAACGCCCTCGGCGGTGGTGCGGATGAGCGAGCCCATGCGGCCCGTTCCCATAATGACGGTCTTAATCAAGCAGACCAGCTCCCTTCAGAGCATCGGTAAGTGCAGCGCGCGTGTCGTTGGCCATGGAGCAAAGCGGCATGCGGTAGTTGGCTTCGATCATACCCATCTGAGCGAGCGCTTCTTTAACGGGGATGGGGTTGACCTCACTAAAGAGGGCGTTGATGAGCGGCTGGCCGGCAATTTGAATATCGCGGGCACGTGCCACGTCACCGTCCAGATAGGCGCGGCACATGTCATGCACGAGCTGCGGCTGAACGTCGGCCCACACGCTGATGGTGCCCGAGGCGCCCAGGCTCATGAGCGGTACGGTCAGCGCATCCTCGCCCGAGTACATGCGGAAGTCGTCGGACAGCAGGTGAGCGATCTTGGCCGCGTAGGCGACGTTGCCCGAGGCTTCCTTAATACCCATGATGTTGGGGTGCGCGGCCAAGCGCTCTACGTTGCGCTCGCTGATGCCGCAGCCGCAGCGGCCGGGGATGTTGTACAGGATGCAGGGGATGTCAACGGCATCGGCGACGGTCTTAAAGTGCTGATAGATACCCTCTTCGTTGGACTTGTTGTAGTAGGGGGTAATGAGCAGCAGGCCGTCGGCTCCCAAGCCCTGGTAAGTAAGCGACTTGGTGAGCATGGTCTGCGTGGAGTTGGAGCCCGAGCCGGCGATGACGGGGGCGCGTCCTGCAACATGCTTGACCACGGCGGCGACGACGGAGTTGTCCTCGTCATCGGTCATCGTGGCACTCTCGCCGGTGGTGCCCAGGGTGAGAATGGCGTCGGTGCCATTTTGCAAGTGGAAATCGATAAGGCGCTCGAGCGCGTCAAAGTCGACACTGCCGTCCTTTTTAAACGGCGTAACCAGGGCGACGATTGAGCCCTCGAGATTGCGGATATCCATGTTCTTCTCCTTCGCCTCCGCGATCTGGATGCGTTTGTTCCATTGAGCTGCGACTGCCAGACGCTCGTCTTGGGCGCGACGGCGGGCACTTTCGGCGCGCGACTTGGCCAGCAGCTCGCGGCCGCACGGCAGCACGTCGAGCGTGGCAAAGTAATCGCCCGGGCGCTCGGCGCGGCGGATGAGGTCGGCCGCGCCATCGGGGCGCAGCAGGACCTCGGCCGAGCGCAGCCGTCCGTTGTAGTTGTAGCCCATGGAGTAGCCATGCGCACCGGTATCGTGGATTACAAGCAGGTCACCCATGTCGATATGCGGCAGCTCGCGATCGATAGCGAACTTGTCGTTGTTCTCGCATAGGTTGCCCGTGATGTCATAGGTGTTCGTGACGGGCGCTGTGGCCTTGTCGGCGCCGCCCGGCTGACCCATCACCGTGATGTGGTGGTAGGCGCCATACATGGCAGGGCGAATCAAATCGACGGCGCTTGCATCGACACCGATATAGTCCTTGTAGATCTGCTTCTCGTGGATAGCCTTGGTGACCAGGCAGCCGTAGGGGCCCATCATAAAGCGGCCCATCTCAGTGCAGATGGCCACATCGCCCATGCCGGCGGGAACCAGGATCTCGTCGTATGCCGCGTGTACTCCCTCGCCGATGGCGCGAATGTCGTTGGCCTGCTGCTCGGGCAGGTAGGGGATGCCGACGCCGCCGGACAGATTGATGAAGGCGACGTGTGCGCCGGTCTCGCGCTCCAGGCGTACGGCAAGCTCAAAGAGGATGCGCGCGAGCTTGGGGTAGTAGTCGTTGGTGACGGTGTTGCTGGCAAGGAATGCGTGGATGCCAAAGTCCTCGGCGCCCTTGGCTTTGAGCATGCGGAAGGCCTCGAAGAGCTGCTCGGTGGTCATGCCATATTTGGAGTCGCCTGGGTTGTCCATGATGCCGTTGGAGAGCTGGAACAGGCCGCCTGGATTAAAGCGGCAGCTGACCGTTTTGGGGATGGGCCCCGCAACACGCTCAAAGAACTCGATGTGGCTGATGTCGTCAAAGTTGACGATGGCACCCAGCTTGTCGGCGAGCTCAAAGTCGGCAGCCGGCGTGTCGTTGGACGAGAACATGATGTCGTGTCCCGTGATGCCCAGCGAGCGGGCGATCATGAGCTCGGTATAGCTCGAGCAATCGCAGCCGCAGCCGTATTCGTTGAGAATGGAGATGAGTGCCGGGTTGGGATTGGCCTTGACGGCAAAGTATTCCTTAAAGCCCGGGTTCCATGCGAAAGCGTCGCGCACCTCTTGCATGTTGCGGCGGATGCCCGCCTCGTCATATAGATGAAATGGCGTGGGGAACTGCTCGACGATATGCTCGAGTGTCTCCTTGTCCACAAACGGCTGCTTGGCCGCATATGCCTCGTTGGGGGTCAATGCCATGTCCCGTAAACCTCGCTATCCAGACGGCGCCATCTGCGCATCGAATCCGCATAGCGTGGACCCAATGTCCGGATAGCGCTCCCGCATTGCTGCAGACAGTCCTGTGGGTGTTTCCCACAGGCCCACCAGGTTGTTCGTGCCCGAAAAACCCAGTTCGGCGGGTTTCGCCTCCCCACGGGGTCAAAGCCTGCCGGCTCGCCCGCGGTTCTTCGTGCCCGCGCCTCTATCAAGTGGTAACGACCCTACCACGTTGCACTTTAGCAAACAAGAGTATTCGTATATAACGTTTAAAAAATGCAGCAATATGCTGGAAACATGTGTGCCACAATCCTGTATCACAATAAGTTGCAACAGATATGCCTCACGAAGGGATCCTCTATGACCGAGCTCCAAGAACTCCGTCGCTATCGCCGCGATCTCCATCGCATTCCGGAGCTCGATTTCGATCTTCCGCAAACCATTGCCTATATCGAGGGCGTGTTGGCACCGCTCGCTTGCGAGGCGACCCATCCGTGCCCCAGCTGCGTCTGCGCTTTCTTCGACGCCGGCGTTGGTGCCGCGCATGCCACGGCGATTCGCGCCGATATGGATGCGCTGCCTATCGCGGAGGCGACGGGAGCGGCCTTTGCCTCGACACATCCCGGCAAGATGCACGCTTGCGGACATGACGGACACATGGCCATGGCACTTGCCGCCGCGACGTATGTCGACCGTACGATTCGCGAGCAGCCGGGCGCCATTAGGCGCAACGTACTCTTTGTGTTTCAGCCGGCCGAGGAAACGACAGGTGGTGCCAAGACGGTATGCGAGAGCGGTGTGTTCGAGCGCTATGGGGTGGATCGCATCTTCGGCTTCCACGTGTGGCCCGATCTGCCCGCCGGCACGTTGGCGAGCTGCTCCGGTCCGCTGCTGGCGCGTTCGAGCGAGACGCATATCCATATTCACGGTACGAGCATCCACATCGCTAAGACCTATGGTGTGCCGGTCGAGGAGTCGCACGATGCGGCGCTGGCGGCTGCCAAGTTCTTGGTTGCCGAGCGCGAGCTCATGGACGAGTTGGGTGCCGATGAGCCCTGCATTGGCAAGTTCGGCCTGCTGCAGGCGGGCACCGTCTGCAATGCGGTGGCGGGGGAGGCCCATGTTGCCGGTAGCTTGCGTGTGTTTACGGACGCCATGTTCGGCCGCGCGCGCGAAGGTGTACGCCGTGTGCTCGACGAGGCGTGCACCGCAACGGGCTGCACGTATGATCTCGACTTTGCCGAGGGTTATCCACCGGTCGATAACGACCCCGAGCTGTTTGCCTGCATTGCGCCTGCCTTGTCCGAGCTGCAACTTGTGGACGAGCCGCTGCTAATCGCCGAGGATTTCGCGTTCTACCAACGCCATCTGCCGGGCGTGTTTTTCCTGCTGGGCACGGGTATGCCAGAGGGCCAAGACAACCCGAGTGATTCGGATGGCTGCCCCGCTTATGCCACAAGCGCTCTGCATACCGATAGCATGCTCTTCGACGAGAAAATCCTACTCAAAGGCCTCGATGTCTACAAACGATTGCTTTTGCTTAACTAAGGCGTGAAGGACTATTTGTTCTAGAAAACACGAACAAACGTACGATATAATAGAGATGTAAGTCTATAGAAACGTTTGACGTTACTAACGTAAGGCGATACTATGATTGCATCGTATAAAGATGAGGATACCGAACGCTTTGCCATAGGTGTGCGGGTCAGGAGGTTCGTGCCCTTTGAGCGCGTTGCGCTGAGGAAGATTCGCCAACTGCAGGTTTGTGCTTCGCTTGATGATCTTCGCGTTCCGCCGGGCAACCGCCTGGAAGCTTTGAAGGGCGATCGTGCCGGTCAATATAGCATCCGTGTTAACGAGCGCTATCGGGTCTGTTTTGAGTGGAGACAGGAGATGGCTTGGAATGTCGAAATCGTCGATTATCACAAGTGATGAGACCTCGGCCGATTTGCTGTCGCCGGTGACCCCTGGTGAGCTTCTCAAAGAGGAGTTTCTTGTTCCCATGGGCATTTCTCAATATCGCCTTGCGAAAGAGACCGGGATTCCGGCTCAGCGTATCGGGCAGATTGTCTTGGGAAAACGTCGCGTGACGGCCGACACCGACCTCCGTCTTTGCCGTTATTTTGGCCTGACGGATGGTTATTGGCTGCGCGCTCAGGTGGCGTTTGACCTTGAGGTCGAGAAAAGGCGGATCGAACCGGAACTCGATAAGATCGTTCCTGTTCAGCAGGCCATTGCGCTGTAGTGCTCAGAGATGATGGGGGTGGCGTGACGATGAGGCGACGCCGACAGCCTGCCGTATATAGTCCGGTTGGATGCGGGTGCGGTTTGCTGCTGCTTCCGGTCATCGCTGTGAGCATTGGCGTAATGTTTGCGCTTGCCGGGTTGGCAGCAGCGGCACTCGTGTTGCTGATTGTGGCCATTGGCGTGACGATTTGGCTTTGCCGCAATCGCGAGCAACGCCGTGCCGACGGAAAACCACTGTCGGCTGGGTCGTCTTCCTGATTATTGCGTACCCGCTGAGTGCCAGCTACCTGGTGTTCTTTGTCCTGTTGATGATCAGCGCCTTTACTGGGGAATCCGTAACGGTGGGTTGACGCGCTGCCGGCAGACGGTTGCGCAAAGTGCGTTTGCTCGGCGTTTGGATAACTGCATTGGCCGTTTACCGCAACCTTAGCTCTCAGCTAATGAATTCAAGTTCAATCCTTTCTACGATGTGCTGTGTGCCGGCGCGGTAGCCGGATCGTAGGAAGGATGAATAATGGCAAAAGAGGGAAAGAAGCCGATCGGCAAGATTGTCCTAGGCGTCATCGTGGTGCTGGTTATCGTCGGTGCCGTGGGCTCTATGGGTGGCAATTCAACCGATTCGTCTGCGAGCGATTCGGCAAAACCTGCCGAGGCGACACAGCAGGCTGAGGAGCAAAAAGAACCGCAAGAACCGTATGCCATTGCTGATGAGGCTGAAGACACCTCCAATCAGTTTGCCTATAAGATCACGGGCACGCTGACCAATAACACGGACAAGGAAAAGAGCTACATTCAGATTGAGTATGTTCTGTATGATGCCGATGGCAACCAGGTTGGAACGGCTCTTGCAAACACCAATCATTTGAAGGCGGGCGGCTCCTGGAAGTTCGAGGCGCTGGGTACAGTGTCTCCCGACCAGGTTGCTAGCTGGGAGCGTTCGGACGTAAGTGGTTTCTAGCATGTTGCATGCACTGGGGGAGGTAAAGCCGTATGCCCGATAAAAAACTGACCGAGGAGTTGCTCAATGAGCTTCTCGATGCGCCGAACATCGATGGCTATATCAGGGAGCACGACTTTGCCGCCCCGTCGCTTTCGGACTACCTGAAGCAGCTACTGCAGGAAAAGGGCTTGGAGCGTTCGCGCGTGGTGCGTATGGCCGACCTCAACGAGACGTTTGGCTATCAGATCTTTACCGGTGCGCGGCATCCAAGCCGCAATAAGGTGCTGCAGATTGCCTTTGCGATGGCGCTGACGCTCAAAGAGACCAACCGTGTGCTGACGGCTGCCGGGGTAAGCGTCCTTAACTGCAAGGACCGTCGCGATGCGATCATCATCTTCTGTATCGATCGCGGGTGCAGCCTCCAAAAGGTCAACGAGGAGCTGTATCGCTTTGGCGAGGAGACGGTGAGTTAGCGGCTGATATCTGAGCTGGCGGAGCTGTCGAACAACGATGCAAACGAACGGGGCGCGGATGCCATGGGGTGTCTGCGCCCTGCGCTATGATGGAGGCTATGGATACTCAGACCCCAACATATTCCGATGACGAGCTGACCGCAGCGCTTGCCGAGCACCTGGCGTCGCTCGATCGCGACGACAGCTATCGCGTGGAGCGTGTACTTAAGCGCTCGTCCGTTGAAACAACCGAGCTCGTGTACTTTGAAGGAACCGGCGGTGGCTCGCTCGGCCCCTTTGTCCGTAAACGCATCGATGCTTCGGCTCAAATCGGCGGGGCATACGAGCGTCTGTTTGTCGCTCAGCGGGCAGGCAGGCGTTTTGAGCACCTGCCCAGAATCGTCGATTGTCGTCGTGTGGGCGACGAGCTCAACGTGGTTATGGAATACATCGAAGGGGAGACGCTCGGGACGCTGGTGGACCGTCTGGGAGCCACCCCCGATTATGCGCGTGAATTGTATCCTGCCCTATGCGATGCCGTGGGCGAGCTCCACGCCGGTTTTGCAATAGCGGGGGAGGCTTCGGCGCCGGTGATCCATCGCGACCTCAAGCCGTCGAATATCATCGTGACAGGTGCCAACTATACGCCTGATGACGGTCTGACGTTTTCGTCGCTGGTGATTATCGACTTGGGGATCGCCCGCGTATGGCGCGATGGCGCCGATGCCGACACCGTCAAGTTTGGCACGCGACCCTATGCGCCGCCCGAGCAGTATGGGTTTGGGCAGACGAGTGTGCGCAGCGACGTCTACGCACTTGGCGCCCTGTTGTTCTTCTGCTTGACTGGAGTCGACCCTAAACCAGGGCTCGACATGCGCGAGCAATGCGAGGCGCGTGGCATTCCCACCCCACTTGCCGATGCCGTCTGCATGTCGATGGCGCTCGACCCGGCCAAGCGTTTTGCGAGTGCGGAAGCGTTGGGACGGGCGACGCGCGCGGCATACGATCTGAGTCGCCCCGTGCGGCCTCCTGCGCCTGCGCCTGTCCGTACTCCGACCTCGGAGATGGTGTTGACGCCCCAAGGGCTCCAGAACCCCACAGGGCTTCCTAGGCCTGCCGCCTCCGCTGCATGCGGTCTGCTCTCTCGCGTTCCGGAGTCTCTGGGGCGTATTTGGAATACGCTCGTCTGCCTCTCGCTGCTTGTGTTCTTTGCCGGAAGTCACTTTGCCGTCTTTCACCCCACGGGAGCAAACCAAAGCTACCCGACGTGGCTTCTCATAATCGAGTATTTTTTCTTTGTCGATGGCCTTATAGTGCTTATGCATTTTGCGCTGCTCGATAAGCGCCGTCTTCGTCGGCGATTCGCACTGCTCGACAGCTATCGCGGCAAGAAGCTCGCGAAACTCTGGCTCAAGGCATTGGGTGTGCTGCTCCTATGCATGATCGTCATAGTCGCGGTTGCCAATGCGACCGGCGTCGTCGATACCTCCGCTACCTAAAAGAAAAGGGCCCCATTGGGGCCCTTTGCAGTTGCACTTAGATGCGGTTCATCTGAGCGGCGACTTTGTTGTACCAGTCCTGCCACGTGGGCGGGCAGTACTTTTTGGCCGCTGCCGGGGTAAGGGTGGAGCCGTAGTTGGCGCCCAGATAGGCAACGTGAGCGGAGATGCCCTCGCTCCAGCTGCCAAAGCTGCGCCAGCCGCCGCCACGTGCACTCCAGCCCCAGGCGTTGTAAGAATTGGCGCAATAAGCACCCTTGGTGCTCTCGATGCAGGCGATGGCGGGGGACCAACGGGGGTCGACACCGGTATTCCAAGCGGCGACGGCAAAGTTATAGCCCTGGCCTGCCATGGGGGAGCCGGCGAGATAATTGTCGATGCGGCTCGTCCACTCATTAATGAACGAATCGTAATCGGAGCTACCGGTATTGGCGTTGTTCACCGTGGTGTCGATGGTGGTGTTGGTGTTGGTGGCCTGGCTGCTGGAATTGCTGCCGCTTACGCCCTCGCCCGAGAGCTTCTCGGCGGCAGCGGCCTTATCGGCCTCAAGCTTGGCAAGCTCGGCGGCATTTTCCTGCTCGGCTTTTGCCTGTGCCTCGCTGCGGAGCTGTTGGGCCTGCGCCAGCGCATCCTCGGCGTTTTTCTGCTCCGCCTCAAGCTGAGACTTGGCCTGCTGGAGCTCGGCCTTGTTCTGCTCGAGTTCGGTTTGCATGTTATTGAGCTCTTCGATCTCGTCGACGCTCGAGCTCGTGATCTGGTTGGTGTATTTGCAGGTCGTGATGAACTCACCCAGGCTCTGCGCGTTGACCAGGAAGCTCACGATGGGATTGGTGCCCTTCTGATACTTGTACAGATCGCGCATGGCAGAGCTTGCCTTGGCCTGCTGCTCGGGAAGCTTAGCCTCGATTTCCTCGATGCTTGCCTCATCGGAGTCAATCTGCTTTTGCAGGTCATCGAGTTTGGTGCGGGCGTCGTTGTAGGCGCTCGTGGCGGCTTCGATCTTCTGCTGGGCTGCGGAAAGCTGGTCCTGCGTTGCCTGCGAGGCGGCATACGCCGCAACGGGGGAGAGCATCGGCGAGGCCGTCAGCGCAACAGCGAGCGCGGCGCTCGTGATGATACGAGCCGGCTTCGACGCAATGAGCGCTGCGGCGCGATGATTCGAATGCTGCATCCAGTCCCTCTGCAATCAATCGTAGGTTATGGTTCGAACGGTATTCTACTACTGCTTTCGACCTCAACTTGAACCTTAAAGGTCCCAAAGGGTCAAGTTGAACTTGAGGCTTTGGCTTTGACCTGCAGTTATGATGAATTGTTGAGAAACCATAGAGTTCAACTTTAACGTTACGTGGGCCTGTTTGAGAGGAGCTCTGGGCTGTAAAAGCTATCTCAACGTGGGGTTTTACAACTACAGCGTGCCCTCCTGACGAGCCTGCTCAATCTCTTCGAGGGCCTCGGCAGGGGTGAACGAACAAGTGCCGTCGCCGAGTTTGACTACCTGGATATCGTCGCCGGTATGGACCTCTCCGCCCTTTAGCACCACGCCAAAAACGCCCTCGTGGGGAAAGATACAGTCGCCGGCGAGATAGTAGATGGCACAGCGGGTGTGGCAGACCTTGCCGATCTGACTGATTTCGACCAGGACATCGTTGCCAATCTTGAGCTGCGTTCCCAGGGGGAGCGAGAGCAGGTTGATGCCCTGGGTTGTGAAGTTCTCGCCAAAGTCGCCCTCGTGCACATCGAGCCCGCGCGCCTGCGCCGTCTGGGTGGACTCCGCGGCCAAAAAAGAGACCTGGCGGTGCCAATGCCCGGCGTGCGCATCGGTGGCGAGGCCAAACTGCTCGATGACGGTGTCGTGCCCGTCGGCGACGGGTGACTTACGCGTGCCCTTGTGTGCCGACGTGTTGATCGAGACGATGTGGGCGGGTCCGTTGTAGGCGTCGTTTGCCGTGCACAGGGGAGCGGTCGCTTTCGCACGTTCCGCCAGCTCGCGCTTCGCAGCATTGAGGATGGGATTATCGGTCGGATGGTCTTGGGGCACGTGCGCGCCTTTCGCTCGAGGATGTCAATACGCTGAATCCTACAACAATGGTAGGTTCATTGCCCATTGTCATACAACGGTGAGCGCCGCCTTCGTGCTGGACGATTACGTCGATTGCCATAGATACGGTGGAGCTTTGGGTGCCGGCGGCTTGGCACGCTAGAATAAATCAGTTGCGCAAAGACCGCCCGTTGTGTGGGCAGTTCATGATAGGAAGTTTCCATGGCATTGCAATTTACAGAGCGCGAGTTCATTCCCGTGCTGCTCGGTGGCGACATCAACGCCTATTCGGTGGCGCGCGCCTTCTACGAGGAGTACCAGGTCAAGAGTCTGGTCTTTGGCAAGTATCAGACGGGTCCCGCGTACCGCAGCCAGATTATCGACTACACGCCCAACGTGGATATCGATACCATGCCCGTGATGCTCAAAACCGTCAACGGCATTGCCCAAGCGCATGCCGATAAGACGATTGTCCTTGTGGGCTGTGGCGATAACTATGTTGCCCTCGTGGCTCAGGCCAAGGATGCCCATGAGTTGGCGGATAACATCGTCGCGCCTTACGCTCCCTACAGCATGCTCGAGCAGTGCCAGAAGAAGGAGATCTTCTACGAGCTGTGCGAGAAGCATGGCGTGCCTTATCCGCATACCTTTACCTTCACCATGGCGATGCTGAACGACCAAGGCGAGGCACCTGCCGAGGTGCTCGACCAGATTGATTTTCCCTACCCGATGATTCTGAAGCCTTCTGACGGCATCATGTGGTGGCAGCACGAGTTCGAGGGCCAGAAGAAGGCCTATGAGATTGCCGACCGCGCCGAGCTGGAACAGGTCATTCGCGATTCGTATGCCAGCGGCTACACCGACGACCTGATCTTGCAGGATCGCGTGCCCGGCAACGACGAGTACATGCGCGTGCTCACCAGTTATTCCGACCGCAACGGCAAGGTGCGCATGATGTGCCTGGGCCATGTGCTGCTCGAGGAGCATCAGCCTCACGGCGTCGGCAACCACGCCTGTATCATCACCGAGCCCAACGACGAGCTCATGGGCGGCGTGCGCAAGTTGCTCGAGGACCTTCACTTTGTGGGCTATTCCAACTTTGACGTTAAGTATGACGAGCGCGACGGCTCGTTTAAGTTCTTCGATTTCAACACGCGTCAGGGCCGCAGCAACTACTACGTCACCAACAGCGGCTTTAACGTTGCCAAGTATGTGGTGGACGAGTATGTGTTCAACCGCCCGTTTGAGCCGGAGTTTGTGACGGCGCAGGACGAGGCCCTGTGGATGGTCGTTCCCATGGGCGTCGTCGACAAGTACGTCAAGGATCCCGAGCTGCGCGCTAAGGTGCATCGCCTGGACAAGGAGGGCAAGGGCGCAGACCCTTCGTTTATGAAGGGCGACTTTGTCTTTAACCGCTGGCTGCGCATGTGGCACACCAAGCTGCGCCACTTTAAGCTGTTCAAGACGTATTACAAGTAGATGAGCGCGGCGCCCGTCCGGTTTACATCGGGCGGGCGCGGGTATGATACGCGCAATTGCGCAAGCGTCACCAAGGAGGCGGCGATGGAAAAGCTGGGAGTTATCGGCGGCATGGGCGCCGAGGCCACGTCGTATTACTACGACCAGGTGGTGCGCCACACGGCTGCTGCCTGCGATCAGGAACATATCGACATGGTGGTGCTCTCCAAGTCGACCATGCCCGACCGCACGTTGGCCATTAAGACCGGCGAGCATGCCAAGCTGCTGGCGACCATGAAAGAGTGTGCCCAGGCACTCGAGTCGCTGGGCTGTGCGCACATTGCCATTCCCTGCAACACGTCACACTACTTCTACGACCAGATCCAGTCGTTTACGAAGGTGCCGATTATCCACATGCCGCGCGAGTCGGTTCGCTATGCCCTTGCGGGTGCGGTGATGGGGGAGTGCGAGTTCGACCCCAACTTGAGTATGCCGGCCGAGCCGGTGCACAAGATTGGCATCATGGGCACCGACGGAACCGTGGGCGCGGGCGTCTACGGCCGCGAATGTAAGGCTGCGGGTGTTGAGGTCGTCTATCCCAGCGAGAAACGTCAGAACGATGTGATGTCGCTTATCTACGATGATGTGAAGGCCGGACGTGAGCCCGATATGGATAAGTTCGACCGCGTGATGTGGGAGTTCGCCCGTAGCGGCTGCGACCGCGTCATTCTGGCCTGCACCGAGCTCTCGGTGCTGCAAAAGTACCGAGAGATGCCCGAGATCACCCTTGACGCCATGGATGTCCTGGTGCGCGAATCCATCATCCGCAGCGGCGCCTCCTACCGCCTCTAGCTTCCGACCCGCCAAAAGGGACAGGTTTATTTTGGTAGGTTTTATCTGGTGAAACAGTAAAGGCCTCGGTTCGTTTGGTGCGAGCCGAGGCCTTTTGCGTTGGGCGGTTGCTGTCGGTGGTGAACTAGAACAGGAAGCCGATGGCGATGAGGGCGATGCTGACGATGAGCACGGCGATGTCTAGGCCCTTGATGGGGTAGCGCTTGTACGAGCTGGCGCGCGTACGCAGATAGAAGCCGCGCTGTTCTGCCGCCAAGGCTGTGGCATCGGTCTTGCCCACGCTCGAGATGAGCAGCGGCACGCACAGTGGCAGCATGAGCTTAAGCTTCTTGATGGGGTTCTTGGTGTCGTACTCGACGCCGCGTGCGGTCTGTGCCTCCATGATGGCGTTCATCTCCTGACCAAACACCGGCACAAAGCGCAGCGCCGTGGTAAAGGTGAAGGCATAGCGATACGGCACGTGCAGCACCTCGACGCAGGCGTTGGCAAGGTCGTTGAGCTTGGTCACCATGAGCATGAGGATGAGCGGTAACGCCACACCCAGCAGGCGCAGGCAGGCCTTCGATCCCGTGATGAGGCCCGTGTCGGTGATAAAGCTCCACACCATGTTGCCATCGCGCATAAAGGCCAGCTGGAGCACCAGCATGATAAGCGCGAGCGGAATCAGCAACTTGAGCAGCGAGAACAGACGGTCGACGACGCCGGCATAGGCGCCCAGCGCAAGGGTGAGTGCCAAAAAGCCCAGCAGCGCCACGTAGGTGTCGGACAAGAAGATGCCGACGATGATGGCGGCGGCGAGACCCAGTTTGACGACGGGATTCAGGCGATGCAGCAGCGTATCGCCCGGCATGTAGTCGATGACGTTAACCACGGTGGACCATCTCCTTGGTAATTCGAACGACATCGGTGACTTCGCTCACCTGCGCAAAAGCGGGCGAGACGGAAGATGCCAGACGGCGCGAGAGTTCAATAACCTGGGGAGGCTCCACGTAGGCACGCCGCATGAGATCGATGTTCGAGAATAGCTCGTGCGTGCGGCCGCGGTCGAGGATGCGACCGTCGGCCATCACCACGATGCGCTCGGCAAAATCCGAGACGACTTCCATATCGTGGCAGACCATGATAACGGCGCAACCACGCTCGGCCATGGTGCGCACCGTTTCCATGACGGTCATGCACTCGCGGTAATCAAGGCCGCTCGTGGGCTCGTCGAGCACGACGATCTTGGGCTCTACGACCACGACAGAGGCGAGTGCCACCATCTGGCGCTGACCGCGCGAAAGCGAGAAAGGCGCCTCATCGGCAGGCAGGCCAAAGCGGTCGATGACGAGCTGGGCGCGACGCAGTGCCTCGGCACGGTCGATGCCGGCAAGCTCCAGGCCAAAAGCCACCTCGTCGAGTACGGTGTCCTTGCAGATCTGGCGGTCGGGGTTTTGGAAGAGGGTTGCGACTTCGCGGGCGATGCGGCTCGTGGGAACGGCTGCGGTATCCAGTCCCGTGACGCGCACGCTGCCCGAGGCGGGCTTAAGCAGGCCTGTGAGCAGCTTGGTGAGCGTGGTCTTGCCGGCACCGTTCTGGCCGACGATGCCCACGAGCTCGCCGGGATAGAGGGTCAGGTTGAGGTCGTGGACGGCGGCGCCGCCATTGGGATAGGCAAACTCGACATGGTCGAAG
>CABUUB010000044.1 GCA_902494625.1 uncultured Collinsella sp.
ATGCAGGGCTTCCATGGCGCTGCCGGTCATATGGGCCACATCGAGTGCTCGGCTGCCGCCGGCATTCCCTGCGCCTGCGGCCGTTCTGGCCATCTAGAGTCGGTTGCTTCGGGCACTTCCATTGGTCGTATGTACGATGAGCGCTTCGGTCGCGTCGACCCCAGCCGTCCTTCGGTCGGTCGCGACGTGAACGACCTGTGCCGTGCGGGCGACGCAAAGGCGACCGAGGTCATCCATGACGCCGGCTTTGCGCTGGGTGCCAGCTTGGGCTCGCTCGCTAACATTCTGGACCCTGAGGTCATCGTGCTTTCGGGCGGCGTGATTCACCAAGGTCCCGATTGGCGTTCGCAGACGTGGAAGGACTCGGTGCACGAGGGCTATGCCAGCCAGGCGCTCGATCCGCTTCAGGACACGCCGATCCTTATCGGTTCTCTGGAGGGTGATGCTCCGCTCATCGGTGCCGCCGAACACCTTCTTGCGTCGCTGAAGTAAACATAACTACCAAGTGCGCCTTCTGAGGTGCCGCAGATTGACATGAAAGAGGAGCGAAGCGTACTTCGGTACGCGAGCGACGGTTTGAACGTCAAGGTGCGGTGTCTCAGAAGGCTGTTTTGAGAAAGGTTGAGTCGAACATGACCGTCGATCCTTTGATTCAATCCCTGAAGGGCAAGCTCGTCGTGAGCGTTCAGGCGTATATGGGCGAGCCGCTTCGTACGCCCGAGACCATGGCGCAAATGTCTCGCGCTTGCGAGCTCGGCGGCGCCGCCGCCATTCGCTGCCAGGGCCTTGCCGACATTGCCGCCATTAAGGGTCGCTGTGAGGTTCCCGTCATCGGCCTGTGGAAGGATGGGCACGAGGGCGTTTACATCACGCCGACGCTGCGTCACGCTCGCGCCTGCGTTGCTGCCGGTGCCGATATCGTGGCGATCGACGCCACCGATCGTCCGCGCCCCGATGGCAAGACGGTCGAGGATACCTTCCGCCCGCTGCACGAGGAGGGTGTGCTCCTGATGGCGGATTGTGCCACCATCGAGGACATTCGCCGTGCTGTTGATATGGGCTTTGACCTGGTATCCACCACGCTTTCTCACGGCGTCGCCGCCATCGACTGCACCATGGCCGATGGCCCCGACCTGCCGCTCCTGCGTCAGGCGACTGAGGAATTCCCCGGCCTTCCTATCATTTGCGAGGGTCGCGTGCATACGCCCGAGGAGGCTCGCGCCGCGATCGATGCTGGCGCCTGGGCCGTTGTCGTCGGCACCGCCATCACGCACCCCACGAGTATTACGAGTTGGTTCAAGGCTGCACTTGAGGCGTAAGACAGGCCTCGTATCCGCTCGGGGCGGTATACTCAATATAGGCAATTGACCGCGCGGGATCTGGGTTGCTGGGTCCCGCGCTTGTTTTCGGGAGGCAGCACATGCAAAAGGGAGATGCCATGGATGCGGCGGAGCGCTCGGAGCGCATCCCCGATATCGTCATCATCACCGGAATGTCCGGATCGGGCCGCACACAGGCCATGCACGTGTTCGAGGACATGGGCTATTTTTGCATCGATAACCTGCCTCCGCGTCTCATCGCCCAGCTTGCCGAGCTCGTCGGCATCAATACGGGCGTGGGCAGGCATCTCGCCGTCACCTGTGACCTGCGCAGCCAGGGCTTGTTCGATGAGCTGCTCGATGCCGTTGCCGCACTCGAGGAGCGCGAGATGAGCTGTGACATCGTGTTTCTCGAGGCCTCTGACGAGGTGCTGATCCGTCGCTATAGCGAAAACCGCCGCCGCCATCCCATTGCCAAGTCGGGGGAGACTACGGCCGATGCGATTCAGCGCGAGCGCCTGCAGCTGCAGGGTGTGCGCGATCGAGCCGATATGATCATCGACACGAGCCGCCTGCGTACCTCTGCCCTGCGCAACAAATTGCGCATGGCGTTCTCCGAGTTGTCCGACCAGCAGCTCATGGACGTTCACGTGTTCTCGTTTGGCTTTAAGCACGGTATGCCCGTCGAGGCGGACATTATGATCGACGTTCGCTTCCTGCCCAATCCGTTCTACGATCCCGCGATGCGCACCATGACCGGTCTCGATAAGAAGGTCTCCGACTTTGTTCTGGACCATCCCAAGACCCAGGAGTTCTGGAAAGCTTGGACGCAGCTGCTCGATACGGTCATGCCCGGCTATATCGCGGAGGGCAAGCCACAGCTTTCTATTGCCATCGGCTGCACGGGCGGTCAACACCGCAGCGTTGCCATCGCCGAGGCCACGGCACGTTATTTGGAAGGTGCCCAATATCACGTGAGCATTTCCCACCGCGACCTGTCGCGCGCCAACACGAAAGCATAGGCCTGCATGTCGTTTACCGCCGAGGTGCGTGACGAGCTCGCGCGCTGCGAACCCGAATGTGAATACTGCGATTTGTCGACGCTTGCCGCCCTGACGCGTGTGAGCGGTACACTTTCGCTGGCCGGCTCCGGGCGGTATCGTTTGACGGTTGCGACCGAGACGGGCGCCGTCGCGCGCACGATGATCACACTGACGCATCGCATCCTTAAGCTCAAAACGGAATTCACCGTTCGTAAATCTGTATTGCATAAGGTTCGAAACTACCTCATTACCCTGCCCGATCAACCCGACCTGGACAAGGCTCTGGTGCTGCTGGGTATCCTCGACCGTAGGGGAGGACTTGTCGCCGGCGTGCCCCGACATATCGTTGCGCGTCCTTGCTGTAGACTTGCCTATATCCGCGGCGCGCTTATCGCGGGCGGCTTCGTGGCCGATCCACGCGGCGATTTTCATTTGGAAATCGCGGTGCAGGGCGAGCAATATGCCAAGGGGCTTTGCGATCTGTTGGAGCAGATTGGGGTCCATGCGCGTGTTAATGCACGGCGGGGGTCATATGCCGTGTACATTAAGAGCGCCGAGGAAATCGAGCATCTTTTAAAGCTGATTGGTGCCAAGCGCAGCGTTGCCGAGATTGAGGAGGCGCGTGCGGTCAAGTTGGTTAAGAACGATGTGAACCGTCGCGTGAACGCCGAACTCGCCAACCAGACCAGAAGCGCCGGTGCCGCCCAACATCAGCTTGCGCTTATCGATGAGCTCGAGCAGCGTGGCCTTCGCGATGCGCTTCCGGATGCCTTGGCGGTCTTTTGCGACCTGCGCGAGCGATATCCCGATCTGTCGCTGCGTGATTTGGGGGAGATGGCTGACCCTCCCTTGTCGAAGTCGGCCCTCTACCATCGAGTTTTGAGGCTTGAAAAGCTCATTGAAGCAAACAGGTAGTTTAAAGTATCGACTTATATACGGATTTAACTGCTGTTTTATTCTTTAAAACGTTTTAACGTAAATTTGATTTTCAATTTCGAGCATTCTCGTGAAATTCAAGTCAAAAAAAAGGTATATTAGGCGAGTGGTTAGTTTGTGGGCCTCAACGGCAGGCGCTGTAGCTTGCGGGGGCCTTACGAAAGGAGACACAATGGCAGTAAAGGTTGCTATTAACGGCTTCGGTCGCATCGGTCGTCTGGCCTTCCGTCAGATGTTCGGTCATGAGGGCTCCGAGATCGTCGCTATCAACGACCTCACCTCTCCCGATATGCTCGCTTACCTGCTGAAGTACGACTCCACGCAGGGCAACTATGCTCGCGATCACGAAGTCGTTGCTGGCGAGGATTCCATCACCGTTGACGGCAAGGAGATCAAGATCTACAAGGAGGCCGACGCCAACAACCTGCCTTGGGGCGACCTCGACGTCGACGTCGTTCTCGAGTGCACCGGCTTCTACACCAGCAAGGCTAAGGCTCAGGCCCACATCAACGCTGGCGCCAAGAAGGTCGTCATCTCCGCTCCGGCTGGCAGCGATCTGCCCACCATCGTGTACAACGTCAACCATGAGACGCTGACCGCTGATGACAACATCATCTCCGCTGCCTCCTGCACGACGAACTGCCTCGCCCCGATGGCCAAGGGCCTGAACGACTTCGCCCCCATCGTCTCCGGCATCATGACCACCATCCACGCCTTCACCGGCGACCAGATGCCGCTCGACGGCCCGCAGCGCAAGGGCAACTTCCGTCGCTCCCGCGCCTGCTCCGAGAACATCGTCCCGAACACCACGGGCGCTGCCAAGGCCATCGGCCTGGTTCTCCCCGAGCTCAACGGCAAGCTCATCGGTGCCGCTCAGCGCGTCCCGACGCCGACCGGCTCGCTGACCAACCTCTACGCCGTCGTTGACAAGAAGGTCACCGTCGACGAGGTCAACGCTGCCATGAAGGCCTACGCCGAGACCATCCCCGATACCTTCGCCTACAACGAGGACCAGATCGTCTCCCGCGACATCGTCGGCGAGACCCACGGCTCCATCTTCGATGCCACTCAGACCATGTGCTCTGACCTCGGCAACGGCCAGACCCTCGTTCAGGTCACCTCTTGGTACGACAACGAGAACTCTTACACCTCTCAGATGGTCCGCACCATCAAGTACTTCGAGAAGTTCGTTGCCTAATTTGGCTTTTAGCGAATAGCTCGTTGAGCGTCTAAAGAAGGGCGCGGCCTTATAGGGCTTACACCCTAGGGTCGCGCCCTTTTTATAAGAAATCGTCTGCCGTAATGGGAGGCAGACACGTACGAAAGGTAGAAGCAAACATGGCCTTTACCAAGAAGACCGTCCGCGACATCGATGTCGACGGCAAGCGCGTTCTCGTCCGCGTTGACTTCAACGTGCCTATCAAGGATGGCGTCGTTGGCGACACCACCCGTATCAAGGCTGCCCTGCCCACCATCAACTATCTCGTTGAGCACAACGCTCGCGTCATCCTCATGAGCCACCTCGGCCGTCCCGATGGCACCGGCTTCCAGCCCGAGCTGTCCCTCGAGCCCGTCGCCAAGAAGCTCGCCGAGCTCTCTGGTCTCGACGTTGCCTTTGTCGCCGACACTTACGGCGAGAAGGCTGCCGAGGCTGTCGCTGCCGTCGAGCCGGGCAAGGTTCTCGTTCTCGAGAACGTCCGCTTCGATAAGCGTGAGAAGAAGAACGATCCCGAGATCGCCAAGAAGCTCGCTTCCTATGGTGACGTCTTCGTTCTCGATGCCTTCGGTACCGCTCACCGCGCCCAGGGTTCCGTCGTGGGCCCCGCCGCTTACCTGCCTGCCGTCGCTGGCTTCCTGCTTGAGAAGGAGGTCGACACGCTGACCGGCATCTTCGCCGAGCCCGAGCGCCCCTTCGTCGCTATCGTCGGCGGTTCCAAGGTTTCCTCCAAGATCGGCGTTCTCGATCACCTCATCGACTCCGCTGACACCCTGATCATCGGTGGCGGTATGGCCTACACCTTCTTCCTGGCTCAGGGCCTGTCCGTCGGTCAGTCCCTCAAGGAAGAGGACTGGGTCGAGCGCGCTGGCGAGATGCTCAAGAAGGCCGAGGAGAAGGGCGTCAAGATCCTGCTCCCCATCGACAACCGCGTTGCCGATCACTTTGGCGAGGACGCTGTCCCCGAGGTTGTCGCTTCCGACGCTATCCCCGACGATCGTGAGGGCATGGACATCGGCCCCAAGACCGAGGAGCTTTATGCCGAGGCCGTCAAGGGCGCCAAGACCGTGTTCTGGAACGGCCCCATGGGCGTTTTCGAGTTTGACAACTTCGCTCATGGCACCCAGGCTATCGCCGAGGCTGTCGCCGAGGCCGACTGCACCTCGATTATCGGCGGTGGCGACTCTGTCGCAGCTGTCAACAAGTTTAACCTGGCCGACAAGATGAGCTGGATCTCCACCGGCGGTGGCGCTTCCATGGAGCTCGTCGAGGGTAAGGCCCTGCCCGGAGTGGAGGCGCTTCTCGATGCCTAATCGCACCCTTCTCATCGCTGGTAACTGGAAGATGAACAACGACGTCGCCGAGGCTGCCAAGCTCGCCGACGAGCTGGCTCAGGCTCTGCCCGAGGTTCCGGCTGGCGTCGAGGTGCTCGTCTGCCCTCCGACCATCGACATCACCACGGTTCATGACCGTATTCAGGCTGCCCCCATCGCCCTCGGTGCACAGAACGTGTACTGGGAGGCCAAGGGTGCCTTCACCGGTGAGTCCTCTTGCGACATGCTCAAGTCTGCTGGCTGCACCTACTGCATCATCGGTCACTCCGAGCGTCGCGATTACTTCCACGAGACCGACGAGGACCAGAACAAGAAGGCCAAGGCTCTCGTTGCCGCCGGTCTTGTTCCCGTCTTCTGCTGCGGCGAGTCCCTCGAGGTCCGCGAGGCTGGCACCTATGTCGAGCACGTCGTGAATCAGGTCAAGGCTGGCCTTGCTGGTCTTGAGATCACCTGCCCCAAGCAGGTCGTCGTCGCCTATGAGCCCATCTGGGCCATCGGCACCGGCAAGACCGCTACCGCCGAGGACGCTCAGGAGGTCTGCGGCGCTATCCGTGAGACCCTCAAGGAGATGTTCGGCGAGGAGCTCGCTAACGGCATCCGCGTTCTCTATGGTGGCTCTGCCAAGCCCGGCAACATCGCCGAGCTCGTCGCCAAGCCCGACGTTGACGGTGCCCTCGTGGGCGGCGCTTCGCTCAAGGCTGCCGACTTCGCCTCTATGGTCGTCAAGGCAGGCGAGTAGGACATATGGCACAGCGTCATCTTCCTGCACTCCTGATCATCATGGACGGCTGCGGCCTGGCTCCGGCCGATGGCGAGAACGCCGTCGCCGCTGCTAAGACGCCCTTCCTTGATAGCCTGTACGAGAAGTACCCCCACACCACGCTCGGCGCTTCGGGCGAGGACGTGGGTCTTCCCGATGGCCAGATGGGTAACTCCGAGGTGGGTCACCTCAACATCGGTGCCGGCCGCATCGTGTTCCAGGAGCTTTCGCGCATCAACAACGCCATCAAGGATGGCTCCATCGCCAAGAACGAGGTCTTCGTCAAGGCTATGGACGACGTCAAGGCTGACGGCAAGACTCTCCACCTCATGGGCCTTATGAGCCCTGGCGGTGTTCATTCTCACATGAACCACGTCGAGGCTCTGGTCAAGATGGCTGCCGAGCATGGTGTCAAGACCGTTCGCGTCCACGCCTTCATGGATGGCCGCGACGTCGACCCGCAGTCCGGTGCCGGTTACATGAGTGAGTTCTGCGCCTTCCTGGCTAAGATCTCCGAGGAGACCGGTTGCGACGCTCGCGTTGCCACCGTCTCGGGCCGTTATTGGGCTATGGACCGCGATAATCGTTGGGAGCGCATCCAGCGCGCCTACGACGTCATGGTCAACGCGTCCGATGCTGATACCGACCCCGTTGCCGGTATCAAGGCCTACTACGAGAAGGATCCGCGCGGCGACGAGTTTGTCGAGCCCTTCGCTGCCCACAACGAGGGCATCCACGAGGGCGACGCGGCCATCTTCTTCAACTTCCGTCCCGACCGCGCTCGTCAGATGACCCGCGTGTTCACGGACAAGGAGTTCGACGGCTTTGAGCGCGAGCAGATCAAGCTTTCGCACTTTGTGACGATGACCGAGTACGACCCGACGTTTGACGTCGAGGTCGCTTTCCCCAAGACGTTCCCCGAGAACGTTCTGGCCGACGTTATCGCCGCCAATGGCCTGAAGCAGCTGCACACCGCCGAGACCGAGAAGTACGCACACGTGACGTTCTTCCTCAACGGCGGCATCGAGGAGCCCAAGGAGGGCGAGGAGCGCGTGCTCGTCGCTTCCCCCAAGGTCGCTACCTATGATCTGCAGCCTGAGATGAGCGCTCCCGAGGTTACCGAGAAGCTCGTCGCCGCTATTAACGAGGATCGCGCTGATTTCTACATCGTGAACTTCGCGAACTGCGACATGGTTGGTCACACCGGTGTTTTCGACGCCGCCGTTAAGGCCGTCGAGGCTGTTGACGATGCCCTGTCCAAGGTTGTCCCGGCGATTCTCGCTAAGGGCGGCTTTGCGCTGATTACCGCCGATCACGGCAACGCCGATCACATGTTTGACGTTGCTTCCGACGGTTCCAAGCATCCGTTCACGGCTCACACCACCAACCGCGTGCCGTTCATTATTGTTGATGAGAAGGCACAGCTCACCGGTATCGAGGACGGCCGTCTTTCCGATATCGCTCCGACCATGCTCACCATGGCTGGTATTGAGCCTTCCGCCGAGATGACGGGTCGCGTGCTCGCCACCGAGGCCTAATAGAAAACAAATACCGTTTTCTAGTAAGGGGGTTGTCCACAACCGGACAACCCCCTTTTTGGTATTTCTGCCATTTCCGCCCCGTCCTTGAGTGGCAGGTAGGGGAGAGCGGGGGATTGTGGTACAGTACTGGAGTTTAAACTGTTCTATTAAGGAGCTTATCTATGGGTCCGTTCCAGATTCTTCTGTTTGTCGTTTGGGCTGTCTCTGCCGTGGCGCTGACGATTCTCGTCCTGATGCATTCCGGTAAGGGCACCGGCGTTTCGGATATGATCGCTAGCTCGCTGTATAACTCCAGCTCTGCCACGGGCGTCATGGAGCAGAACCTCGATCGCCTGACGGTAATTATGGCCGTTGTTTTTGCCGTGTGCGTCGTCCTGTGCATGTTCTTCTTCCCGCAGGGCATCGTCGGCTACTAAGCATCGGCGTATATACGTTTGAAAAGGGTCCCGCATGTGCGGGGCCCTTTTTGTTTACAGACTTGTAACAGAGCCAGAATATCACCACATACTGCGCCTAACTAAAGAAATTCTCGACCGTTAACCGGAATTAGCGCCAAATCGTGCATAAAATGCGCTACTGTATTGCAAAACGTTGGCCTGTTGTGCATAACCAGCCATAGCAATGGGCGGCGTTTTGATGGTTCAGATCGGATTGTCTCGACATGTGTCCGACTGAACATTTCTTTGTCCTATCTCATAAGGAGGATGGCATGGCTGATTCTATGTTCCACCAGCCCGTTATGGGTCGTCGCGCCTTTGTTGGCGGCACCCTCGCTGCGAGCTCCATGGCTTTTCTTGCCGCATGCGGCAAGAAGGGCGGCGACGCTTCCGGTTCTGAGTCCGGTTCGACGCTGAACTTCTACATCAACAACCCGGTCTGCATCGACCCCTACAATGTCCAGGAGGACCAGGGCACTCAGGTCGAGTACCAGCTTTTTGACGCTCTGACCACTTATGACGCCGAGAAGGGCAAGATCGTCCCGCTGGCTTGCGAGTCCTTCGAGGCCAACGACGACGCCACCGAGTTCACCTTCAAGATCAAGAAGGCCAAGTTCCACAACGGTGACGACGTTACCTCCAAGTCCTTCAAGCTCGGTTGGGAGCGTCTGGTCAACACCAAGTCGGCCATCGCTACCGAGTACGGCCCTTCCGAGGTCTCCTATCACCTTTCCATGGTCGAGGGCTATGACGAACTGCTCGCCGGTAACGCTACCGAGCTCAGCGGTGTTACTTGCCCCGACGATGAGACCCTCGTCGTCAAGCTGTCTTCCGCTTACGCCGACTTCCCCTTCGTCGCCTCTCACCCGGCTCTGTCCCCGGTTCCCGAGTGCGCCGAGTCCGATGCCAAGAGCTTCTATCTTGCACCGGTCGGTAACGGCCCGTTCATGATGGACGGCAAGTGGGAGGATGGTCAGGAGATCAACCTCAAGAAGTTCGACGATTACTATGGCGACAAGGCCAAGATCGATGTCATCCACTTCCAGGTCATCAAGGACATGGAGACCGCCTACAAGGAGTTCCAGGCCGGTAACCTCGATGTCTGCGACGTTCCCGTTGCTCAGATCGATGCCGCCAAGAAGGATCGTGGCGTGTCCAAGGACGGCTACACCATGGGCGATGGCGAGCGCATGCTGCTCGGCTCCGAGCCTTCCACCTACTACCTGACCTGCAACAACACGGCCGAGCCGTTCAACAACGCCGACCTGCGCAGGGGCATCTCCCTGGCCATCAACCGTGAGGCCATCTGCAAGACCATCTTCAAGGGTACCCGTACCCCCGCCGACGGCATTGTTCCTCCGGGCATCGATGGCTACAAGGAGGGCGCATGGGAGTTCTGCGCCTACGACGTCGACAAGGCTAACGAGTACCTCGACAAGGTTGCTCCCGCTGACGCTAACGGCGATCGTGGCATTAACGTGACTCTGTCCTACAACCAGGACGGTGGCCACAAGGAGATCATGGAGTCCATCATCGGCGACCTCGCCAAGGTTGGCGTTACCGCAACTTCCGATACCCCTGAGTGGTCTGCCCTGCTCGAGCAGTATCAGAACTTTAACTATCAGTTCGGTCGTCTGGGCTGGATTGCCGACTACCCGATCATGGATAACTTCCTGTATCCGCTGTTCCACTCCGACTCCCTCGGTGGCGACAACCGCTCTGGTTACAACAACCCCGAGTTCGACGCCAAGGTCGACGAGGCTCGTACCACGGTTGACGACGAAGAGCGCGTCGCTAAGATGCAGGAGGCTGACGCTATGGTCGCTGCCGACTGCCCGGTCATCCCGGTGATGTTCTACACGCACACCATCGTCGGCTCCGATCGCATCAAGCACCTCTATGTCGATCCGCAGAAGCACGCCGAGCTGGGTACCGCTGAGCTCGCCTAAGAGTTTGCAGCTTCCGTGAGGGTCAAGTATTTACGTAGACCTCATGGGAAACATACAGTTCTCCCTAACCTGGGGTAAACTGGCTGATGGTAATTTTGGGATGCCGGTCTGGCGATCGGCATCCCATTTAGGTTAATCCCTAGATAGGGGAGTGGTATGGGTAAGTACATCGTTAAACGTGTGCTTCAGTTCATCCCGGTGTTTTTGGGCGTTACGCTGATTCTGTTCGCCCTCCAGAATATCGTGCCGGGAGATCCGATCAAGCTGATCGGTGGAGACAAGGCTCTGTCCCCCGAGGTGGAGCTTCAGCTTCGCGTCCGCTATCACCTGGTCCAGTCGGACGAGGACGGCAACGCGATCCTTGACGAGAACGGCGACCCCGTTCAAACGTCGCTCGTGGACCGTTACTTGTATTACATGAACGGCCTGCTTCATGGCGATCTGGGCAATTCGTATCAGCGCAAGCTGCCGGTTACGGAAATCTTCGCCCAGAAGTATCCGTATACGGTCAAACTTGCCGCGTGCGCCATCGTGCTTGAGGCAATCATGGGTATCGGTGCGGGTATCATTTCGGCGGTAAAGCGTTATTCCTTCTGGGATATTTTGGTAACGCTCACCACGTCGATCCTCGTTGCCGTCCCGGCCTTCTGGCTCGGTATGTTGCTGCAGCTGTTCTTTGGCGTCATTCTCAAGGACGCCACGGGCGGTGCATTCTCCATGCCGATCTCGGGTGCCGGCGGTTCCAGCTCTCAGTATCAGGATTGGATGCACTATGTGCTCCCGACCATTACGCTGGCTTCGGTTTCGACCGCTTACGCCGCCCGCATTATGCGCTCGCAGCTGCTTGACGTCATGAACCAGGATTACATCCGCACGGCAAAGGCCAAGGGTCTCTCCAATCGCGCGATCATCATCAAGCATGCGCTTAAGAATGCACTCATCCCCGTCGTTACCTATATTGGTGTCGACTTTGGCGGCATGCTTTCGGGTGCCATCCTGACCGAGACGGTCTTTAACTGGCCCGGTATCGGCTATGAGGTCTATCGCGCCATTAGCATGCGCGACTGGCCCATCGTTATGGGCGGCGTTACGCTCATCGTCGTCGTCGTCATGGTGATCAACCTGCTCGTCGACATTAGCTATGCATTCCTCGACCCGCGCATCCGCCTTGGCGGTCCGTCGGATAAGGCCTAAGGGAGGTACGTCTCATGCAGGAAACTGATTCTCAGTCTCAGGAGCAGGATACCGCCACCAAGGCCGCATCTGCTCCCGCCAAGTCCCGCACGCTGTGGGGCGACGCTTTTAAGCGTCTTCGCAAGAACAAGCTTGCCGTTATCGGTGTCTGCTGGATCATCATCGTCGTTTTGGTTGCCCTGACCGCAGATCTGTGGGCTAAGCCCTGGCTCGGTTCGCCGACGGCTTCCGACTCGACCACCATGGCTCAGACGTCGCTGCTGGCTCCGTGTGCCGAGCACCCGTTTGGCACCGACGCCCTTGGCCGTGACATTCTCGTCCGCGTTATCTACGGTGCACGCGTTTCGCTGTCCGTCGGCATTATGGCCACCGCGATCTCCACGGTAATCGGTCTGGTCATGGGCGCCCTTGCCGGTTTCTATGGCGGCATCTGGGATACGATTATCATGCGCTGTGCGGATATCTTCCTGGCGTTCCCGTACGTGCTGTTCGTTGTCGCCATGATCGCCGTTATCGGTCGTGGTCTTCAGAACGTCTTTATCGCTATCGGCATTCTCGGCTGGCCTTCGATTGCGCGCGTCTTCCGATCCGCGATCCTGACGGTCAAGGAAAACGACTATGTTGACGCTGCGCGCGCGATGGGTGCATCTGATGCTCGTATCGTCGTGCGCCACATCTTCCCGAACTCCGTTGCCTCCATCGTGGTCTACGCGACCATGAACATTGGTGGCGCCATTCTGACCGAGTCCGCTCTGTCCTTCCTCGGCATGGGCGTTATTCCGCCTACGCCTTCGTGGGGCTCCATGATTCAGGACGGTCAGCAGTATCTTCTGACTGCTCCCTGGATGATGATCATGCCCGGTCTGGCAATTCTCTCGACGGTGCTCGCTTTCACCCTGCTGGGTGACGGTCTGCGCGACGCCCTCGACGTCAAGATGAAGGACGCATAAGGATGAAGAAGAACAAGAACTATGTGGACCTGAAGGACCAGCCGGTTCCCGAGGGCCAGCATCTGCTCGAGGTCGATGACCTTAAGATGTATTTCCACACCGAGGATGGCGTCGTTCGCGCTGTCGACGGTGTCTCCTACACGCTCGATCGCGGCGAGACCCTGGGCGTCGTCGGTGAGTCCGGCTCCGGTAAGTCCGTGACCGCCATGACCATCATGGGTCTTATCTCGATGCCTCCGGGAAAGATTGAGGGCGGTGACGTTCGCTACCGCGGCCGTTCTATCCTCGAGATGACCGAGGAAGAGATGCAGCACATTCGCGGTAACGATATCGCGATGATCTTCCAGGATCCTATGACCTCCCTGAACCCGGTCTACAAGATTGGCAAGCAGGTGGGCGAGGGCCTTCGTCTGCACCGTGGTTACTCCAAGCAGGAGGCGCTCAAGCGCGCCACCGAGCTTTTGGACCTCGTCGGTATCCCCGAGCCCGAGAAGCGCGTCAACGAGTATCCGCACCAGTTCTCCGGTGGTATGCGTCAGCGTGTCATGATCGCTATGGCTCTTGCCTGCGATCCCGATATCCTGATTGCCGACGAGCCCACGACGGCTCTGGACGTTACCATTCAGGCTCAGATTATCGAGCTCATGCAGGAGATGCAGGAGAAGAACGGCAACGCCATCATCATGATTACCCATGACCTGGGCGTCGTCGCCGATATGGCCGATAAGATCATGGTTATGTACGCCGGCCGTCCCGTCGAGTTCGGTACTGCTGAGGAAATCTTCTACGAGAGCCGCCACCCCTACACCTGGGGCCTTATCCGCTCCATCCCGGAGCAGGCTATCGAGGAGAAGAAGCCGCTCACGCCGATTCACGGTAACCCGCCTTCGCTCATGAACCTGCCCGAGGGCTGCGTCTTCTCTCCTCGCTGCCCCTATGCGACGGACAAGTGCCGCAAGCAGCGCCCCGAGCGCGTTGTCACCGAGTCTGGTCACTACTCTGCGTGCCACTACTCCGGTGACCCCGAGTTCCTCAAGAACGCTCCTGAGACGTCCCGTACGCGCAAGGATTCCAAGAAGGGAGGCGAGGCGTAAATGGCAGATAATAACGAGCGTACTCCGCTGCTGAAGGTCGAGCACCTCTCTAAGGAGTTTCCCGCTGAGTCCGGCATGTTCGCCAAGCGCTTCTCCAAGCGTGTCGTCTCTGCTGTGAATGACATTTCGTTCGAGATTTATCCGGGCGAGACCTTTGGCCTGGTCGGCGAGTCTGGTTGCGGTAAGTCCACCACGGGCCGCACCATCATGCGTCTGACCAAGCCGACTGCCGGTAAGGTGTTCTTCCAGGGCAAAGATGTTGCCGAGATGAGCAAGCATGAGATCAAGGACATGCGTCGCGAGATGCAGTTTATCTTTCAGGATCCTTATGCTTCGCTCAATCCTCGTATGACCATCGGCGAGATCGTCTCCGAGCCCATGACCATTCACGGCGTGGGCACCAAGGAGGAGCGCATTGAGCGTGTCCGCGAGCTTCTCGACGTTGTCGGACTGAACCCCGAGCACATTAACCGCTATCCTCATGAGTTCTCCGGCGGTCAGCGCCAGCGTGTCGGCATTGCCCGCGCATTTGCGTTGAAGCCCAAGCTAATTATCTGCGACGAGCCGGTTTCCGCTCTGGATGTGTCCATTCAGGCCCAGGTTCTGAACCTGCTCAAGGAACTCCAGGACAAGTTCGGAACCGCATATCTGTTTATTGCCCACGACCTGTCCGTTGTGCAGCACATCTCCGATCGCGTCGCCGTTATGTATCTGGGTAAGATGGTCGAGGTTTCGGACTGGAAGACGCTCTACAGTGAGCCGCACCACCCGTACACGCAGTCGCTGCTGTCTGCTGTGCCGGTGCCCGATCCTGATATCCAGAAGACCCGTAAGCGCATCATCCTTGCCGGCGACCCGCCGTCACCGCTTGATCCGCCGACCGGTTGCCGTTTCCACACGCGCTGCCCGATCGCGCAGGGTATCTGCTCTGAGAAGCTTCCCGAGTTTAAGGAAGTCGCACCGGGTCACTGCTGCGC
>CABUUB010000045.1 GCA_902494625.1 uncultured Collinsella sp.
GGGCGCGGCCTCGCGTGCGGCAGCGACCATGCGGTCCTTGATGCCCTCGACGAGTTTGCTCATTGTCTCTCCTCTTAGTTGTTGGACTCGACGGTTGCGGCGGTGTCGGCCGCGTCCTCGAGCTGCAAGTTCAATAGCTTCATGCCGTATTCCGGCACGTTGATATCGATGGGTTGGCCATACAGGTCACCAGGGCGCACAAAAGCGAGTACCGTCATAATGCGCGCCATGGCCTCGGGCGATTCGGTGAGCCCACGCTCAAACCAGCGCTGAATCATGCCGACCTCGGCACTCACGACGTAGGTGACGTAGTAGTCAAAGAACGTGCCCAGCGCCAGGCCCAAAATGCCCGTCTGCGCACGCGGCACCACAGCCTCACGCGCGGTGTCGATGATCCTTTTAATGAAGGCCTGGTCGCCGCCCGGACCCAGCAGCGCACCGATTAAGTCGCGGTTGGCCGCAAGATAACGCAGCAGCTCAACCGAACCGGGCGCCGGCTCGAGTTCATCGATGTTGTGATAGAGATCAGGCAGCTGAGCTGCGGTGATGAGCTCAATGCGCTCACGGATCTCGGCCAGCAAGCCGTCCTCGATTTGATTGATAAAGTCAGGGATATCGCGGTAGTGCGAATAGAACGTGCGGCGCGTAAGGCCGGCACGCTCGGTGAGCGACGCGACGTTAATGCGCGAAAGATCGCCGCTTTCGGCAAGCTCGCTGGCAAGTGCCTGGCGAAGGGCACGCTGTGAGCGAAGGGACCGGCGATCGCATTTCTCGAGCTGGGACAAGCGTCCTCCTTGTTACTCAGCCTGTGCGCTATTGCACAGTGCGAGTATTATTGCACACCGTGTGCATCAACACGTAAAGGCAATATTTTGGATGTGACAAAGGGACAGTCTCTTTGTCACAACCCGCCCGGCTTTTAGAGCGGCATTACCGATTGTTCAAAATGGCATTCGTGGGTAGAATAGTGTCGACGGCAGCCCAAGTTGTAGTTGGCTGGGCAGCGCCGTTGTTTGCATTAGGGGGTCAACGCCTTAGCGGCGGCGACCCCTTCTGTTGCGCTTCGAACGCTGCTTGAGTGCCTCGGAAAGGCCGACAAGCGCCGTGAAGAACGAGACCAAAGCGGTCAGAAGTCTCACGAAATCAATCAAATCGGTCATGGGCATCACCTCCCATCAGATGAAAGGCGCTGCCCGGCACAAGGAACTGCCGTCAACGATACCGATTCTACCAGAGCCTAGTTATATATACGAATACATGTTCGCATGCCAAGGGTGCAGGGTTCTCGTGAAAAAGGGATAGTCCCTTTGTCACATTATTCGATGATGGTGCGGGAGTTCTGTTTATGCATAGTGGCGAGCATGTGTTTGGGGACGGCGTGGACCATGCAGCTGCCGATGGTCGCGCTCGCGGCGGCCTTAGCTGCATCGCCAGCGTTTTTGGTCGCGTAGCTGTGGCGGAAACGCTTGAGCATGGCGATGTCGTTGCCGCCGTCGCCGTAGACCGCGACCTCGTCCTCGGCAATACCGTAGTAACCCGCCAGCCAGGCCACACTCTCGCCCTTGTTGCACGCCACGTCCGTGATCTCAAACATCACCGGATCAAACGGCGCGTTGACCACACGGTCCGAACGCTCGGCCAAATACGCCTTAAGGTCGCGCTCCAGCTCGGGCGAAATCACGCGGCAATTGATCTTGCACACGTCATGACGCAGGATGTCACCGATCGACTGGTCGAAATACTGTTCCTCGTGGTACCCGCCACGTGCACGCATACCGCGCATCACGATGCGCTTGATAGGACTGTCTTTTTTAAAGCCTGCCTGGTGCATCTCGAACGATCCACTCGAGAACATGCCATCGGGCGTGGAGCAGTCAAAACAGATATCCGGAAACTCCTTGAGCAGCTCCTCGGTAATCTGCGGGTCGATGGTCCAGGTTTTGAGCACCTCGCCATGGCTGTCGCGCACGATGGACCCATTGGAGCAGCAGGCGTCAAGCGCCAGGCCCGTAAAGCCATGCTCGCCGATCGGCAGCGTCGAGCGTCCAGTCGCGGGAACCACATGCAGGCCAGCCTCGGTCAGCTCGCGAATGGCACGGCGGATGGTCCCGTCTGCCTCGTGCAGGGCGTTCAGTAGCGTCCCGTCTAAGTCACTCGCAAACATCTTGATCATGGGCATGCCTCTCCTTCGTCTGCACGATATTGTAGACGAGAACGGGCGCGCCCAAACAATGGCGTCCCGGCGCGACGTGCCACTGCCTCCACAAATTCACGGTGCCCCAGTGCCTTAAGACATTCGCCATAAGCGACTTTTCAGCCGATAAAACAGCGCCGTCGTCAACGTCAGCACCGCCAACATGCCTGCAAATACAATCGCCGGTGTCCATCGATCATATGCGAGCCCGTAAACCAATTGGCCAATAGGCGTTGCACAGGAAAGCGTCATATAAACGAGTGCCAGCACTTTTCCGCAGAGTTCCTTTGGCGCTGACCGCTGAACGAATGAAACGATTTCGACCGATGTAATGCTTGCCCACGCCATGATCCATGCCGAGCCGGCCGCAAGCGCGGCAAACGCTAATTCATCAGGACCGCTCAGTAGCGTGACAATAATCGGTACGACTCCAAAACAGATCATCGCAACATATCGACATATGCCCTTGAAGGAAAAACGATGCGGCAAAATACCGATCAAACCACTGCCGGCAAGACCACCTAAGCCCATAGCCACCTCAATAATCCCAACAAAGGATGACTGCATTCCGAGATGCTTTGCAACAATAACGGGAGCACCAATCGTTAACCCAACTAACGCAAGGTTCAAAATAGCCGCAATCAAAAACACAACGAGCAATGATGAGTTTTGAGACAGGTACCGAATCAACTCCCGAAAAACGTTTCGGCGTGTCGTACGAGTCGCGCCGTCTCCCATCGTTTCAGATGAGGCATTTTGCTTGAGTGCGCCCCCGAACAGCAGGGCTGAAATCGTAAACGTCAACGCCGCGGTTTCGCATAGAGTATCGATACCAAAGCACCCATAGACTGCCGTCCCGACTACAGGCCCCAAGATATTGCTCATCATGATTATCTGCGAGACCAACGCAGTGGCACGCTCAACCTTTTCTTGGCCCGTCATGCGCACCGCCTCAATTTGAAGCATCGGTTTCAGCAGCGATTGGATGCCATATTGGACGCAAAGCATTGCTGCCACGACAACCGCAAGAGGCAGCGAACGCTTCATGGGGATAAACAGCAGTGATGCAGCCATCAGAACAATGCCGAGTACCACAAGAACCCCGCGATGTCTTCCCCCATCCGCCAAAATCCCGCCAACCGGAGTCGCGAGCACGCCCGGTATGAACGCTATCGCCGCGACGGCGCCATATAACGTTGAGGAGCCGCTGCAATCGAACAAGTAAAGCGGGCACGCAAAGCACAGTGCCGACAGCATCGAATACGCACACAGCTGTGCAACAAGAAGACCAAATAGCCTGATAGATCGCACTGTGTTTGGCGCCAATGAAACGCTAATTCTTCGCATCCCAGCCATAAGCCTGCCCCCAAATACATACTGTTAGTATGTATTTAATGACTTGAAAAGGGCAGCCGTGGCTACCCTCACAAATCAATTACATACCGTTGGTATCTATATTACCACCCGGCACGGTTCCATACGTCCCAAATCTGGGCCGTTGTCTGGAGCACTTCATTACCCAAATCAAGCCCCACCGCGGCCGCCATCTGCGCCAAACATTGTGCGCGAGCAAGCATTCGCTCCTTGGGCTCGAGCGGACGGAACAATGGCAGCAGCCAAAGATTCGCTAACAACGATACGGCCTCCGCTGCTTCGCGCGGGCATTCGCACGCAATGGAGCCGTCGGCGATGCCCTCCTCGATTACTGGCAAGAGATTGCCATCGGCCGACTCGTCAAACGAACCTTGGTACTGCATCGCCAGCAGCCGCGAGCTTTTTACCGGATCTGCCGCAGGATGCATGCGAGCCCATAGCTCAATTTGCGGAACGACGGACTCGGGCGCATACAGCCGCTTGAGCTTTTGGGCTCCAGTCATATTACCGATACCAAGCATTGAGCGACGGTGCTCAACAATCGGAGCCATTGCCCGATCAAATGCGGCGTTGAAAATCTCCTCTTTGCTCTTAAAGTGATGATAGACAGCACCCTTGGTCATGCCATCGAGGCGGTCGACGATATCTTGAATGCTCGTCCCCTCATAACCCTGTGCGCAGAATAGCTCCAGCGCCGCATCGAGAATCTTCGTGACCGTCTCCTCGGGATATTTATTACGACCCATAATCCGTCCATCCGCAACGCAAGTCTTGTGCCTCATTGCAGCATTTTAACGTTGCGGATGGCAGGCGGTCGATTCTACACCGCGGCGGGGCCGTGTTCGCCGGTGCGAATGCGGATGACTTCTTCGACCGGCTCGACCCAAATCTTGCCGTCTCCAACGGCACCGGTGCGAGCGGCGTTGCAGATAATCTCGACAATGCCGTCGACATGTTCATCGGCGCAGATGAGGGTGAACTGCACCTTAGGGATCGTGTTGACAAGCAACTCGTTGCCGCGCACGTATTCCTTCCAGCCATGCTGCGCGCCGCAGCCCTGCACCTGGTTGATAGTCATACCGCGAACATCAGCAGCAAACAGCGCGTCTTTAAGAACCTCAAGCTTCTCGGCACGAACGATTGCCGTAATCTTCTTCATAGTGAATTCCTCTCTTCAAAAAAAGAAATGAATTGTCCCTCACATGGCACGGGTTTTCCAGGTGCCACAGACCAACCTTGTAGATCAGATAAGTGCAACTAACAGGTCTTAGCAGGTTTCCCAAGTGCCGCAGATCGGCCTGAAAGAGGAGTGCCGCGTACTTAAGGTACGCAAACGACGATTGAAGGCCGAGGTGCGGTGCTTGGGGAAGCTGCTAATCGAGTCCGGAGAACGAAGGGTAGGCGCTCTCGCCGTGCTGACTCGCATCCAGGCCCAGTGCCTCGTCGGCCTCATCCACGCGCAGGCTACCGTGGAAGAGCGCCTTGACCACCGCGGCGATCAGCAAATCGAGCACCAGCACAATAGCGACCGTCACCACAATGCCCAGGACCTGCGAGACGAGCAGCGACACGTCGCCCGTGTAGAACAGGCCGCCCTTGCCGGTCCACGAAAGCTCCGGCACGCAGAACAGACCCGTGAGCACGCCGCCCAAGATGCCGCCGATACCGTGGCAACCAAACGCGTCGAGCGCGTCGTCGTAGCCAAACTTGGTCTTAAGATGGCTAATGGCCAAGTAGCAGACGGGCGACACGATCAGGCCCATGACCAGCGCTGCCCACGGCTCGACAAAGCCCGCGCCGGGCGTGACCACCACAAGGCCCGCAACCAGACCGGTGCTGGCGCCCACCAGCGTGGGACGACCGGTGTGCACGCGCTCGACGGCAAGCCACGAGACCATGCCCGCTGCGCTGGCCGTCACGGTGTTGAGGATGGCGAGCGCCGCCACGGCGTCGGCCTTAAACTCGCTGCCGCCGTTAAAGCCAAACCAGCCAAACCAAAGCAGGCCAGCGCCCAGCGCCACAAACGGTACATTATGCGGACGGTAGCTCACCATGCCAAAGCCGCGACGACGGCCGAGCATTAAGCAGAGGATCAGGCCGGTAAGACCGGACGAAATGTGTACCACGTCGCCGCCGGCAAAATCGAGCGCACCGATGATGTCACCGATAAAGGAGCCCTCGCCGCCCCACACCATGTGGGCGAGCGGCGCGTAGACCACGAGCAACCAAATACCCAAAAACGTCACCATAGCGCCAAACTTAACGCGTCCAGCCAGGCTGCCTGTAACGATGGCCGCGGTGATCATGGCAAACGCCATCTGAAAGGCGATGTTGATGATCTGAGGGTAGACAGCGCCGTCCGTCGCGGTGCCCTCGGCCGCCTGCAGCACCTGGTTGAGCACCGGCAGGCACAGCAGCTGGTCAAGGCCTCCAATAAACGGGCTCGAGCCGTCACCGCCATAGGCCAGCGACCAGCCGGCAACAATCCACAGCACGCCAACCAGGCCAATGGCGCCAAAGCACATGAGCATGGTGTTGATGACATTTTTGCGCCTGGACAGGCCGCCATAGAAAAACGCCAGACCCGGTGTCATTAAAAACACGAGCATGGTGCAGATGAGCATAAAGGTTGTCGATCCCGTATCGTACATTCGTCCCCCTTGGTCGCATGAACGTTGTCGGCGCCCATAATGCGGCCGAGGGGCAACTGGTGTAGACCAGATGCGGCGTTGTTAAACGCTGCGTTGTCGAATGGAAACGGTGCCGCAATCTTGGAAACGGCACGGCAAAGGACGCGAAACGGACGGGAAATACGCGAGCAAGGGAGCCGTGAGCGTGCCCGTCCCGGCTAGCGCCGAAACAGCTCGCGGGCGCGGTCGCGGAGATTAGTTGCTCGGATGACGCCTTCATAGCGGTTGATGCGCAAGCGCGGGAAGGCATTGAAGAAGCGCAGGTCGCGTCGGCTGAGCGACACGCTTGGCACCGGACGGCTCATGCGCTTGCCGGCAAGGCGACGACTGAGCGACGGACGCGGCATGCTCGGCGCGGCATCGGCCACGCGGCGGGCGGCAAGCGCCAGGCCGCGAGCACCATCCGCGATAAACGTCGGCATCGAAGCCTTCTCGCGCAGGGCATCGAGCGCGGCGTCACCCAGCTCGGCCAGCCACGCGTTAACGGCACGGCTACGGATATGCGTCTGCGCCACCGAGTCAATCGTCGATTCGGGAATGCGCTCGAGCATTGAGTCCGAGGCATCGGCAAGCGACTCGTTGATGCGGTCGGCAAGGTCGGCCCGGACGCGCTCCAGCTGATCGGACAGACGCCGCCAGCTCGCCAACGAGCATGCCGCGTCGACCATCATCGCGACCGCGACGATAAAGGCGGACAGCCGCACAATCAGCACCGGCAGATGGCCAAGCAGTCCCAGCAATGCCGGCTCCACCAAACGGCAAATGCACAACGAACCCAGGCCAAACGCGCAGGCCCAGTACAGGCAGATACGTCCGTGCAGGTTAAACGGCAGGTGCGAATAATCCCAAAAGCGCGCGCCCGTTGTTTTTTCCAATAGAAGGCCCACACTGTACTCGATTACGCTGCACACGAGCGCTGCAGCGACAAACTGGCTCGAGGCATCCGGAATCCCGCGCAACAAAAGCCAGCAGGCTATGCCGCCCGCGCCATAGATGGGGCAGCACGGCCCCAGCAAAAAGCCACTGTTGGCAAATCGTCCGTGATTGAGCATGGCGCATACTGTCGACTCCCATGCCCAGCCGCAAAACCCGTAAAAGGCAAACGAGAGCACCAGTGCCGAGAGTGGGCAGGCGGCAAGCGTCGCGCCGCCAAACGCCATGTCAATCGCGGTCCCCACCGTCTACCCTCTCCTCTTTTCGCTCGATTCGCCACTCACGCTATCGTCTGCCTCGTCCTTGCGCGGCAGACGGCCGGCGATCGTCTCGCGCAGAGCACACCATTTATCCGCCAGGCACACAATCCATGCCTCACGACACGTCGGCGGCACCGGCACCAGCGGAAACATATGCCGCACGATAATATTCCGCTCGCGCGACGTCAGCTCAAAATCCTCCTCCGCACGCGCCAGGGCAAAAAATGGATGCCGAAATCCGTGCAGTCGATGGCTCGGGTCGGGGTCGTGCCAGTCATAGAGAAAGTAGTCGTGCAGCAAGGCCCCGCGCAGCAGCGAGGCACGGTCGACCGAAATGCCAGCACGGCCCAAGCGCTCGGCAAAGGACAGGCTCGCCCGCGCTACCGAAGTCACATGTGCATAGACCGTCACGTCGCCATGCTGGATAAACTCGTGCGTCAGGTCCAAGCGTCCCGCCTGGGCCAGCTGGCGGGCGGCATAGTCGACCTCGTGCGCGATTTTCTCGGCACGAACGGTATCGGACATGCGGCCTCCTTCCAGCGGCTCACGGCGGCAAGCCACGGCCTGTGCACAATCGATAAAAACATCATGGAACATATCAGTATGGCATCGGACAAAACGTTTTGCCCCACCAGTTGGCGAATTACCGCGCCGCCGTCACATATCAAACGCCAAAATGTGCGAGACTGTCTTGTGCAATTGTGCCGGCCGAGGGAGTGCCGGCGCACGATTCGCATGGAGTAACCCACAACGATGCTGCTTACGCAAACGACAACGCCCGAGGACGTCAAGGCTCTTAATCGCGCCGAGCTCCCGCAGCTCTGCGGCGAGATCCGCCAGGCAATCCTCGAAAGCTCCGCCGCCGTCGGCGGACACGTTGCCCCCAACTTGGGCGTCGTTGAGCTTACGGTTGCGCTTCATCGCGTGTTTAACTCCCCCATCGACAAGATTGTCTTTGACGTTTCGCACCAGACCTACGCCCACAAGGCGCTGACCGGGCGCGCGTACACTTATATCGATCCGGAGCGTTATGGTGAGGCTTCTGGCTTTGCCAATCCCGACGAGTCCGAGCACGACCTGTTCGCCATGGGCCATACCTCCACGTCGGTGAGCCTGGGCTGCGGCCTGGCGCACGCTCGTGACCTGGCGGGCGATGCGTACAACGTCATCACCATCATTGGCGACGGCTCGCTTTCGGGCGGCCTGGCGTTTGAGGGCTTTAACAATGCCGCCGAACTCGATAGCAACCTGATCATCATCGTCAACGACAACGACCAGTCCATTGCCGAGAACCATGGCGGCCTGTATCGCAATCTGGCCGAGCTGCGCGCCAGCAACGGCACCTGTGAGCGCAACGTTTTCCGCGCGATGGGGCTCGACTACCGCTATCTGGACGCCGGTAACGACGTGTTGGCCCTCGTCGACGCGTTGCAGGAACTGCGCAATATCGATCATCCCATCGTGCTGCACGTCTCCACCGCCAAGGGCAAGGGCTTTGAGCCCGCCCAGAACGACCCCGAGCGCTGGCACCACGTGGGTCCGTTTGACATGGCAACTGGACGCAAGCTCTGCCCGGGCCATCCGAGCGAGCCTGCGCCGCGCACCTATGCCGACATTACGGGCGAGGCGCTCAGCGCCGCCATCGAGCGCGATCCGCAGGTCGTGGGCATCACGGCCGCCACGCCCTACATCATGGGCTTTACACCCGAGCTTCGCGCTGCCGCCGGCAAACAGTTCGTCGATGTGGGCATTGCCGAGGAGCACGCCGTGACCTTTGCCACCGCGCTTGCGCGCTCGGGCGCCAAGCCAGTCTTTGGTGTGTACGGCACGTTTTTGCAGCGCGCCTACGACGAACTGTGGCACGACCTGTGCCTCAACGACGCCCCGGCAACCATCCTGGTGTTTGGCGCGTCGATCTTCGGCACCACATCCGAGACGCACCTCTCGTTCTTTGATATTTCCATGCTGGGCGGACTTCCCAACATGCGCTACTTGGCGCCGGCCTGCATGGAGGAATATCTGTCCATGCTGAGCTGGTCGCTCGACCACCGCGAGCATCCCGTGGCGATCCGCGTACCGGGCATTGGCCTGGTTAGCCGCCCCGATTTGGCGCCCGCCGAGGACACCGACTACAGCGCCGTTCGCTACAACGTGGTGCGCCAAGGCCGCGATGTGGCCGTGCTCGCGCTCGGCGATTTCTTTGAGCTGGGCGAGCGCGTGGCAAACCGCTTGGCCGCCGAGTACGGTATCGAGGCCACGCTCGTCAACCCGCGCTTTGCAACCGAGCTTGACCGTGAGTTCCTTGACAGCCTTGCCGCCGAGCATCGCGTCGTCGTCACCCTCGAGGACGGCATCTTGGACGGCGGCTGGGGCGAGCGCGTCGCGTGCTATCTGGCCTGCACACCTGTGCGCACGCGCACCTTCGGCATCGCCAAGGGCTTCCCCGACCGCTACGACCCCAACGAGCTGCTCGCTCAGAACGGCATGACGGGCGAGAACATGGCCGCCGATGCCGTGAGACTACTCAACGAGTAAGAAAACCTCCGCAAGGGAAGCACCCCTGCGGAGGTTTTTGTTTTCGCGACGCGATTATCTCAATCTGTAACTTCTAGGGTCCGAATTCCCGTCTAACTGTTACAGATTGAGACAAAACAGCAAGGCAGGCCGCCACATCTGCAAGAACCACCACAAAGGTGCCTGTCCCCTTTGTGGTGGATTTCAAAGCGCTATCTCAGCTGTAATAATCGGCGTTTGCCCAGATAAAACCTGCCAAAATAAACCTGTCACTTTTTGGTAGGTAGAATTACCCATAGGGCAAGTATGTTTCTGAGTTATTTCGTGTTGACCCATTTGAGCGCGATAGGGTATAACTCTACTCAACCGCTAGGGATTTTATTGAGAAAGGTGTTCTCCTATGAGCAAGAACCTCTCCCAGCAGGTCGTTCTCGACCGCCGCGGCTTCGTCGCCGCCACCTTCGCAACCGTCGCCGGCCTTGGTCTTGCCGGCTGCTCCGACACCAGTGCCGAGGCCGACAAGGGTTCCGCCGCCGGCTCCTCCAAGAGCTCCGAAGATACCGAGGCTTCCACCACGCTCGACGCCAAGGCGTTCGACAAGCTCGTCGACAACGGCCCCAAGGCCGATGACGATGCCATCGCCGCCAGCACCTGGGCCACGGCCGTCAAGGACGCCGGCGTCTTTAAGATCGGTGGCGTTCAGACCTCTACGCTCTTCTCCCTCCTCAACGAGAAAGACGGTCAGACCCGCGGCTTCGATGCCGGTATCGCACAGCTCCTGTCCAACTACATTCTGGGCGAGAACAAGGTCGAGATTACCCAGGTGACCTCGGACACGCGCGAGTCTGTCCTGCAGAACGGCCAGGTCGACGCCGTCTTTGCCACCTACACCATCACTGACGAGCGCAAGGAGCTCGTCTCCTTTGCCGGTCCCTACTACTACACCCAGCAGGCTATCCTGGTGCTCGCCGATAACGACGACATCAAGAGCGTCGACGACCTGGCCGACAAGAACGTCGCCGTCCAGTCTGGCTCCAACGGCCCCGCCATCCTGGAGGAGTTCGCTCCCAAGGCCAGCCAGCAGGAGTTCAAGACCGACGAGGAAGCCCGTCAGGCACTCCAGCAGGGTCGCGTTGACGCCTATGTCATCGATAACAACATGCAGCAGAGCGCCCTGGTCCGCGAGCCCGGTAAGTACAAGATCGCCGGCAAGCCCTTCGGCAGCAAGGAGCCCTATGGCATCGGCCTGCCGCTCGATTCCGACGGCGTCGCCTTTGTCAACGACTTCCTTAAGAAGATCGAGGACGACGGCACCTGGACCGAGCTGTGGCAGATCTGCATCGGCGACCGCACGGGCGACACCAATGTTCCCGAGCTGCCCGAGATCGGTGCCTAGGCAGGGAGCCTGGTAACGGCCGCAACGAAACCATATGGAAACGCACAATACGCTTTATTGCGATAAACTGTTTCCTCAATGAGTTGTCGGGGCTTCCGTACACACGGGAGCCCCTTTCCTTATCGGCGGGAGGTCCGCATGAGTCTCTCCGAGCTCTGGTCGCTCTATGGCCAGAACTATATCGACGCGCTGCTAGCAACCTGGGGCATGACGCTTGAGTCGTTTGCCATCGCCATGGTGCTGGCCGTCGCCGTCACCGTGATGCGCGTGTCGCCGCTCAAGCCGCTGCGCGTCTTTGGCGACCTGTATGTCCAGGTCTTCCGTAACATCCCCGGCATTGCGCTGCTCATCATCGTCGTCTATGCGCTGCCGCCGCTCAAGGTCGTCCTGCCCTACCGCACCTGCGTTATCGTCGCCACGGTCCTTTTGGGCTCGGCCTTTGGCTCCGAGAACTTTATGAGCGGCATCAACACCGTTGGCGTCGGCCAGGTGGAAGCCGCCCGCTCGCTCGGCATGAGCTTCAGCCGTATCCTCGCCAAGATCGTGATTCCGCAGGCGCTGCGCTCGAGTGTGCTGCCCATGACCAACCTCTTTATCGCTGTCATGCTCACCACCGCGCTCGGCAGCCAGGTGCCGCTTAAACCGCAGGAGCTCACCGGCGTGGTGAGCTACATCAACACGCGCTCGCTCGGCGGCGTCGCCGCGTTCTTTATCTCGGCGCTTGGCTACTTGGGCACGGCCTTTGTGGTGAGCCACATTGGCAACTACATCGATAAGAAGGTGAGGATCCTCCGATGAGCAAGCACTCCACCTCCGCGCTTACCATGCGCGATGCGCTCTACGAGGCTCCCGGCCCCAAGATGCGCGCCAAGATTCGCATCGGCACCGCCATCTCGCTTGTTGCCGTCGCCGCGCTCGTCGCCCTGGTGCTGCAGCGCTTCTATGTGACCGGCCAGCTTTCGGTCCACTATTGGTATTTCTTTACGCACCTCACCACCTGGAAGTTCCTGCTTGCCGGCTTTGAGGGCACCATCAAGGTTGCACTCACCGCTGGCGCCATCGCGCTGGTGCTGGGCTTAGCCCTTATGCTCGGCCGTACCAGCGACATTAAGCCGCTGCAGCTGGTCTGCCGCGTGCTCACCGATTTCTTCCGCGGTGTGCCGAGCCTGCTGTTCATCTACTTCTTCTTTTTGGTGCTGCCCCAGTACAAGATCGCGCTACCGTCGTTTTGGATGCTCACGCTGCCTGTCGCGCTCGCTGCGGCCGGCGTGCTGGCCGAGATTTTCCGCGCCGGCGTCAATGCCGTGCCGCGCGGTCAGGTCGAGGCGGCCCAGGCGCTCGGTCTCTCCAAGGCCAAAATCACCTTTATAATCGTGTTGCCGCAGGCTATTCGGTTTATCATTCCGTCGTTGATTTCGCAGCTTGTGGTCGTAGTCAAAGACACCACCGTCGCCTATGTGGTGAGCTACCCCGATCTCATGCAAAACGCCCGCGTGCTCATTACCAACTACGACGCCCTCGTGTCGGTCTACCTGGTTATCGCGGTCATCTACATCCTCATCAACGTCGCGATCAACAAGGCCGCTGTCTACGTTTCGCACAAGACCGGCGCGACCATCATCCGCTAACGCTTTACCATTTCGAGTCATAAGGAGCCGAGCACCATGGCACAGAGCACCTCTTCCACCGGCAATCAGCCGCTGATCGAGCTCAGACACGTCGATAAGCACTATGGCGATCTACACGTCCTCAACGACATCAATCTCTCGGTCGACCGCGGCGAGGTCGTCGTTGTGATCGGGCCCTCGGGCTCGGGCAAGTCGACCATGTGCCGCACCATCAACCGCCTGGAAACCATCGACTCGGGCGAGATCCTCATCGAGGGCAAGCCCCTGCCGCAGGAAGGCAAGGATCTTGCCCGCATGCGCGCCGAACTGGGCATGGTGTTTCAGCAGTTCAACCTGTTCGCACATATGACCGTGTTACAGAACGTCATGCTGGGACCGGTCGATGTGCTGGGCGTCTCCAAGGACGAAGCCCGCGAGCGCGCCATGGACCTGCTGAGCCGCGTGGGCGTTGCCGAGCAGGCCGATAAGGTGCCCGCGCAGCTCTCAGGCGGCCAGCAGCAGCGCGTAGCCATCGCCCGCTCGCTTGCCATGCAGCCCAAGGCCATGCTCTTCGACGAGCCCACGAGCGCTCTTGACCCCGAGATGATCAACGAGGTGCTCGAGGTCATGGTCCGTCTGGCACAGCAGGGCATGACGATGATCGTCATCACACACGAGATGAACTTCGCCCGCCGCGTGGCCGACCGCGTCGTGTTTATGGCCGACGGCCAGATCGTGGAAACCGGCACGCCCGACGAGTTCTTCGACCACCCCCAGACCAAGCGCGCCCAGGACTTCCTCAACTCCATTAAGGGCCACTAGCCCAATTGCCACGCGGGCAAATTCATCACCAGCGTTTGCCCCGCGCCACCCCTGCACCATGTCCACCCGGATTCGAAAGCCACTCCCATGATCGGAACCCGTACTTCATCGTCCTACACCCCACATGTCGACGTCGCCCCCGCCGACCGCCCACTCATCCTCGTCGCGCCGCGTTGGGAAGAGGCAAAGCCGTTTTTGAGCGAGACGCTCTCCCCCAACGAGGAAATCGCAAGTGTCTTTGTCGATGCCATTCTTGCCGCCGGCGGCCTGCCGCTGCAGATGTCCATCACAGAAGACATTGAGGTCATCCGTCATTACGTCGATATCGCCGACGGCATCGCTATTCCCGGCGGCCCGGACGTCAACCCCAAGCGCTGGGGCGACGAGCGCCCCTACGACCCCACACTATGCTGCGAGATTCGCGACCGTTTTGAGTTTAAGCTGGTTAACGAGGTGCTTCGCGCCAAGAAGCCGCTCTTTACCACCTGCCGCGGCACGCAGCTGCTCAACGTCGCCACCGGCGGCACCCTGTGCATGGACGTGCCGAGCCTGGGTGCGCGCGAGGGTCGCACGCAGTGGCGTCACACCCACGTGCTCAACGATCCCGTGCACCCCGTCGAGGTCGTGCCGGGCTCGCTGCTGGAGCGCGCGGTTGGCGGGCACAGGCTGATCCAGACCAACTCGGCACATCACTGCTGCGTCGATCGTCTGGGCAAGAGCACGCGCTTGGTCGCCAAGGCAACCGACGGCGTTCCCGAGTGCATCGAAGTCGAGGGCCAGCCGTTCTGCCTGGGCGTGCAATGGCATCCCGAGTACACCTGGCAGACGCTCGAGACCGACTTTAATCTGTGGAAGTCGTTTGTCGAGGCGGCGGCCAAGGTAAAGCAGGCCCGCTAGCTCGCAAGCCACACAAGTTAAAGTCTCCTAAACCAGCGGGGGGGGCTGACACCAGCAC
>CABUUB010000046.1 GCA_902494625.1 uncultured Collinsella sp.
CCTGCGGAGAGGCGGCTGTTCTTCTGGACGGCCGTCTCTCTCTTTGCGTCCATGATGAGAAGAATATTTTGCCAAGTTTGGCGGTCTCGAGCGTGTGGTTTCAACTGGTGGTCGAGTTTGTAGACAAACGGAGGATATCGACAAAAAAGAGTCAATTGCGGTGGAAGCCTTCGGGCGACACCTGAAGAGGGTTGATGTGTCGGCCCTCTTTTTTGGATGTAAGATTCGGCCTGTCAAAACTTACGTCTCAGTTGGGAATAGACCAAATTGCGGGTGTTTTTTGCTCGCATGGACTTTGGTCACATTACTTTTCTCGTAATGGAGTATTTGATTAGACTCTCCTATCTCTTGCCGTAATATAATTACGGCAAGAGATAGGAGACTCTCATGCTTAAGTGTTTTACTGTTGATGGCTATAGGAATTTTTCGACTCCGGTTTCATTTAATTTTGCAGCTTCTCGTGATTACCAGTTTGCAGAAAATAACGTTAAAAACGGAACCGTGAAAACCGCGCTTTTGATCGGCAGAAATGCGTCTGGTAAATCAAATTTTGGTTCAGCTTTATTCGACATTACGCTCGGCTTTCCAAAGGCATTCGATTATTTTGACCAGGACGATCGCCTGTTTTTGAATGCTGATTGTGGGCGAGGCATGGCACAGTTCACTTATGTCTTTGAATTTGACGGTCGCGAAATCAATTACAGCTATGAAAAGACTTCTCCCACTACTTGGCTTCACGAGAGCTTATCGATTGATAAGAGCCTCATTTTCGATTTCAATAATTCACGCGGCGTTTTCATAGAGAACCACCTTGAACGAATCGGTGCAGCTGGGATCAATTTTGAATTCTTTGATACCTCTTTGAGCCTTCTTTCATACATTACGAGCAGTCTTCCAACTAATGTTTTAGGCGTCTTGGCGGAGTTGCGACAATTTGTTTCGCGCATGAGGCTGATTCGCATGGACTTTTTTCGATTAAAAGGGTTTGAAACAAGAAAGGTAATCGACAAAATCATACGCGAGAACAAAGTTGCGGAATTTGAGTCATTTATTCGTAATTTTGGAGTCGATGAGTCCCTGATCGTTATTAAAGAGTCCGATGGCTCGCCTGTTCTGTATTTCAATCATCCCATGCGATACATCCCGTTTGTCGAGGCATGCTCCAGCGGTACAAGAACTCTGGTTAAGTTGTTCTCTGAGCTTGAGCTTAACGAGTCTGCCAGCTTTTTGTTCATAGATGAGTTTGACGCTTTTTGTCACTTTGAGATGGCAGAGAGCCTTTTGAAGCTCTTTGCTTCCAAGACGTCATGTCAGATACTGTGTTCCACTCACAACACTTCGCTTGTTAAGAATGGCGTTATGCGGCCTGACTGCGTATATCAAATCTCTGCAAAAAATGGCATCCGTACTTTGGCCGATTCCACCGATCGCGAGTTGAGGCTCGGCAACAACATTGAAAAACTCCTCCGTGCCGGAGAGTTTGACTAGTCATGTACAGCTCATCCGAAAAGAATGTACTGCTTATTGTTGAAGGTGCCAAGCGCGAGCCTCAGTTGATGGAGCGATTGTTTGAATCATTTGACCTTTCAGACAATCATCAAATTGTTCCAGTCAAGATCAACGTTCACGATTTTCTAAATAAGCTCTTTCAAGAATACGGTTGCGATTTTGAGGCCGTTGATCTTAAGCCCTTTGTTGCCGAGCTTCTTTCAGACAAAGATGCTGCGGCTCGGCTTCTCGAATCCAGTTTTACTGACACCTTGCTCATATTTGACTTAGATCCTCAGGATAATCGGCTCGATTTTAAGCGGCTTGAGCTAATGCAAGACTATTACTGCGATAGCACTGATATGGGTCAGCTATATCTAAGCTATCCATCGGTTGAAGCATATCGTGATTTTGATCCCTTGAAGTATTTCTCTCTGGATGATGCCCTTATTCCTTTAGATGTTATTTTTGGTCAGCGATCTTATAAGGACTGGGTTGCCAGGAGGGGAGATTCGCTTGCGGATATTGGGCGTATAGATGGCTATACATTTGCTTGCATTATTGCCGTTCATGCCCTGAGGTCGCTTTGGTTAACTAATGAACAGGCGACGCAAAATGCAAACGAGTGCATGGCTGACTTAGCTGCGACTGTGGCGGACATCAATCATTCTAAACTTTTGCTCAATGAGATTGGTCGTCTGAACAATGATTCATTTTGTGCATGCTGCACCTGCCTTTTCTTTATTGCGAATTGGCCTAAGCGGCTTAACGACGTTTTGAACAAGGCGATTAAGAGGGGTTTGGGTATTCGTTTGTTCTAAAGAGTCCCCTTCGCCATTTATTTCTGGAAGTGCGGGAAAAATAGAAACTCGCAGAGCGCGACCCGTTTTTTGGCAACAAAACCGCAGGTCGCCGGAGCTCAAAACTGGGGCCTGGTCGGCAGTTCTCGGATTTTCGCCTTACTTCCGGATTGGGCGCTCATTTAGCACTCTCGATGTCCCCACATCCTCTAAAAAAGTTCTTAAAACAGCCTTAAAGGCGTTTCAACTCGCGTTGACAGCGTACAATACGCATGTTTGACTATGGCAGAAGTGGAATTTAAGGGAAGGGGTGCGCCATGGAGGTGCTGGTTGTTGGCAATACCGCGTATGTTGACGACGACTTTTGTGCCAAGGCGTTTCCCGGTGACCACGTTCAGGTTGTAGCTGCAGACGATGCGCAGCGCGAGTCATCGTCCCACAGCTCGTGGAAAGAGTTGCTGCGCCACCTGGACCAGGCTTATGAGTTTGACCGCGTGGTCTACCTCTCTACTTATCTCACTCCGCATACCGAGACTTTTGGCGACATCGAGCTGCTGCGCTCAGTGTTTCGTGCCTGTATGGGCCGCCGTGCGCAGCTGCTGTTTGTGGCGGGGCCTGCGGGCGCGAAGGGTGCTGGTGGCGCAGTGAGCAATGCCGATTCGCTTGATGCTACAGATGCTGCCGCCCAAACGGGTAAGGGCATTATCGCCCGCGCGGCCAACGACCTCTGTCGCTACTACGCCTCGCAAGATGGCATTCAGGCCAAGATCCTGTGCACTCCCTATCTTTATACCGCCTCCATGGCGCTCAACGACCCCTTCTTGGTACCGCTGTTCGAAGCCTGTTCGACCGGATCGGTCGCGCTCCAAGGTGTCGCGGACGCGCCGTTTCCCCTGCTGTGCGCGGTGGAGCTAGCGGTGCTGGTGCATCGCGTCTTTGATAGTTGGGATGCGACCTTTGAGACGCTCGACGTTGCAGATGCTTTCCATCGCACAGCGGGCGACCTAGGCGGCGCGCTCCAGGGCCTGTTCCCCGGGCTGTCCGTTGCGTATGACGAGTCGATCGGCTATGCGTTACCCGCAAGCGATGTCGTTCGCAAACGATATGGCTGGTTTCAGCGTTACGACCTGCTGCGCGATCTTTCGACCATCCACGCCCGCTGGGCTAACACCCGCGCTAAGAAGGTCAACCCCTTGCGCGCCGCCATCGATCGCATTCAGCTGCGCGCGCTGCCCATTAAATGCCTGGAGACGGGCGTTGCCTGGGTGCTGTTCGAGGTGCTGGAGCATCTGTTCTCCCAATCGGCCCAGCTCAACGTGCTCGACTATCGTCTGCTCTATGTGGTCCTGATTGGCACGCTCTACGGGCTCGACTTTGGCCTGGTCGCCGCGCTGCTGGCGTCGATTGGTCTGGCCGTGAGCTATTTTGCCCTGTACGGCTATACCTTCCAGGGCCTGTTCTATGAGCCGTCTAACTGGTTGCCGTTTATCGCGTACTTTGTGGTGGGCGCCGTGTGCGGCTATGTGCAGCTGCGCAACAGCGAGGCCGTTAAGGCGGAGCGTGACGAGAACGAGCTTGTGCGAAACCGCAACACGTTCCTAACGCGGCTCTATCACGACGCGATTGAGGACAAGCGTGCCTATAAGCGACAGATTGTGGGGCGCCACGACAGCTTTGGCAAGATCTTTGCCGTGACGCAAGAGCTCGACGTGCTCAACCCGCGTGATATATACCGCAAGTGCTGCGAGCTGTTGGGCGAGATTCTCGAGAACGATTCGGTGACGATCTACCATGTTTCGGGCGGGGCATTTGCGCGCCTGGTAGCGGCGAGCCCGGCGATTTCCAACAATGTGCCGCGCTCGCTCTCGCTCGACGACCTTGCGCCCGTGCTCCAAGGTTCGATCTCTGGTTTGTGGGTGAACCGCGCACTGACGCCGGGGCTTCCGATGTTTGGCTATGCGATCGAGCGCGATGGAGCCCCCGCCGTGTTGATCTTTGTGAGTCACGTGGCCGAAAGCCAAATGACCCTGTACTACCAAAACCTGTTCCGCATCCTGTGCGGCCTGGTGGAAAGCGCGCTGGGACGCGCCTTCGATTACGAGGCCGTGGCGCAGGATAAGCGCTGCGTTGCCGGCACGTGCGTGCTCAACCACGATGCCTTTGGCCAGGAGCTTGCCGCCGAGCAAGCGCTTGCGGACAACAAGATGGGGAGCTTCTTGCTCCTGCGCGTAGTGCCGGGCATGGAGCCCATTGGTGAGCTGGTTGGCGCGATTGGGTCGGCGATTCGCGAGAGTGACGCTGCGGGCCTGGTCGATGGAGACACGCTTTACTTGCTCATGCGTCAGGCGACCGAGGCCGACCTTCCCGTTATTTGTGCGCGCTTGGGCGCCAAGCACATTACGGTGGAACCCGTCGGCAGCGAGGATGTAGTGGCCCTGCTGCAGCGCATCGCGCCCGCTGGCAACGGTGAGGGGGAGGCCGCTTGATCGCGCTTGTCGTTGCTGCCGTACTGCTATTAATTCATGCGCTGGTGTGTCTGGTGCTGTGGACGCTTATGAAACTGGGCCTGCTACCGGTTCGCGGGCACATGCTTGCCGTGATGGCGCTCGTACCGCTGTGGGGCCCGTTGCTCGTGGTACTGCTCTCGATGCGTAGCGCGGTGTTCGGTAACGACCTTAAGGACGCCACGCTGGAGACGCTACGCATTAACGACGACATGCATCGTAGTATGCTCGTGCAGGGTCGCGAGGGCGATGATGGCGTGGTGCCGCTCGAGGAGGCACTGATCGTCAACGACCCGGGCGACCGCCGCCGTCTGATGCTCTCCATGCTTACCGAGGATCCGGATGCGTACCTGGCACAGTTGCAGGCAGCAAAACTCAACGACGATGTTGAGGTCGCGCACTATGCCGCGACGGCAGTGGCGCAGATTTCCAAGGAGTCCGACCTTAAGCTGCAGCAGTTGGAGCGCGCGTTTAAGACCGATCCCAGCTCGCATAACCTGGATGCGTATTGCGACTTTTTGGGCGCCTATCTGGACTCGGGTTTGGCAGAGGGCCGCGTGGCACAGATTCAGCGTCAGCAGTATGCGCGCTTGCTCGCGCGTCGTTGCGAGCGTGAGGAAGGGTCGGCGCTGCGCATTCGCTATGCCACGGCGCTGGCCGATGCCGGCGAGATTGATAAGGCGGAGGACGTCGCTAGCCAGTTGGTGATCGATGCATCAGACGAGCAGGACGTGTGGATGCTCTGCCTGCGCTTGGCCGTGATTCGTCGCGATGGGCAGGCGGTGCGGCGTGTAATCGACGCGATCGACAAGCAGCATGTGTATTTGAATGCCGAAAATCGCGAGAGGCTGGCATTTTGGCGTGAAGGCGAGGAGGCCCGATGAGCGTGGTGCAACATATCCGCGAGCGTGCGGGCCATTTTCGCTGGATGGGGCTGCTCGTGGTATGGGCGGTCTTTATCGCCATGTCCGCCGTGCTGTTGATCGAGCGTGCCGGCGTGCAGTACAGCGCCGGGCAGCATAAGCTGGGCATGCTCGCTGCCAACGACGCGGTGCCGGCATGCTCGGCGATGTTTGGCCAAAAGCCCACGTGCTTGGTTATTACCGACTCGGGCCAAGATGGCGCCGAGGACGTCAAAGAGCAGTTTAACCAGATTCTGCTCGACATGAAAATTGCCCACCGCGATGTGGATATTGCCACCGATGGTGTTGATGCGATTCCTTCCCTCACATCCTTCGACCGCGTGATTTTACTAATGCCTTCGATTGATGGACTCGGTACGCACCTCTCCGATATCATGAGCTGGGTGAGCGCTGGCGGTTCGCTGATGCTCGCCATGACGCCGGACAATTCGAGCTATCTGCAGGCAATCGGTCCCAAGCTGGGCATCGATTCTGCCAGCTATGAATATTCGACGGCGGAGAGCATCGTGCCGAGCGCGGACTTTATGATCGGCGGTGGCCAGCGTTATGAGCTCTCGGATCCCTTCGATTCGTCGCTCTCGGTTTCGCTGCGTGAGACGGCCCACGTCTGGGCTAAAACCGGCGACACGGGTACTCCGCTTATTTGGTCGAGCGATTGTGGCAGCGGCCGTACCGTGGTGTGCAATATCGGTATCTACGACAAGGTCATGCGCGGTTTCTATGCCGCGGCCGTGAGCCTGTTGGGCGATGCCACGGCCTATCCGGTCATCAACAGCGCCGTGTTTTATCTGGACGACTTTCCCAGCCCCGTGCCCTCGGGCGACGGTACCTACATCAAGCGCGACTACGGGCTTTCCATCGCCGATTTTTATGCCAAGGTGTGGTGGCCCGACCTGCAAAAACTCGCGCAGCAATACGACATTCGCTATACCGGCGTGATGATCGAAAACTACGAGGACGCGGTTAATCAGACTGAGCCCGCGCGTCAGCCCGATACCACGCAGTTCCGTTACTTTGGCGGTATGCTGCTGCAGATGGGCGGAGAGCTGGGCTTTCATGGCTACAACCATCAGCCGCTGGCGCTCTGGGATACCGACTATGGCACGTTGTACGACTACAAGACGTGGAAGAACAAGGAGACGCTCGTCGCATCGCTCAACGAGCTTATCGCCTTCCAGGACGACGTCCTGCCCAACGCACGCGGCTCGGTCTACGTGCCACCGTCGAATATCCTTTCGGCCCGCGCCCGCAAGATTATTGGCGAGGACGTGCCGCGCATTACGATCATTGCCAGTACGTACTTTGAGGACGGAACGGACCTGCCCTACGTGCAGGAATTTGGCGTGGCGAGCGATGGCATCGTGGAGCAGCCGCGCATCGTTTCGGGCGGCATGGTCGATGACACCTATATGCGCCTGGCCGCCGTGTCCGAGCTCAACATGCACTACGTGAGTACCCACTTTATGCATCCCGATGACCTGCTGGATCCCGATCGCGGCGCTAAGGAGGGCTGGGAGGTTTACAAGGGCGGCCTGACCGACTACCTGGACTGGCTTACCAAGTCTGCGCCCGACCTGCGCCACCAGACCGGTTCGGAATGCTCGGGCGCCATCCAGCGTTTTTCGTCCGTGACGGTGAGCATGGATGCGAGCGACGATGCCTGGACGCTCAACCTGGGCAACTTTCACGATGAGGCGTGGCTTATGTTCCGCGCCAATAACGGCGAGCCGGGTACGGTATCCGGTGGCGAGATTAAACACCTGACGGGCGACCTGTACCTAGTCAAAGCGACGGATAAGACCGTAACGATTGAGCGCAAGGAGGGTGGCGACCGATGAGAATCTGCTTGGTCCTCGAGGGCTGCTACCCCTATGTGCACGGCGGCGTGTCCACCTGGATGCACGGCTACATCACGGCGATGCCCGAGCATGAGTTTGTGCTGTGGGTGATTGGCGCTCACGCCGAAGACCGCGGCAAGTTTGTCTACGAGCTGCCCGGCAACGTCGTCGAGGTGCACGAGGTGTTCCTGGACGATGCCCTGCGTCTTTCGGGCGAGCAGGAGGAAGTCGACTTCGACGACCGCGAGCGCGAGGCGTTGCGCCGTCTGGTCTCGCTCTCCAATCCGGACTGGGACGTGCTGTTCGACATTTTCCAGCGCCGCCACGTGCATCCGCTCTCATTTTTGCAGAGCCGCACGTTTATGGATATCTTCCGCGACGTGTGCCTGGCCGAGTACCCGTATACGCCTTTCGCCGATGCCTTCCACACCATGCGTTCGATGTTGCTGCCCGTGCTCTATCTGCTGGGTAGCGAGGTTCCGGTGGCCGACGTGTATCACGCCATCTCGACCGGCTACGGCGGTCTGCTTGCCTGTCTGGGCTCAAGCGTTCACCATGCGCCGGTGCTGCTCACCGAGCACGGCATCTACACGCGCGAGCGCGAGGAGGAGATCATTCGCGCCGACTGGGTGGTGCCCTCGTTTAAGGACCGCTGGATCCGTTTTTTCTACCTTCTTTCCGAGGAGATCTACCGCCGCGCTTTCCGCGTGACGAGCTTGTTCCATAACGCTCGCAAAACCCAGATCGATATGGGCTGCGATGCGGACAAATGCCTGGTCATTCCCAATGGCATTCAGTTTGACCGCTTTAAGGACATTCCCTTAAAGCCCGATGACGGCTGGGTGGACATTGGCGCCGTGGTGCGCTTGGCGCCCATCAAGGACGTCAAGACCATGATCTATGCCTTCTTTGAGCTGCATGAGCGCATGCCGCACGTGCGTCTGCATATTATGGGCGGCGTGGACGACGAGGAGTATGGCGCCGAGTGCCATGCACTGGTGGAGACATTGGGCGTGCGCGATCTGATCTTTACCGGCCGTGTCAACGTGGTCGAGTACATGGAAAAGCTCGACTTTACTATTTTGACGAGTATCTCGGAGGGTCAGCCGTTGAGCGTGTTGGAATCGCTGGGCGCGCGTCGCCCCTGCGTGACGACCGAGGTGGGCTGCTGTCGCGAGCTGCTTGAGGGTGCGCCCGGCGACGACTTTGGCGTAGCCGGATTCGTGAGCCCGCCCATGTATCGCAAGGGCCTGGCCGATGCCATGGAGCGCATGTGCGCGAGCCGTGCCCGCCGCCTGGAAATGGGGGAGCGCGGCCAGCGTCGCGTGGCGACCTACTACCTACACGAGCAGATGCTCGCCAACTATCGCGCGCTGTACGACGAGACAGCTCGCGCGTTTAACCTGCCCAAGAAGGAGGTGTAGCCGATGGCTGGAATCGGTTTTGAGCTCAAACGCCTGTTTAGGCGCAAGGGCTTGTTTGCGACGATGCGTGCCTATGGCTACGCCGGTATTGTGTGCACGGGTCCCATGCTGCTGGGCGTGCTGCTGCAGGTGGGCATTTTGGTGCTGTGCAGCCTATGGGGCGTGGGTCGCGCCAATCAGGATCTGCTGGTGTGCATGGTGACCTATACGCTGCTGGCCTCGCTTACGCTCACAAGCTTTTTCTCCATGCCGGTCACACGCTTTTTGGCCGACATGCTGTTTGCCGAGCGCGAGACAGAGATCCTGCCCTCGTTTTGGGGCTCCAACGCCATCATGCTCGTTGCGGGCACGGTGCTCTACGGCATCTTTTTGCTGTTCTCGGGCGCCACGCTGCTGCAGGGGCTGCTGTGCCTGTGGCTGCTCAACATTATGATCGTCAACTGGAACGGCATGAGCTATCTCACGGCCATCAAGGATTACCGCGGCATTCTGTGCAGCTTTGCCGCGGCCATTGGCGTGGCATGCCTGTGCGCCCTGGCCGCGCTGGCGCTGGGGCTGCCGCCTGTCGAAGGCCTGTTGGCGTCAATCGCCCTGGGCTACGGTGTGATGCTCGCCTGGGACGTGGTGCTGCTGTACCGGTATTTTCCTCAGAGCGATCGCAGCCCCTGGGTCTTTTTGCGCTGGCTCGACCAATTTATGCCGCTGGCGCTCACGGGTCTGTTTACCAACCTGGGACTCTTTGCGCACCTGGTGATCATATGGGCCGGTCCCATTGGCGTGCAGGTCAAGGGCTTGTTTTTTGGCGCGCCCTTCCACGATGTGCCGGCGCTCATCGCGTTTTTGACGATCCTGGTCACGACCGTCAACTTTGTGGTTTCGGTCGAGGTCAACTTCTATCCGCGCTACCGCGATTACTACAGCCTGTTTAACGACGGCGGTGTGGTGGGCGACATTGTGGTGGCCGAGGAGGAAATGCTCGCCACGCTCAACCGGGAGCTGCGGTTTTGTGCGCTCAAGCAGCTGTTTGTGACGGCGGCGGTCATCTCGTTGGAGACCACGGTGCTCTCGGCCCTGCCACTGGGCTTCAACAACCTGATGCACGGGTATTTTCGCACGCTGTGCGTGGGCTATGGCCTGTATGCTGTGGGTAATACGGTGATGCTCATCTTGCTGTACTTTACCGACTACAAGGGCGCCGTGCTTGCCTCGGGCCTGTTTGCAGGCGTGGCGGGGCTTGCGACCGTCGTTTCGCTGTTCTTTCCGCAGCAGTTTTACGGTTTTGGCTTTTTGCTGGGTGCGGCGGTGTTTTTTATCGTGGCGCTCATGCGTCTCGATACCTATACTGCCAACTTACCGTATCGTATCCTGAGTCAGCAGCCCATTGTGGCGACTGACAAGACGGGTCGCTTTACAGAGCTGGGCCGCTTGCTCGACCGTGCCGAGCGGCGCTACGAGGAGCTGCGTCTAGAGGGCGAGCCGCATGGCGCGTTTGAGCGCACGGTGGTTCGTGTATATCGCAACCATTGGGGAGGTCCTGATGACCGATAGGATGATATCGCGCCGCCGCTTGATTGAGGCGGCTGCCGGCACGTTGCTGCTTTCGGGCTGCTCTTCGCAGGACGAATCCTCGACCACAAAGACCAAGAAGCAAGGCAAGATTAAAAAGGCCGATGCTTCCAGCGAGACCAAGCACCTGCGCGACAAGGACGAGCTGTACGAGGTCTACGACGATTCGGGCATCGTGTGCATGTACCTGACGGTCTCTCGCGGCAACAGCTCCGAGAATACCGATCATAGCTGGGCCGAGATCAATACCTACTCGGTCTACGACTATGCCGACATGGGCGTGACGCGCTATCAGGTTATGGGCCTGCTGCAGCCTGGCGATGATAAGGGCCCCGTTGCTGGCGAGGTCGGCTATGGAGAGGAGGCGCCCAACGCCACGGTGCAGGTGCGCGGTCAGACGTCGAGTACCTATACGCAAAAGAACTACAAGGTGGAGCTCAAAAAGGGCAAGGGCACGTGGCGCCAGCAGCGTGCGATTGCGCTCAACAAGCATATGGGCGAGGGCATGCGCTTTCGTAACAAGATGGCCTACGATCTGATCCGTGGCATTCCCCAGATGATGGGCCTGCGCACGCAGTTTGTGCACTTGTGGGTGTGTGACCAGACCGAAAAATCTAACGACACCTTTGAGGACTACGGATTGTTTACGCAGGTCGAGCAGCTCAACAAGACGGCACTTAAGGCTCACGGTCTGGATAAGAACGGGCATTTGTATAAGGTGAACAGCTTCGATTTCCATCGCTTTGAGGACACCATTAAGCTCACCGATGACCCCGACTATAACCAGACAGCGTTTGAGGGTATGCTCGAGATTAAGGGCGACTCGGACCATACCAAGTTAATCGAGATGCTCGATGCGCTCAACGACGATACGCAAAAGATCGACGATGTGCTCGACACCTATTTTGATACCGAGAACCTGGTCTATTGGATGGCGTTTCAGATTTTGACGGGTAATTGCGATACGCAGAACCGTAACTGCTATCTGTACAGCCCACTCAACTCCAAGGTCTGGTACATCTTGGATTGGGACAACGACGGCATGCTGCGCAAGCTTGAGTTGAGCCTGACCGGATTCTCGGATTATGCAAGCTGGGAGCGCGGCGTGAGCAACTACTGGGGCAACGTGCTGTTTAATCGCGCGTTGCGCAGCAAGTCGTTCCGCAGCGAACTCGATAGCGCCGTCAAGGACCTGCGCTCGTATCTGACCGAAGAGCGTCTGAGCAAGATGGTCGAGCATTATCGCGAGGTCGCGGAGCCGCTCGTCTTTGCTGCGCCCGACCTGGAGCATCTGCCCGTGACGAAGGACGAATACGAGCAGATTGCCGCGGCGATTCCTTCCGAGATCGAGGAGAACTATAAGAGCTTTCGCGAGAGCTATAAAAAGCCCATGCCGTTCTACATTGGCGTGCCGCAGATCGATAACGGTAAGCTGCGCATCAACTGGGATGCGTCCTACGACTTTAAGGCGCGCGACATTCGCTATACCGTGGAGCTTGCGCGCGACTATGCCATAAGCGACGTAGTCTTTAAGGCCGAGGACGTGCTGCTGCCCGAGGTAACGTGCGATGCGCCCGACGCCGGCCAGTATTTTGTGCGCGTGCGTGCCACTAACTCCGACGGCTATACGCAAGATGCGTTTGACTACTATGTGACCGACGGCGGCAAGCAATACGGCATGAAGTGCTTCTACGTGCAAGATGGCGGCAAGGTCGTGGAGGACACGTATGCTGAGGGCTAGCGCGCTGCTTGAGCGCTTGGCGGCTCCGCCTGCGCGAACCACGCAGGAGCGTTACCGCCACGAGCTTAAGTACCTCATCAATGAGGGAGAGCATGCCGCATTGGCCTGTCGCATGGCGCCGGTATTTAAACTAGACAAGCATGCGCAGGAAGGCGGTTACACCATTCGCAGCCTGTACTTTGACGACTACTGCAACTCTGCCTACGAGGAAAAAGACGCCGGTATTCTCATGCGCAAAAAGTATCGCGTGCGCATCTATAACGGCAGCGACAAGGTGATTAAGCTCGAGCGCAAAAAGAAGTACGGCAGCTGGATCTACAAGGAGGACGCGCCGCTCACGCGCGACGAGTTTGAGCAGATCCTGGCCGGCGACTACGACTTTTTGCTCAGAAGCCCCTATCCGCTCTGTCGTGAGTTCTACATCGAGTGCATTTGCAATATGATGCGCCCGCGGACCATCGTGGACTACGAGCGCGAGCCGTGGGTTATGGACGAGGGCACGGTGCGCATTACGTTTGACATGAACGTTCGTGCCGCGGTGGGAAGCTTCGATATCTTTGACGCGACCTTGCCCGCGCTGCCGGTCCTGGAGCCCGGCAAGCTGGTGATGGAGGTCAAGTTTACGGAGTTTTGCCCGCAGCTGGTGCGCGATATGGTGCCGCCGGGCGCGGCCGAGCTTACGGCGGTCTCCAAGTACTGCCTGTGTTACGAAAAGACCGCCTACCTGCGCGGATTTAATTACTGGGAATCGGATTTTGAGAACCGAGGGGATATTTAGACCATGAGCACCAGGGACTTTTTTAAGAACTCCGTCTTGGAGGCGTTTGGTCAGGTCGACCCTGCCAAGATCGGTCTGTCGCTGCTCGTGGCGCTCGCCATGGGCATCCTGATCTATTGCGCGTACAAGCGCTTTTTTACCGGCGTGGTGTACTCGCGCAGCTTTGCCGTGACGCTCGTGGGTATGTGCGTGCTCACCTGCATGGTCACGCTCGCGATCTCGACCAACGTGGTCATCTCGCTCGGTATGGTCGGTGCTCTGTCCATCGTCCGCTACCGTACGGCGGTCAAGGATCCGCTCGACTTGTTGTATCTGTTTTGGGCCATTACCACGGGCATTACGGCGGGTGCTGGCATGTACGCGCTCGTGGGGCTTACGGCAGTGGTGATTGTGGCGATGATTGCCGGCTTTGCGAGCCACCAAGACAAGGCGTGCGTGTACATGATGGTCATTCACTACACGGGCCAGACCACCGGTGACGACATTGTGCGTGCGTTTGGGCGCACCAAGTTCACCGTCAAGTCCAAGACCATGCGCGGTGACAAGGTGGAGATGACCGTGGAGGTGTTCTCGGACGGCGTTGACATGCCCTATGCGGACGCCATTCGCGCGCTCGATGACGTGGAGGACCTCACGCTCATCCAATACAACGGCGAGTATCACGGCTAACTATGTTCCGGCGTTTTAACAAACGCCGGACTGCTCGACGCTGCGCACGCATCTGCCGGGCGATCTGCCGCTCAAACCGTCGCTCGCGTACATGAAGTACGCGTCGCTCCTCTTTCGCGGCACCTCGCCACGGCAGCTGCGCGCTCGCTGACGTTTGCTTGACCTGGGCGGGCCGATTTGGTCCGCAGGCCGTCTTCACGGGTATCATGGTGAAAGCGATTTCAATGACAGGGGTGCTCGTGGTAAAGATGAAAGATGTGGCCGAGCTGGCAGGCGTTTCGAGCGCCGCCGTCTCGCGCTACCTCAACGGTGGCTACATATCGGCGGATAAGGCCGAACGCATTAAGAAGGCGATTGAGCTGACAGGATACGTGCGGTCCAGCCAAGCTCGCGCGCTGCGCACCGGTTCCACCAAGCTCATCGGCGTTATCGTGCCTAAAATCAACTCGGAGTCCGTGAGCCGCATTACCGCCGGCATTGGCCAGGTGCTCGGTCGCCGTGGCTACCAGATGCTGCTCGCCAATACCGACAACGCCCCCGATCGCGAGCTCGAGTACCTCGATTTATTCCAAAATCACCCGGTCGATGGCATCGTACTCGTGGCGACCATGATCACCGACGAACATCGTGCAGCCATTGCGTCTTGCCATGTGCCCATTGTGCTGATCGGCCAAAACGTCGAGGGCGCGGCTTGCGTCTATCACGACGATTACGAGGCCGCTTTTGAGCTGGGCCAGGCGCTCGCGAAGCATGTTGAGGGCAAGATTGCCTATATCGGTGTTACCGAGGAAGACCGTGCGGCCGGTTATGACCGCCGTCGTGGTTTTGAGGCGGGATTGCGCGCCGCGGGTAACCCGCTCGATGCCGCCTTGATTCGCCTGGGCTCGTTTACGCTCGACTCGGGCTATGGTGCGGCGCGTGAGCTGCTTTCCGTCGCTCCCGATGTTTCGTTTATCGCCTGCGCGACCGACACCATGGCGGCGGGCGCGC
>CABUUB010000047.1 GCA_902494625.1 uncultured Collinsella sp.
CGCCCGCTTTTTCATCGCGCTAGCGCTTCTTTGGGATCGACCTAAGGCGAGCGAACCATAGGGCTGCGGCACCCGAGGTCAGGAGCGCGGTGATGCAAGCGGCGATGGGAACTGATCCTGTTGCCGGTAGGTCCTGCGGTAGGGTACAGCGTTGAATGACGCTGTCCTCGTCATGTGACTCAAGTTTATCGCCGCCACCGTTGCGGCAAAGATCGACGCGCGCGCTGTTGGTGAGTGCGGTTTGGGGCGTATAAGCCGACGTTGCCTGCATGTGCACGACTGCGCCCCGAGCGTCTGTGCCAAGGATTGCTTTGGCATCGTCAAGGTCGTCGTGCGCATCTTTGAGATCATCGCGGGTCCAAGAATCCGCATCGCTTCGAGTCGTAAAGTCGGCGGCTACCGCACCGTATTCAATTCGAATGCCCGTTACGACGGTATTGGACGCAAGGTCGAGTTCTTTCGCCTCGAGTGTGGTGGATTCCGTGGTCGAGACATCCGCCTTCCACAGGTGCCAGCCGTCGTAATCGACGAGGCGGCAATCCTCACCCAGGCTCTCTTTTACTTCGTCGGACTCAAGCCAAGGATTTTCGTGCCCATCGTCAAGTGTCGCGTTTGCCGGCTCATCGACGTCTGTCGAGTCCAACGGCGTCGTGCGATACCATACGTTGCACAGACCGTTGAGGTCGCCGATGGCAACGGGGGTTTCGATTGAGACGAATCTCGCTGTATCGTCCTCGGCACACTCAAGATCATCGGTAATTGTGAACTCATCAACCCAGGTAGCTGAATCGTTTCGAGCGTCGATGGTATAGGAGAAAAGTCCATCCGTATTGGTTTGCGTCGCGGCGCGATTTTTACCATCGCCGTTGGCCAACAGGCCCTTCCCGATAGGTTGGACAAGCTCCTGACGCTTGTCGACCTGTCCTTTGATCTCGATGGGCGTATCCTTCATCGCGACGGATTGGACTTCTCCCGTATCCTTTATTTCAAACGTTATCTCCTCGGCAAGGTCATAGGTCCGCGGAGACATCATTTCGCGCAACGAGTAGGTGCCGGGTGCAAGATGTTCGACGCGGTGTGGCTTGTCGGATGAGGTCCAGGAGTCTATTTCGGTTTTATCGGGACCATATAAGGTGAGCCGTGCGCCTTCTACTTCCTGCTCACCGCTTGCATCGACCTTGGAGATATCAACCTTGGTGTAATCGTCGGATACGTTAAGCCGTGCTTCTACAACGGGTGTTTTCTGGTCGGCATAAGTAAGGTCGACAATATGGGTTGTCCGATCGAGCAAGAAGCCTGCCGGCGCTTGAGTCTCGACAACCTCGTAGCGTGCGGTGCCAGATCCCAGTGGGAGGTTGTCCGCGCGTGCTTCTCCAGTTTCATCCGTCGTGACGGTAGCGACAGTCTCACCGTCGAGTGCGGCAATGCTACCGTCGGGGCGCACGATATCACCCGAGGCACGGATCTCAAAGATGGCGCCCGCGAGGCTGCTGCCGTCTACGGCATCGGTTTTAACGATCCCGATATTTCCGGTCGCGGCGTGGTCATAATACGAGGCGATTGCAACGGGCGTTAGGTTCATGTCGGCGGGTATGTTTACCTCGATTTCTTCGCCGACAAGATAGGGCTCTTTGGCCGAGGTTTCGCGTACATAATAGGTGCCCGGCACGAGCGATTCGGGCAGTGTGACGGTCCCGGTCGCGTCAGTCGTAAAGGTGTCCATTACGTTATGTGCTGGATACCAGCAAGTTTGTGAGACAGGTTCGTGATTGCTGTCGAGGAGTTGGAAGGTGAATCCGGCTAGGGGAACAGAAGCGCCTGTTTGGGCATCGCGTTTTACAATCTGGAGATGCGTCGACAGAGCGTGGTTGTCCACGATATATTGAAGCTCGGCGCCGTCGGAAATCTGATTGGCCCCGACGGTCCATTCCCCTGCACGTTTAAAACCCTCGGGGACGGTTTCCGGAACCTCGCGAACCGTGTAGCCGGCACGGTCGTATGGGACGGCTCCGTGGACACCGGCGGGTCGCTTGCCTGTGCCGAACCATGCTTCGGGCTGATCTTTGGTGGAGGCAAAGCCATAGATGTTTGTGGTCAGTGTGCCAACAACCTGCTGAGAGCTGTTGCTGACAACCTCAAAGACAACACCACCCGCCGGCTGCTCCAGGCCGGATTGGTCGCTATTGCCGTAATCCTTGAATTTGGAAATCTCAAGGTTAAACGCAATGGGGATATCGGAAACGCGAGATTCGATCTCGACCACGCCTGAATCGCCGAGCTGGTCGGCTCCAACGGTATAGGTCCAGCTGTCGTTGGATGGCAGGTAGCCCTCGGGGGCTTTTGATTCGTAGATGGTAAAGGTTCCTAAGGGGACATCGGCGAGGGTGGCCCGACCGCTTTCGTCGGTCGTGAGGATTTGTGCCCATCCAGGGGTTGATTGCGACACACACGTGAACTCTGCTCCTGCGAGCGAAGCTCCCACCTGGTGGCCGGCATTCGTCGCGGCATCGAGTTTTACGATACGCAGGTTGATGGTGCCGGGCTGTTCATCAATGGCGACCCGCCCGCCGTCATTCCCCGTGGTAAAGGCAATACGATCGTGGCGGGGGACATAGCCGGCCGGCGCCTTCGTTTCAACTAGGTAGTATGCCGTGTTGGGCAGAAGTGTTGCTTGCGCTCGACCGTTGCTGTCCATCTTGATGGTGCCGACACGCGCGCCGCTGGCGCTCTCAAAAATATCGAATGTTGCCCCGGTAAACTGATAGGTATTGTTTCCGCTGGTAATAACGGTGTTAGCAGACTGCTTTTGGAAGGAAACAGACACCGCCGGCAGTACATAGAGCATGTCTTGACGTTTGCTGCCGCCCGATACGGCCCCTAGATAGCGTCGCGCGCGGTGCGGAGCGGCTTTGATGCTTCCTGATTTTGCGCTGTCGTGGAGCCACCGCGCAGCCGCCACGACTTCATTGTCGGAGGTAAAGTGTCCGCTCTTGGTTTTACCCTGAGCGGTCGTGTAGGAGTAGGTGCCGTCGACATGGGTAGTGCCGTTAAGCATCCATACGGCAAGCTGGGTGGCGGCGCGGGCGCGATCGGGTGAAAGATGGTAACCGCCAAACGACGTGGCGGTAGGATATCCGTGACAAACGATTGCCGCGAACTCGTCGTCGAGCCACACCCAGCCTTGATCAAAGTTGAGCCATGGGCCGCCCGGTTTGGTGGGGCCGGGGCGCTCCTGGTTCATGCAGTAGGCAATCGAGGTGTCTTGAGCTTCATACTTGCCGATGAAGAAGGGTCCACAATCATCGCTAATAGTGCGGAAGCCGAGCTGGTCGTAGCCGTCGACGGCAAATGCGGCTCCCGGTGCCAGGCAGCCGAAAAGCAGGAAGAGGAGCAGGAGCAGCGGACCTGTTGCGATTGCGCTGTGGACAGAGTGCGTGGGTGCGTTGGACATGGCTGCTCCTTATCCCTCGTGCGTCGCACGGGGAGGCTGCGACGCGTAGGATGAGGCTACCCCCGAGGTTCATGCGGGTAAGTACCGGAGCCTGACCAAAAGCTTGCCCAATTCCTGACAAATTGAGCTCAAATACAACAATCAAGCAAAAGTGCAGGTAGAAGATAGGGAGAACAGGAAGTCAAAGGTCCTCGTCTCCACAATTGACGCGATTTTCAAACGAATCTCCACAGCTAAAACAAGCATCGCCACCCTTGTATCGAACAAGACAACCGCGTTATACTATCCCCCACATATGCGGGCATCGCCAAGTGGTAAGGCATCAGCTTCCCAAGCTGACACTCGCGGGTTCGAGTCCCGTTGCCCGCTCCAGTTAAGAGCACAAGCACGGCACCATCACGGTGTCGTGCTTTTTTCAATAAAGTGCCGGGACTCGAACCCGACAGGGTGCGAGCGTTAAGCAAACGCGAAGCGTTTGTAGCGAGCAGGCGAAGGCGCCGACAGGCGCCTGAAGCCGGTGCGGATTTGCGAAGCAAATACGCGGACGTCCCGTTGCCCGCTCCACCGAGCGCGGAAGACCTCGGGACGGCCAATTCAACAAAGTCTTCCCCATCGTCTCCGTGAATCCGAGGAGATCGCCGCAGCCGGTCCGCGTCCGCGACGCGGACGCGCGGACGTCCCGTTGCCCGCTCCATGGAGCAAGGAAGATTTCGGGAATGGTAGATTCAGCCTGCTTTGCCCCCGCACTTCCCCGGGTCTCGGTATGCCACTGAAGCCGGTGCGGATTTGCGAAGCAAATACGCGGATGTCCCCATGGTCGCTCTTGCGGCAAAATGTTAGGTTAATGCCTGCTGCCCATACTTGCACCTGCGCACGGTACAATGGTTGGGTTACGACCAACGTGCCAATAACCAAAAAGGAGCCGCTATGATCGATCGCTATACCCGCCCGGAGATGGGACACATCTTCTCCCTCGAGAACAAGTACGCCATTTGGCAGGAGATCGAGGTCTTGGCCTGCGAGGCCCAGGCGGAGCTCGGCAAGATCGGTATTTCCAAAGACGAGGCCCAGTGGATCCGCGACCATGCCAACTTTGAGAAGGCGAAGGTCGATGAGATCGAGGAAGTCACGCGCCACGACGTCATTGCCTTCCTGACCAACATGAAGGAATACATCGATGCCGATGTTCCCGAGGGCGACCCCAAGCCCAGCCGCTGGGTTCACTATGGCATGACCAGCTCCGATCTGGGCGACACAGCCCTGTGCTACCAGCTCACCCAGGCCTGCGACCTGATCATCGAGGATGTCAAGAAGCTCGGCGAGATTTGCAAGCGTCGCGCCTTTGAGGAGCGCAACACGCTCTGTGCCGGTCGCACTCATGGCATCCATGCCGAGCCGATGACCTTCGGCATGAAGTTTGGCTCTTGGGCCTGGGAGCTCAAGCGCGATCTGGACCGTCTTGAGGATGCCCGCAAGAACGTTGCCTTTGGTGCCATCTCGGGCGCTGTCGGCACGTACAGCTCCATCGAGCCGTTTGTCGAGGAATATGTCTGCGAGCACCTGGGCCTGGTTCACGACCCGCTGTCCACGCAGGTTATCAGCCGCGACCATCACGCCTATCTCGCCGGCGTTCTCGCCACCACCGCGGCCACCTGCGAGCGCATCGCTACCGAGGTCCGCAATCTGCAGAAGACCGATACGCTCGAGGCCGAGGAGCCGTTCCGTAAGGGCCAAAAGGGCAGCTCCGCCATGCCGCACAAGCGCAACCCCATCACCATGGAGAAGGTCTGCGGCCTGTCGCGCGTCGTGAAGGCCAACGCGCAGGTTGCCTTCGACAACGTCGCCCTGTGGCACGAGCGTGACATTTCGCACTCCTCTGCCGAGCGCGTCGCCCAGGCCGATAGCTTCATCGCGCTCGACCACATGTTCCAGTGCCTCATTCGCGTTATCGACGGCCTGCAGCTGTACCCTGCCCGCATGATGGCCAACCTCAATAAGACCCGCGGCCTCATCTTCTCCTCCAAGGTGCTGCTCGCCCTCGTCGACACGGGCATCACCCGCGAGGACGCGTACGCCATTGTGCAGGAGAACGCCATGGCAACCTGGCACGAGGTACAGGATTGTGTCTCCGGCCCTACCTTTAAGGAGCGTCTCGAGGCTGACCCGCGCTGCACCGTCAGCCAGGAAAAGCTCGACGAGATCTTTGATCCGTGGGACTTCCTCACCCGTATCGACACGGTCTTTGATCGTCTGGAGCAGCTGAGCTTCGAGTAGGTTCGGGCATAACGTTAGCTTTTTAGGGCGCTTTGCTGGTAATGTGTGTTGCCGGCAAAGCGCCTCGTTGCATTTAGGGAAAGACGGGGATAATAGTCGTCTCGAATAACATTCTGAGAGGGGATCTCAATGATTAGTTTTGACTACAAGCCTCAGGGCGTGTGTGCTCGCAATATTCACCTTGACCTTTCCGATGACGGCAACAAGGTGATGGGCGTTGAGTTTACCGGTGGCTGCGACGGCAATCTCAAGGCAATCTCCAAGCTGGTCGAGGGCGTTCCTGCCGATCGCGTAATCGAGGTTCTCGCTGGTAATACTTGCGGTATGAAAAAGACCTCCTGCGCCGACCAGCTTACGCGCGCTATCGAGGCCGCTCGCGCCGAGATCGCCTAATGGGTATCGCCGATCACATCAAGAACGGAATATCGCGTCGCGGCTTTGTGCTCGGTGGGGCTGCCGCGGGCGCTGCCACGGTGCTTGCCGGATGCTCGAAAAAAACGGGTACCAGCGATGATGCTGCCGGCGAGCCGCAGGTTATCAAGGACGATTCCAAAATCATCTCGATTACGGATGAGTACGAGGCAGTCGACATCGATCTTGAGCCGGCGGCGTCGTGGACGCTGCCTCTGGGTACGCTGCTGTACTACTGCGACGGCGATTACGCCGCGGCGATGATGGCGCCCGCATCGGCACTGCACGCCAACACGCTCGGTGTGCTCAACCTGGGCGATGGCTCGCTTACCACATTAATCGAGGATCCTGTCGAGGGCACGGGATATGCATTCTACGATGTCCGTGCCGGCGACGGCGTATTCGCGTGGGTTGAGATGAACTTTGCCAATTCATCGTGGAAGCTCTACGCTCAAAATCTGTCGGGCGCTTTGCTCTCTGGCGATGTGGTTGAGCTCGATCGAGGTGGCAAGGACTATGATCCGCCCCTGTTTACGGCGTTCGGGTCATCAGTCATCTGGTATAAAATGCCTTCGGCAGGCGGCAATAAAACGAGTAGTGATTCGTTTTGCTATCGTCGCTCGCTTGATGAATCCAAGGCCGAGGCAATTTGGAAATCGACGGGCCGCTTTGCATCGGCCCCGCGCGCGAGCGACGGCATTTTGACTATCTCGCCGCGTGTCCGCAACGACGAGGGCGTCTACTACGGCATAACGGCAATCGATTTGACCGACGGCAACAACACCAAGCGTGCCCAGCTGGTCCTCCCCTCGTCAGTCTCGCCTTTCGAGGCCGTATATATGGGCGATACCTTCGTGTTTTCTATCGAGGCGACCTATAGCGGTGTGGGCAGCCTGGGCAACATGGGCACGTATATCGGTAATGAGGGAGGGCCGTACCTCTTTCTGTCACGCGAGCCGCTCGCATGTGCGGCTGGCAAGAAGAATAAATACCTTGTTAAGGTACAGGCGTCGCATTTCCTGATCGACACCTCTGCCAAGACCTATGGCTCACTGCTGTCGCCCGACCGCGCTTTGGAGTATGGCGATTATCCAGCTACGGCGGGAAAATCGGACTCATTCCTTACGTACGCCACGGTGCGCAACAGCCAGGGTATACCAGAGACGGTCACTGCACGCCTATTCTCTCTTTAAGCTTAGAGGGGTTAAGAAGGCGCCAACAGGGGAATAAACGCGTTGTAATTGTGAGTACCGCCCGCCGAGCTGCCGCGTCATAGCGGTATCCGGCGGGCTCAGGTGCGTTAAAATGGGCTTGTTCTTAGCTAATTGAGACAGGGGGGCCGTGTTATGGCTTCAGATGCAAAAAAGATTCTGCTGGTCGAGGATGAGAAGGCAATCCGTGACGCCGTCGCTGCCTATCTCGAGCGCGAAGGCTACTGGGTTGTGGGCGTCGGCGACGGGCAGTCCGCGATCGAGGAGTTCGAGAAGCATCAGTTCGACCTGGTCGTGCTCGACCTTATGCTCCCCAAGATTCCCGGCGAGCGCGTTTGCCGCACCATTCGCGATACCTCGGATGTCCCCATCATTATGCTGACGGCTAAGGGCGAGATCGAGGACCGTATTATCGGTCTTGAGCTCGGCGCCGACGACTATCTGATTAAGCCGTTCTCGCCGCGCGAGCTCGTCGCCCGCGTTCGCGCTCTGTTCCGCCGTGCCCACCAGGCCGACGAGCCCGCCGTCGAGGTACTCGACTTCGGCGATCTGGTCATCGATATCTCGGGCCACAAGATCTTGGTCGAGGGCAAGGAAGTCGATCTGACGGCTTCCGAGTTCAAGCTACTCACCACGCTTGCTCGTCATCCCGGCCGTGTCTACAACCGTATGGAGCTGGTCGAGAAGGTGCTTGGGTACGACTTTGAGGGCTATGAGCGCACCATCGATAGCCACGTGAAGAACCTTCGCGCCAAGCTGGGCGATGATCCCAAGAAGCCCAAGTGGCTCTACACCGTCCATGGTGTCGGCTATCGCTTCGAGGCTCCGGCTAAGACCGATAAGTCGGACGAGAAATAGGGAAATCACATATGACACCTGCGCGCTTTGAAATCGGACAAAAGCACAAGCAGGAGAGCGAGGCGGGTTCCAAGGCTAGTTGGAACACGCCTCGTTCCGATTCACGGCCAACGATGAGCTATCCCTCGCGCATGGCACTTGCTTTTGCTCTGACATCGCTCATGACGGTATTGGTGCTGGTGGGCGTTGTCTCTGTTGTGTGGGGCACGGTCTTTTCGGATTACACGCGCTCCAATATCGTCGAAATCGCAAATTCCGCTGCCGAGAAGTTGGCAACCTCATATGAGGAAAACGGCTCTTGGACCGCGGGGGAACTGCGCACGGTCGCAACGTCGAGTTTGGTTTCCGACGATCTGGGTATGCAGGTCGTCAATAAAAAGGGCGTGATCGTTTATGACGATTCCTGGCCCTCGGCAAGCGCGACCGCCGATGTACGCGAGAGCGAATCGCCGTCGAGCAGCTCGAGCGGTAAAAAGGCCTCGCATAGCCCGGTCTCGTCAGCGCCCACCGACTCCGATAGCGTTGCCAACGTCGAAATCGTTACGTCCTCTGGCGAACATGTCGGACAGGTAAAGCTATGGGCCATCGGCTCCGACGCCCTGCTCACCAAGGCAGATTCTGCGTTTAGGGAGAAGACCTTTAACGCCATGGCCCTTGCCGCGGTTGTTGCAATCTGCATCTCGGTTGTTATCGGATCGTTCGTGTCGCGCATGCTCACCAAGCCGATTCATCGTATTACCAGTACCGCCAAGCAGATTCGCGACGGCGATTTGTCCGCTCGTACGGGCTTGCGCGGCGATGACGAAATCGATCAGCTGGGAGAGACCTTCGACGAGATGGCCACCTCACTCGAGAAAGATATGAAGCACGAGAAGCGCCTGACCTCAGACGTTGCACACGAGCTGCGCACGCCGCTCATGGCCATGCTTGCAACGGTCGAGGCCATGCAGGACGGTGTGTATCCCACCGACGACGAGCATCTGGAGACGGTCGCTTCCGAGACGCGTCGCCTGGCTCGTTTGGTGCAGCAGATGCTCGACCTGTCGCGCATGGAAAACAGTACCGCGCCGCTCAACCTGGAGCCGGTGGATATGGTGCCGTTTGTGCGATCGATTGTGAACGGCCAGGAGCGTCTGTTTGCCGACCGTGACCTTCGTCTTCGCTTTGCAGATGAAACCCAGGGGCACGACGATGTCGTCGAAGCCGATCCCGACATGATCACGCAATGCGTCATCAACCTCATGAGCAACGCCATGCGCTACACCCCCGAGGGCGGTTGGGTCGTGGTGTCGGTGCTCAGTGACCGCAAACATGTCAGTATTGCCGTTTCGGATACCGGTATCGGTATTGCCAAGGACGATCTGTCGCGCATCTTCGGGCGGTTTTGGCGCGCCGATGCCAGCCGCGCCCGCGAAGCTGGCGGCCTGGGCGTTGGCCTCGCCGTGACCAAGCAGATCGTCGAGCGTCACCATGGCTACATATCCGTGGAGTCGGAGCTTGGAAAGGGTACGACTTTTACAATTCATCTGCCCCGCGAGCACACGGCAGACGCGGCATCTACTACAATGGAGCACTAGCTTTTCGCTATTCGGTGAAGGAGGGGCCGCGTCCCTGCCGCTCCGAGTTTGCGAAAACATGCGGGAAAGAACCCGCATTTCTGTCATATTTAGGTAAGGAGTGACTCACGTGACAACGATGGAGCGTCGTCCGGATTCCCGTGGCAAGGTTCGTGATATTTACGATGCCGGTGAAAACCTGCTGATGGTCGCCACCGACCGCATTTCTGCGTTCGACTTCATTCTTCCCGACGAGATTCCGTTTAAGGGAGAGGTGCTCAATCGCATCTCGGCATTCTGGTTCGATAAGTTTGCCGACATCGTCCCCAACCATCTCGTTTCCATCGACCCGGCGGATTTCCCCGAGGAGTTTGCTGAGTATCGTGATTACCTCGCTGGCCGCGCCATGCTGGTTAAGAAGGCCCAGACGATTCCTATCGAGTGCATCGTCCGCGGCTATCTGACCGGTTCGGGCAAGAAGACCTATGACGAGAACGGCACCGTCTGCGGCATCCAGCTGCCTGAGGGCCTGACCGAGGCTTCCAAGCTTCCTGAGCCGCTGTTCACGCCGTCCACGAAGGCCGAGATCGGTGACCACGACGAGAACATTTCGTTCGAGCGTTGCTGCGAGATCGTGGGCGAGGACATCGCCACGCAGATTCGTGACCTTTCCCTCAAGATCTACAAGGCCGCTGCCGAGTACGCCGCGACCCGTGGCATCATCATTGCCGACACCAAGTTCGAGTTTGGTGTTATTGATGGCAAGGTCACGCTGATCGACGAGTGCCTCACGCCCGACTCCAGCCGTTTCTGGCCTGCTGCCAGCTACGAGGAGGGCAAGATCCAGCCTAGCTACGACAAGCAATTCGTCCGCAATTGGCTCAAGGCCAACTGGGATATGACGGGGGAGACCCCGCACCTGCCCGCCGAGGTCATCGATGGCACGTCCGAGCGCTATCGCGAGGCCTTCCAGATCATCACGGGCTCCCAGTTCACAAGCATGAAGGAGAACGCATAAGTGAGTACCCGTAGCGCCACGAACAAGCGCACGCAATCCCACGAAGTTACCGGGGTTGCGCGCAAGTCTGCCGCATCTGCTAAGCCCGCCCGCCAAGCAGCGAGCTCCGTTCGCGTCGTGCCGGCTTCGTCTAAGGCACGCCGCAAAGAGCTCGAGAAGGGCGAGAACCTCGAGGGCCTCTCTAAAGAGGAGAAGCGCGCCCGCAAGGCTAAGCAGCGCGCCAAGGAGGACCGCATCTATACGGTGTCGAATATCCTCCTCAAGCAGGACGAGGACTACACCAAGCGCCGTCGCATCTGGTGGATTGTGCTCGCCATTGGCATGGTGCTCGTCGTGGCAATTTGGGCCTCGCTGTACTTCGCTCCCGCTGGCATGGTGTCCAGCCCTGTCCAGATGGTCGGCATCGTTTTGTCCTATGTCATCATCCTAGGTGACTTTATCTACGACTTCGCTCGTATTCGTCCCTTGCGCAACATGTACCGCGCGCAGGCCGAGGGCATGTCCGAGAACAAGCTCAACGCTCTTATCGAGCGCGCAGCTGCCGAGGAGGACAAGAAGGACTCCAAGAAGAAGTAGCGTTTGCATACATACTTATCGCTAAGATATAAGGCGCGTCGTTTTTGCGGAGCGCCTTTTTACTGTTCTATAGATAGATGGAGTGGCACATGATTCGAGCTGCCCTGACGGTCGAAGAGGCCCTGGAGGGTATGAAGTCCCTGGAGCCCAAGATTAAAAACTATGCGCGCCTGGTTGTCCGCAAGGGCGTAAACGTTAAGCCCGGCCAGGAAGTCGTCGTTCAGTCTCCGGTTGAGTGCGCGCCGTTTGCGCGCGTGGTGGTCGCGGAGGCCTATGCTGCCGGCGCCGGCCACGTGACGGTCATCTGGGCCGATGATGCCGTGACGAGGCTCACGTACGAGCATGTCGAGAAAAGCTTTTTTGAGCAGACGCCCGAGTGGAAGCGCCTGCAGCTGGATTCCCTGGCCCAGGACGGCGCCTGCTTTGTCTTTATCGAGGGTGCGGATCCTGCGGCCCTCAAAGGCATCGATCCAGCCAAGCCGGCCGCGGCATCAAAGGCGAGGAACACGCAGTGCAAAGTTTTCCGCCGTGGACTGGATTACAACATCAATCCGTGGTGCATCGCCGGCGCTCCGGTCGTGGCTTGGGCGCACGAGGTGTTCCCGGGAGACGCCGATGAGGTTGCAATCTATAAGCTGTGGAATGCGATTCTGCACACCGCGCGCGCCGATGGCCAGGACCCAGAGAGCGACTGGGAACTCCATGACGCCGCATTCGAAAAGAACCTGCGTTTCCTGAACGACAATCGTTTCGACTGCCTGCATTACACCGCGGCAAATGGAACCGATCTGACGATTGGCATGACGAAGGGTCACGAGTGGGCCGGCGGCAAGGGCAAGACGCCCGATGGGCACCCCTTCTTCCCCAACATTCCCACCGAGGAAGTCTTCACTTCGCCCGATCGCATGCGCGCCGACGGTATCGTGTACTCGGCCATGCCGCTCATCCACCACGGCAATAAAGTCGACGATTTTTGGATTAAGTTCGAGGGCGGCCGCGTGGTGGACTACGACGCCCGCGTGGGCAGGGCAACGCTCGCAAGTATCATCGATACTGACGAGGGCGCTGCTCACCTGGGAGAGGTCGCGCTCATTTCCAAGAACACGCCGATCCGCGAAAGTGGTGTTCTGTTCTACGATACGCTCTATGACGAGAACGCTAGCTGCCATCTCGCGCTAGGTGTCGGTTTCCCCGAATGCATCGAGGGTGGGTATGACATGTCCAAGGAGGAGCTCCTGGAGCATGGTGTTAACGTCTCGAGCACGCACGTCGATTTTATGATCGGCACGGACGACATCGATATTACGGGCATTACGCCTGATGGACGTGAAGTTGTGATTTTCCAGAACGGCCAATGGAGTTGGGAATAGTCCCAGACCGTGGTACAATGCCACCCGCGGGCCGTTAGCTCAGCTGGCAGAGCAGGGGACTTTTAATCCCAAGGTCCAGGGTTCGAACCCCTGACGGCCCACCATAGAAAAGAAAGCGATCGACTCCGGTTGGTCGCTTTTTTATTGCCGCGACACGGGTTCGAACCCGTCGGGGCGCGGAGCGCCGCAGCGGCCGCCTGCGGAGCAGGCTGAACCCCCGACGGCCCACCCAACGAAAGGAAAACAAAATGAAAACAGATAGATACGGAATTAGCGGCAGCACATTAAAGATAATAGCGGCCATTTCGATGGTTCTCGATCATGTAAGCAGGATCGTCCTGACCAATGGAATCATGACTCACGCATCGTACAATCAGATATCAGACGAGCAGTGGGCGATTCTAAGCGAGGCTTCGGATGCGCTTCATGTTCTTGGCAGAATTGCATTTCCCTTATTTTGCTTTTTGATAGTTGAGGGATTTTTGCATACTCATGACATAAAGAAGTACCTGCGAAATATGCTTGTCTTCGCAATCATTGCGGAGCCCATATACGATTTCGTTCAAACAGGGCAACTATTTGACCTTCGGCAACAAAATGTTATGTGTGAGCTCCTGCTTTCCTTGGTCTTTTTGATTATTCTGGAAAAGATACAAAGTCTTTCAAAATGGAAGAGGCACATCGCAGAAATTGCTCTGATTGTTTTGACAGCACTGGCAGCTGAATACACTAAACTAGATGGCGGCGTGTATGGCATTCTGCTTGTAGCTGCATTCTATTTATTCCACGACAGCAAGGCCAAGATGCTCTTTGCTGCAGTATGCGCAGTGCTCCTTTCGTCGTGCCATATAGTTGGCGGCGGATTTGAGTTTGCTACAGCTAATGTATTTAATCCTGATGTTGCTGCCGCGGTCGTTTCGTTGCTGCTTATCAATCTTTATAATGGCAAGCGAGGGCTGAAGCTGAAATACTTCTTCTACATTTTCTATCCGGCACATCTTGCTCTGCTTTATGGTGTCTCACTTATTGTTTTGAACTGTCTTTAATAACTCTCAAACAAGTCTCTGAAAGCAGAAACAAACTGACCCTAAGACTGCTTGTGAATTTCCGGAAGACCTGAGAGATGCGAGGATAGACAACGAGGGCTACAGAAAGATGCTTCTCAGTTCTCTGGCGGATCGCACGTATCTGTATGAGGATCACTTCCGCACACTCATTAATAACAGTGATAAACACGGCAGGTCCTCAAAACATGGGGCTGTGGAGGTCGAACGATGCTTCGACGGCATGAATGGCAGCGAGAAAGTGAGTTCGGAAACATCCCTTGGATGCTCCACCATAGAACTGAAAGCGATCGACTCCGGTTGGTCGCTTTTTTGTTGCCGGTGCACGGGTTCGAACCCGAACTTCTCTATATATAAAAACGCTTGGCGAACAAAACCTGCCTTTTACCGATGGGAAACAAATGGCTGATGCTTTTGGAGTAAAGTAGCGCTCCAGAGATGACCGATGTCTCAATACTCATAAAACAGCTGGTCATCGCCAATATCAGAAGTCAATGCTTCAGTTTTAACCTCAGTGATGCGACTGAGGGACCTATTCATTTGTGAACAAAATATGGAGTGCGCGATTCCCGCCCACGGGGCCCCTCCGGTCTGGCAATATATCTCCTTGCCGCGCGGCCCGGTCGGACCGGATCAGCCGAGGGGCGTGCACCTTGAGAACCGGATACTGCGAGGATGGACAC
>CABUUB010000048.1 GCA_902494625.1 uncultured Collinsella sp.
AAGCCGTATCTCGCCACCCTGCCCGGACTCATCCTGGGCTGTCTCGTTTGCTGCGCGCTCTGGGGCTCCGCCTTCCCCTGCATCAAGATCGGCTACGGCCTCTTTGGCATACCCGCGCACGACAGCGCCTCGCAGCTGCTCTTCGCGGGTCTGCGCTTCACCCTTGCCGGCATACTGGTCATTGTTGGCATGAGCGTGGCCCAGCGCCGTCCGCTCGTTCCGCAGGCGCGTGATATCAAGCCCATCTGCATCTTGTCGCTCTTCCAGACCATCGGCCAGTACTTCTTTTTCTACCTTGGTCTCTCGCGTGCCAGTGCCATGTCGAGCTCCATCATCGAGGCCAGCGCCAACTTCCTAGCCATCCTCTTTGCCGCCCTGGCGTTTCGCACCGAAAAGCTCGATGCGGCCAAGGTGCTCGGCTGCGTGCTGGGCTTTGCCGGTGTCGCGCTCGTCAACCTTTCGGGCGCGGACGGCACCTTTGGCTTTGCGCTCGACGGCGAGGGCTTTATCCTGGCCTCCACCGTCGCGGGTGCCCTTTCGACCTGCCTGATCGGTATCTTCTCGCGTGAGCACGACGGCGTCTTGCTTGCCGGGTGGCAGTTCTTGGTCGGCGGCCTGGTCCTTACCGCCATCGGCTTTTTGATGGGTGGCGCGCTCTCCCCCACGGCGATTGCCCCCGCCATCGCGCTCATCATCTACATGGCGCTTATCTCCGCGGTCGCCTACTCGCTGTGGTCGCGCCTGCTTGCCGTCAACCCCGTCAGCCGCGTCTCGGTCTTTGGTTTTATGAACCCCGTCTTTGGTGTGCTGCTGAGCGCGCTGCTGCTCGGCGAGGGCGCTGGCACGAGCCCCGTTACCGTCATCGTTGCCCTGCTGTTGGTCTGCGGTGGCATCATCATCGTCAACAAACCCAAAAAGGCCTAACGAACTGCCCTTATTTAGTCGAGGGGATTCACATGCTTTAGCTTAATGGAGTACATCGGTGAGCTGAGGGCCGCAACGCACGCCAGCGTTCGCTTTTTTCTAGCGTATCTGGACGCCGGCTTTCTTTTTCTCGGCCTTGACGCGGTAGAGCTCCGCATCGGCAGCGCGAAGTAAGTCTTGCCAGGTATCGACACCATCACCGACCCGTGCATAGCCGATGGACATCCGCAACAGATATGGCACCTCGGCACGAGCGAGCTCGTCGTTAATCGCCGAACACAGGTCTATGATGTCCTGTTCCGCCGCTGCCTTCTGGAGCACCACGAACTCATCGCCGCCATAACGTGCGATAAAACCACCAGACGCCGAGCAGACCTCTTTGAGCGTAGCAGATATGACCTGGAGAGCATGGTCGCCCTCCACATGTCCATACCGGTCGTTAATCTGCTTAAAGCCGTCGGCGTCCATCATAAGCAGATACACATCTTCGGCCTGATCCACATTTGAAAAGAGCGACAGCATATAGATCTCAAAACGGTTGCGATTGTTGAGGCCAGTCAACGGGTCGGTCGAGATCAGCTGCTCCTGGTAGATGATGTAGAGCAGCAGGATGCTCAGCGTTATACCGACGCAAAGGCCCGGCACCGAAAACAAAACCTGGAAGGTACCGCCCACCAGAGCGGGAACCGCAAAAAAGGCGAGGGTGCGATAAATGGCCTTCTTTTGCAGACTTTCGACTTTTCGAGTCTGAATAAAGGCATGCAAAGACGTATATATGATGTAGCAGTAGCTAACGATAGGTTGAATCATATAAAGCGCTCCGCGACGATATACGCCCCGCGCATCGATATAGAACATAGTGTGCGTCCAGTAGCTGGTAAATGCCAGCACGACCACCAATACGGTTGGCAACGTCACGAGCGCCACCCTATAGCGCGCGGTCAAAAGGCGAGAGCCCTGCACTGTCTCGGAATAGAAAAACCAAATGAGGCACGCGATGGCGAACAGCGAAAACGAGACCGCGTTGGAAATCCAGTTGGCCGTGATGCCTACAGGAGTGCTCACGCCGTCCGAGAGCGTCCAGATCATATCGAAGAAAATGTAGGCAGCAGACGTGTAGCCCAGCATGCTAAACAAAAGCTGCTGGGTGCTCGAGAACAGGGAGCGACGGCTTCGTGCGGCAAGCCCGATAAGAACAATCATGCATAGCAGGAATATCTCGATCTTGAGTGCCTTAACCACTAGACGCCATCCCTTCAATATCCAAGTGGTCAGAATCGCCCAATTAGAATCTGGGCAATAAACACCCCTTACTCCACAGGGGTAAAGGGAATAATAGCAGAGCGCCCGAACGTCACTGCAAGACAGCTTTCGTTCGGGCGCCTATACGGCGCGAATTGCACACGCCGGCTTGATTGACTCGCGTCGACGATTACTCGCCGTCGATGTCGGTCGCGACGGCCTCCTCAATAGCCTCGACGCCTTCGACCGACAGGTCCTCTTTGCCGTGGCAAAACTTCTTGTCGACCCAGCCGGTCAGAATCGGAGCCATGATTGCCGTGATGATAACGGCGGTGGCGATCTGAGCGTACGCGGTGGGCGCAAGCTCGGCGTAGCGCGGTGCGACCTCGGCGAGGGCGACCGGCGTGGTCATGGCCGTGCCGGCGATAGTGGAGCAGGCAACGGCCGCCTTACCGTTACCACCGCACAGGCGCTCGAACGCAAAGGTGATGGGACCGACGATAAAGAGCGTGATGAGGCCCAGTAGGATGCCCGAAATACCGCCGGTGATAAAGCTCGAAAGGCTCATGGATGCACCGAGCTGAAAACCGATGACGGCGATCGCGGGATTGGCGCCGGGGACCAGCAGGTTCTTGATGAACGGGAAGAGGTTGCCCAGAACCATGCCGATAACAAGCGGCAGGATGGATCCGATGATGGTGCCGACGGGGATGTTAGCGAGACCCGAGACACCGAGGATGATCATGGTGACGGCGGGGCCGGCCGTAAAGAACAGGATACCGACGGCGCCCTGCTCGGACTCATCGCCAAACTCGCCCATGATGCCCGTATAGAGCGCCATGTTGCAAAACGTAATGCCGCCGATGATTGAGACCGAGCTCAGGCCCAGGAAGTTGTCGTTAAAGAAATATGCCACACCCAAGCCAAGGGCGGCCGCAACAACAAGCTTGGGGATCAGTACGACGATGCCGGTCTTGATAGCGCCCGGCGTGGACTTAAAGCTGATGCCGGCGCCCACGAAGAGCAGGATCGCAGCGACGATGGTATTGGAGCCGCCACGGCAGGCAGCCGTAAAGAAGCCGCCGATCTCAAAGACCTGCGGACAGAAAGTGTTGAGCAAAAGGCCAACAATCATGGGATAGATCATGATGTCGCCCGGGATACGCGGTACCTTGAATTTCTTTTGCTCGTTGACGGTCGCTTCCTGTGCCATGAAACCCCCATTTCCGCTGACGCAGAACAAAAGCCCACGTCACGCTTTGCTACAGTAAAGTTTGACCATGGTACCAGAAGAAGCAGACCGGCTCGGTGAGAAATTCGATTCGTTGGGCCGGGACGCTAAACGCGCCCTTGCTTTTATACAAGGCTCAAAACGATATAGAACACGATGCCCGAGACGCAGCACCACAACATCGACTTTGTCTTGATTGCCACCGCCACGACACCGGCAGCCGCAATCCAGGGAATCAAGCCCCGCCACAAGCCGGCGTCGAAAGCGCCAGGGCTTATCAAATCGTTAGCGACCAGCGCCGCAAAGGCGGCGGGCGGAATATAACCCAAGGCCTCGGTAACGCGGGGCGACAGCGTTCTCCCGCGCAACGCAAACGCCGGGGCAATGCGGAAAAATGCGATGGCCGCCCATGACGACAGCCATAGGACCAAAAACTCATTAACGGGCATCGCGAGCACTCCTTCCTTCGGCGAGAGCATCGCACGCAAGCGCCGCGGCAACGCCGACGAGCACGCTTGCCGGCACGGCGATATTCGTCCACCCCAAGAACTTGCATATGGCGACGGACACCGCAGCCAAACCGGCAGCTACGACATTGCCGCGCGACAGTCGCTGCGAAAAGAGCAGGCAGATAAAGAGCGAGGTGCAGACAAAACCCGCAATAGCGGTGGGAACATCGACAACGGCGCCGACGATGGCGCCCGTCGTGCACGAAACGCCCCATGTCGCGATGAGAATCGCGTTAAGCACAAAGGACTCGAGCAGACCCCAATCCTCCCCTTCAACCAACTTGGCAAGCGAGATGCCATATGCCTCCTCGGTGAGCGTCGCGGCAACAGCCAGCGTCTGACGCTTCGAGGCACCCCTCAGATAGGGCGCGATTGATGCCGAATAAAGTGCAAAGCGCGAGGAGATTGCGGCCACACTTGCGACAATCGATGCCGCAGGCACACCTGCCAGCCACAGGTTGCAGACCATAAACTGGCCGCTACCCGTCACGAACGTGCTGCTCAGAGCAAAAACCATCCAGGGCTCCATTCCCGTCTGCGCCATAATCATTCCGCACGGCGCGCCTATCGCAACATAGGTAAGCATCACCGGCCAGACGGTTTTAACGATTTTGAGCACCATAGCGTTCCTCGTCCCGACAAGATTTCCGAGCCGCATTCAACGACGCGGCAGAATCATCGCCCGGTGGCAACCGAGTTCACCTACAATTGCCACCGGATCGAAAGACACAGCTTTTTAGGAAGTCATTATGACAGCTATCGATCGGGGCCGGGCGACCGCGGCCTTCAAACGCTATACCGATGCTTACGATGCCGCCAATCCACGTATCGCGCTCAAAATCGAGCATACGTACCACGTTGCCGAGGCATGCGATGCCGTGGCGCGCGAGCAGGGCTGGTCGACAGAGGATATTGACCTGGCCTGGCTTTGCGGCCTGTTACACGATATGGGACGCTTTGAACAGTTGCGGCGCTGGGACACCTTTAAGGACGCCGAGAGTATGAGCCACGCAGCGTTGGGCGTCGGGGTCCTCTTTGGCGAGAACCCCGACGACGCGCCTGCCACAACAAGCATCCGAGATTTTATCGAGACCGACGAGCACGACGAGCTCATCCGCGCGAGCATCGCCTATCACAGCGACTTTCGCCTGCCGGCACAACTCGACGAGCGTACACGGCGCTTCTGCGATATCGTGCGCGATGGCGACAAGATCGACATTATGCGCACCATCGCCGACAGCACCGTCGACACTATCCTCAAGGTTGATGAGGACACATTTCTCGCCAGCCGGTTCTCGACACCGGCTCTCGCTGCCTTTGACGAGCGCCGCTGCGTCGCACGCGATGAACGCAACGAGCCCGCAGACTACCTGGTGGGACTCATCTGCTTTATGTTTGAGCTCGTCTATCCAGCGAGCCGCGCGCTGGCGCGCGAGCAGGGCGATATCTACCGCCTGCTCGACGCGCCCTTTGGCATTGCGCGCCCCTTTACCGATCCCGCCACGCAAGCGACCTGGGAGCGCCTAAAGAACGAGATACGCGACTGGCTGGCGCGCGCCTAGCGCTCAAGCTGGGCCAGCAGCTCCTCGACGACCTCGACGGCATCACCGACAACCTTGTACTGGGCAGCACCAAAGATGGGGGCATCCGGGTCCTCGTTGATGGCGATAATGCACTCCGCCCCACCGATGCCGGCAAGATGCTGGATGGCGCCCGAAACACCGATACTCACGAGAAGCTTGGGCGAAACTGATACGCCCGTCTGGCCAATCTGATGGCGATACTCCAACCAGCCTGCCTCCACGACAGGTCGCGTGCAACCAAGCTCGGCACCCAGGGCCTCGGCGAGTTTTCGCATCAGGGGCAGATTCTTCTTGGAACCAATGCCGCGACCCACCACGACCAGGCGCTCGGCATCGGCAATTGATGCCTGCTGCCCCCACTCCTCGGCGGGAATCGAGATCTCGACACGAGCCTTAGCATCATCCGCAAGCGATATCTGGGTGATCGTGCCGGAGCGGCCGTAGTCAAAGTCGGGCGCCTTAAAGATGCCGGGACGCACCGTTGCCATCTGAGGACGATGATTGGGGCAGACGATGGTGGCCATCAGGTTGCCGCCAAACGCCGGACGCGTCTGTTGCAGCAGCCCCGTCTCCGTATCCATCGAAAGTACGGTGCAGTCGGCCGTAAGGCCCGTCTGCAAGCGCACGGCAACGCCAGGCGCCAGCTCGCGGCCAAAGGCGGTCGCACCGTACAGAATGGCTTCGGGCTTACGCTCGGCTACCAAATCGCAGATGAGACGCGCGTAGACCTCCGCGTCGTTCTGACGCAGGCGCTCGTCACGACAGACCAGAACTTCGTCCGCGCCGGCGCAGACCAAACGCTCCAGGTCACCGAGAGAGCCCTCGGGGCCCATACCGACCAGCGCCACCAGACGGCAACCACGAGCATCGGCAAGCTCGCGTCCCTTGCCCATGAGCTCGTAGGCCACTGGGGCTACGACATCGTGCTCGTCGGTCTGAACGAATACCCAGATATCTCGATATGCATCAAGGTCCACCGCGCCAGCGGCCTCGTCACGCTCGATCGAGATAGCGTTGACAGGGCAGGCGTCGACGCACCCGCCGCATAGGATGCAGCCATCGGTTACGCAGGCGCAACGGTTGGGCCGCTCGCCTTCCACTACGATGCCGCCCGAGGCACAGGCGCGAACGCAGCGACCGCAGCCTATACAGGCTTCGCTATCGATAATCAGTCCGCTCATCTATGCCATCCCCTCGATGATCTTGGCAAGTTTCGCCGCCTGCTCGGACGCCGTTCCGTCAACGGTCTCGCACGTTTGGTCGCGATCGGGCACAAACGATCGCACGACCTGTGTCGGCGAGCCGGCAAGGCCGCAGCGCGCGGGGTCGGCGTTCACGTCGGCAGCGTTGACCACGCGCACGTCCGCCTCCTCGGCCGCACGAATACCGGCAATGCTCGGCATGCGCAGTTGGCCAATCTCCTTGGCGGTCGTCATCGCACACGGCATCTCAAGATAGACCGTCTCCTCGCCGGCATCGCAGCCGTGAACAAGCGCCAGTGAACCACAGGTCGTAAAGCCCGCGCTCTGCACGCAGCTCACGTCGGTCACGCAGGGAATCTCAAAGGCACCGGCAAGCTCGGGACCAATCTGGGCCGTATCACCGTCCACCGCCATCTTGCCGCAGATGAGCAGGTCGAAGTCCTCGTCGAGTGCCTCGATGCCGCACTTGAGGGCATAGGTGGTTGCCAGGGTATCGGCACCTGCAAAGGCGCGATCAGTTAGCAGCAGTGCGTCATCGGCGCCTCGGGCGATGCAGTCGCGCAATAGCGATTCGGTCGCGGGGATACCCATCGACACCACCGTTACGCGCACGTCCATGCCAAAGCCGATAAAGTCGTCCTTCAGCGCCAGCGCGCATTCCAAAGCGCTCGCATCGAACGGGTTAATGACCGCCTGCTTGCCATCGCGCACGATGGTATTGGTCTTGGGATCCATCTTGACCTCGGTGCTGCCCGGCACTGCCTTGACGCACACCACCATATGGAAATCGCTCATCTTCACGCGCCCCCTTTCTGGACGAGCTCATCCAAGAGCTTCTCCGAAAACAGGTTACCGCGACCCAGCTGCCCGGCAGGATCGAGCTGGAGCTTGAGCCGCGCCGACTCGACCATGGCCTCGTGACCGTACATCGTCTCCAAGAAGCCCGCCTTGATCTTGCCGACGCCGTGTTCGGCGGAGACGGCACCGCCCATGGCCGTGACCTCGGAAGCCCACTGGGCAAAGAGTTCTCCACCGCGGCGGTAATCCCGCGCATCGCGCGGCAGAATGTTCACATGCAGATGGTTGTTACCGATGTGCCCCCAGGCGGCAGACTCAAGCCCGCTTTCAGCCAAGGTGCGGCGATAAAGGGCGATGACATCGGCCAGGCGTGTGTTGGGCACCGACATGTCCGAACCCAGTTTGGTGATGGTGGGATCCGTGCGACGACGCTCGTCGATGAGCATGTTGACGCTCTCGGGCACCGCATGGCGGAAGAATCGCTGACACTCGCGATCGACCTCGGTGCGCGCGACCCATGTCGCATCGTCGCTGCCGCCCGTAAGCTCCAGTACCCACCCCAAGTGATACAGCTCCTCAGTCGCCTGGGCTTCGTCGTCGCAGTCGAGCTCCACGTAGACACAGACCTTGGCGTCTTTGTCGAGCGCCGGCAGCGAGGCGAACGCGGTCGACTGCTCACGCTGACGACGCAGGATATCCAGGGCGCCCGCATCGAAATATTCGATGGCAGCCGCGTGGGACAGGACGGGACGCACGGAATCGGTGAAGGACACGGCCTTGTCTTCGCTGTCAAAGAAGCAGCTCACGCCCCAAACGACCGCAGGCGCCGCCTGCAGGGCAATCTCGAGCTCGGTGATAACGCCGAGTGTGCCACACGCACCGATAAACAGATCGATGGCATCCATATCGTCAGCAACGAAATAGCCCGAAGCATTTTTGGTCTTGGGCATAGTGTAGTCGGGAAGGTCGAGCTCGAGCGTGCGGCCCTGTACCGTGACGAGCGAAAGGCGACGACCCTGCGCAAAAGCCTCGCCACGGTGAAGCTCAAGCAGATCGCCATCGGTCAGCACGACATGAAGGCCCGTGACGTGAGGGCGCATGGGGCCGTAAGCGTAGCTACGGGCGCCCGAAGCGTTGCATGCCGCCATGCCGCCCAGGCAGGCAGATGCCTCGGTGGGATCGGTAGGAAAGAATTGCTCGGGAGCTTCCTGGAACTCCTCGTAGGCCTCAAGCGATGCCTGGTCCCAGCCGGCAGTCGGCAGCACTTTCTTGCCCAGCTGTTTGCGCAGCTCAGACAGCACGACGCCGGGCGCCACACGCAAAAGAAAGCGGCCCTGCTCATCGCGGCGAATGCCTAGGTAGCAATTCATGCGGGAAGTATTGAGAATGTGACCGCCATGAGGCACGGCGCCGGCGGCAAGACCGGTCCGGGCGCCCTGAACCGTCACCGGGACACGCTCGGCATGGAGCTTTTTCAAAATGGCGCGGACCTCGTCCTCCGTTGTCGGAAACGAGATGCTCGAGGCCTCGCCCGATGTGCGAGACTCATCGCGACCATACTCTTCGAACTCGTCGGTGAAGGGTTTGATGGTTGCAGACACGCGAACTCCCCCTTTAGCTAACTACAGTGTTTGCAGGGAGATGTTACCGCATCGTTTCGTCGACGTGTTCGAGACCGTCTCCATAATTAGCGATTTTTACGTACGTGCAATTCGGCGAGCGGCAAGGTTTCCTCGGCAGACGATGCTTTTGGCACATGTCGCCTTACCGCCAGCGACCACGCAATTGTCGCTCGAAAAAAGTTGAAGTAATTTTTACCACCTTTTACCTGCGGAGATGTCAATCCGTCAAGCATTTGGTCAGAAATTGGTCAAGTAGTGGCTGATACGGTCGGCATCAACAGCCAAAACCAATGGAAGTTTTGGCCCCAGAAGCAGGGAGGTTCCCATGGCATATTACTGGCCCCAGTACGGCGTCGCCATCGAGGTCGACGACGATCCCTATCTCCTGCCTTTCGACGAAGAGGCGTTCCCCGATACGGCGGTATACCACGTCACCACCGATGTTATCTGCGACCCCGAGTCGTTCTCGGCGCTCGCCCATCACATCGCGCGTATCCACAACATCGAGCTCCCTCACGACTTCGACGAGCTCATCTACTCGCGCCGCCTGATGCTTCACATGCTCTTTGGAGCGGACCCGTCCACGTTCGCACGTGTCTACACCACCAAGGACGCCGCATGAGTGCGAAGAAGCCGTCCCGCCTTGCAGGACTGGGGTGTCGCAAGAAACTCGTCGTTGTCTGCCTGGCTATCGTCTGCGCCCTCATCGCCGTAGGGCTATACGCCTGGCAGTCGCAGCCCGTGCCCGAAGCGGGCGCCTCGGTCACGACGGCAGAGGGTAAATCGCGCCAAGAAATCCAGAATGAGCTCGACGCCATCGTCCGCGACAACATGATGACGATCTCGGTCGCGCCGGTCGCACAGTTGCAGGAAGGCGGCAAGTTGCGCGTCAACGTGCAAAACGTCCAAGACAACAAGTTTCCCCAGCGCTTCCGCGTGATCCAAAACGACGAGACCATCTATGAGTCCGGTGTGGTCGAAGCCGGCAAGACGGTTGAGACCTGCCCCGCCGGCGATATCCAAGAAGGCGAGGCATATATCGAGATTCAGGCACTCGATGCCAAGACCTACGACACCCACGGCAATCCGACGCGCGTCAAAGTGCGGGTGGCCCAGGCAGAAGGCTAGTGGCCGACGCGCTCGCAGGGGCAGCACCCTGCCCCCATTCGTCCAACCATCACGGAAACAGTCCGTGACGAGCAGAAAGGATCGATTATGAACACACCCATGAACCTGAGCGGAGCCAGGGCACTCGCCGTGGGCGCAGGGCTTACGCTCGCACTTGCGATGGGCGCCGCGCCAACGGCGGCCATGGCAGAGGTGCGCGTTGGAACCACCGATGTGACGGTGAAGGCCGACATTAGCAATGTTTCGTTTAAGGCGCCGACGGTCATCCCCTTTGCCGCCCAAGCCGACGGAACGCTTGTAGGACCCTCCGACAAGACGATTACCATCGACAACCTCTCGGCATATGGCATCCACGTCACTAACATGAAGGTCACGGCCAAGAACGACTGGACAATCGTTGCAGACGCAAAGACGGGCTCGGCCCAGAACTCCATCGATTTTAAGGTTGGCCCCGATAAGGCAGAAAAGGACGCCAGCTCGGCGACTCAAACTACGGGCCTCGATCTTTCCAAAGACGTAAGCTTCGACATGAAGTACAAGGGCATTGCCGATGGAACGGACAAAATCAAGCTCAATGTGAGCGGCCACGTCGCCCGCGTCACGCGTGACATCTACCACGCCGGCGGTACGGGAGATCAAGTGGCAAGCATCACCTGGACGGTCGAGCCCGGTGCGCACGCCACGTCCTAAGGCGATCGCACTGGCCGCCATCGTCGGCATCTTGGCGTCGGCGCCTGCCATGGCCTTTGCTCAACAAGAGCAAGCGCAGGCGGCCACAGAAGTGACCGTCGACCTTTCGGGCCTTAATCGCGGCGGCCGTCACGAGCCGCTCGCTCAGACGAGCGACACCCGGCAACTCATTGCGACAGGCGCCGCCACGGTGGGAGCAGGACTGACGTGCCTTGGCCTGCACATCAAACGCAACCAATAGCCAAGCACGACCGGAGTACGCGAATTAGATAGGAGAACCATGGCACCCAAAAACCTTTTGCCCGTCGCCGCGCTCTGCAGCGCACTGGCGAGCGGTATGCCTCTCGCCGCTTGGGCGACGCCCGCCACGGCAAACTCCTTACCGCAAGCTCTGAACCCCGTGGCGAATTCGTCGGGTATCGTCGCCTGCCAACGTTTTTCGCTCGCGCACGCCACGGTCCGAACCTCGGGATGCCTTCACCGCAATACGGTCGACTCGATAGTCGTGGATATCAAGCGACCGGACAAGGAGAACGGCCCCCAGACAGGTTATGCCATCTGCACATGGAAATCGGCTGCAGTCGACGCCGATGGCGACCCATGCGATCTAGAGCTGCGCATCGATATTAACTCGGTCGATGACTCGGCGAACGGGGCGAGGGTCGTCTTCGACAGCGCGGCCTATGATGAAGAAGAAGGGGGTGTATGCCTGGGCTGCGTTCCCTCGAATGTCGATGGCGCGCAGCCCATCATCTCCTTTACGGCATCGCTGCGACTGACCAAGGCGGGCACCGAAGCCATCGCAACGGGAGATGCGCCTTTGCTGTTCTACGCTGGCGACGCGGACGACCAAGAGGCTCAAAGCAATAGACAGAAGGGTTCGCTTAACCTCACGCGCGGATCAGAACCCGCCCCCATCAATATCGATACCCAAGCGCAAGGCGTGCGGCGCATTCTCGCCGATCCGGCACTGCTCCAAATGACATGGCACGGAGTGGGGTCCGTCGGGATTGCTGCTCCTATATCTGGCGATAATGACAAATCCCCCAAAGATGAGGTCGCAGACGCACCGGCACATGTTGACGATGCAGACGATACATCATCAGAAGACAACGCTGCGGCTCCTCTCGAGAAGCCAGGCGGCACCGCCACCGAACTAGGCGATCCCCAACCGAAAGACGGCCTGGACTTTGCCGCTCCCCCAGATGTCGACGAAGGCAACTGTTGCATGATGGTCGCGCTCGACCACACGGAAACCGTCGATGCCGCAAGCATTGAGCCAGTCGCTGCCAATGCGCCCCGCCGCAAAAATATCCTCATCGCATTCCCCAATACCGTCGAGCTCGTCTTTTTACCTTCGGGTGAAGTCGTCGCGCCTACGGCACTTACAGCAGTGGGAGCAAGGAGCGCATCGAACGACATCCAAGCTATCTCGGCACTTGATGCCACAACGACCGCCAAGTTGCACCTTTATTCCGTTGCAGCAGACGGAACGCGAACCGAAGAATTCGATGGAACCAAGCTTTTGGTTCCTCGTCGCATCGGTATCCAAGAAGACTTCCCCTATCAAATGGAACTTGAAGGGTTCGATCGCGCACGAGATGCCGACATCATTGCCGCGGCCATCGAGTCCCCACAGCACCTCATGACGCTGCGCTTCGACTTTAGCCCCGTCCTGTCCTAGGCCGCTAACCGCCGCTTGGCTCGGATGCTGAGCGCTCCCCTCCCCGTTCTGTTACGATTGCCGCGTTGGCATCAATTACAGGAGGGTTCATGCCGGGTTTAGGAACGATCATCAACGTCGCGCTTTTGGTCGCGGGCGGTCTGCTGGGCCTCATGGGTGGGCGCTTCATTACGCCCCGCATCCAAGACACGCTCATGAAGGCGTCGGGGTTGTGCGTTCTGTTTATCGGCCTGGGCGGCACCATGCAAAAGATGCTCGTTATCGATGGAGAGACGTTGGCGACCACCGGCACCACCATGCTTATCGTCTCATTTGCCCTCGGTTCGCTCATCGGCGAGGCCATCAACCTGGAGGCCGCCATCGAGAACCTCGGCGAATGGCTCAAGCGCAAAACCGGCAGCGAGGGTGACAACGAGTTCACCAATGCCTTTGTCTCGACATCGCTCACCGTGTGTATCGGCGCCATGGCCATCGTAGGATCGATTCAGGACGGTCTGCTCGGCGACTGGTCCACGCTTGCCCTGAAGGGCGCGCTGGACTGCATCATCGTCTGCACCATGACGGCCTCGCTTGGCCGCGGCTGCATCTTCTCGGCCCTGCCCGTTGCCGTATTCCAGGGCACGATCACGCTTTTTGCCGGCGCACTCTCCCCCATCATGACCACCGCAGCCCTCGACAGCCTTTCGCTTGTGGGCTCCATGCTCATCTTCTGTGTTGGCGTTAACCTTATTCGTCCTCAAACCTTTCGCACGGCCAACATGCTCCCCTCCGTCGTCATCGCCGTCATCTACGCCCTCCTGTTCTAAACTATCTGCATAGTGCTATCTCGAACACCTGTTTGATGCTGTGCTATGATATGAGGTCACCGACACCATATAGGGAGAGGAGAGGGCGGTGGCCGACCAGGACGTCAAGATGCTCATCGAGCGCATTATGGCCGAGGCCCGGACCCATCAGTCCGCCCGCTTCTCAA
>CABUUB010000049.1 GCA_902494625.1 uncultured Collinsella sp.
ACGACCTCGATCTCGGCGGAGAGGAAGTCCTCCTCCTCGACGTCGTACTGCTCCTTGAGGATGTCAAGGAACATCTGCTTGACGGGCTCCTTGGGGGCGTCTTTGTCGTCCTCGTCAAACTTGACGGGGCGGCCGCCCACGATCACGTCGAGGATCTCGGCATCGACGGCGTCCTTGGCGGGCTTGGCCATCTGCTCGCTCGAGAGGTGGATCAGCAGGTCGGAGATGGTGAAGACCGGGTCGTCCGCCTTGTCGCCGATGTTGATGTCGACGGTGGTGCCGTCCTTTTTGCAGATGACGCCGACGAGTGCGAGCGGGGAGGCCACCCAGTGGTAGCTCTTGACGCCGCCGTAGTAGTGCGTGTCGAGGTAGGCCATGTCGCCGGCCTCGAAGGCAGGGTTCTGCTTAAGGTCCAGGCGCGGCGAGTCCACGTGGGCGCCCAGGATGTTAAAGCCCTGCTCGAGCGGGGCGGTGCCCAGGTTGACGAGCATGAGGTCCTTGCCGTGATTGGCGGCGTACACCTTGTCGCCGGCCTTGAGCGCGCGGCCCTCGGAGATCACGGTCTCCAGATCGACGTAGCCCGCCTCCTCGGCCATCTTGATACCGGTCTTGACGCACAGGCGCTCGGTCTTGTTCTCACTCAAAAACTGCTTATAGCCGCGGCAAAGCTCCTCGAGCTCCTCGATCTGCTGTGGCGTGTACTTTTTCCATGCGCAGGGACGCTCCATGACGCAGGCTCCTTTCGGATCGATCGTGCTGGTTGATGTACCGTGAGCCATCGTATCACGCGCGGGCCCGCGGCGGCAGGGAAGCCTGAAGTGCGGTGGCCGCGGGGCGGGGAGCGTGTAAACTGGTGTGAGCAAACCGTGCCCAGCCCAAAGCGAGGTATTCAATATGTCTGACAAGCGCCGCACCTTTGCCGTTATCGACGGCAACTCGCTCATGCACCGCGCCTTCCACGCCGTGCCTCCCACCATGAACGCGCCGGATGGTCGCCCCACCAACGCGATCTTTGGCTTTTTGAATATGTTCCTCAAGATGATCGATGCCTTTAACCCCGACGGTGTGGTCGTGGCGTTTGATAAGGGCAAGCCGCGCGTGCGCATGGAGATGCTGCCGCAGTATAAGGCGCAGCGCCCGCCCATGGACCCCGATCTGCACGCGCAGTTTCCGATGATCAAGGAGCTGCTCACCGCGCTCAACGTGCCGATTCTGCAGTCCGAGGGCTGGGAAGGCGACGATATCCTGGGAACCATGGCGCGCCTGGGCGAGCAGGCCGGCTGCGACATGCTGCTGGTGACCGGTGATCGCGATATGTATCAGCTCGTGACCGAGCACGTCAACGTGGTCTCGACCCGCAAGGGCCTGTCCGACGTGGCGATCATGACGCCCGAGAGCGTGGACGATCTGTATCACGGCATTACGCCGGCGCTCGTGCCCGACTTTTATGGTCTGAAGGGCGACACGTCCGATAACATCCCCGGCGTGCCGGGCATCGGCCCCAAAAAGGCGAGCGCGCTCATTGCGCAGTACGGTAGCCTGGACGAGGTCATCGCACACGCCGATGAGGTCAAGGGCAAGATGGGCGAAAACCTGCGCGCACACATCGATGACGCGCTGCTGAGTCGTAAGGTGGCGACCATCCGCACCGATGCGCCCGTTGAGCTCGATTTTGAGGCGACGTCCTTTCCGGCGTTTTCTGCCGATGAGGTTTCCGCGGCGCTGGGAACGCTTGGTATCACCGCCATGCAGAACCGTTTCTTGGCGCTGATCGGCGGCGAGGGCGGGGCTGCTGCTGCCTCCAGTGTGTTTGAGATGCCTGCGATGGTTCGCGCAGCCGTCGGCGATGCCGAGGCGCTTGGTGCCGTTGCGGCTGAGGTCTCCCGCGCGATTGATGGCGGCGAGTGGGTCGCCGCCGTGGTGGACGACGACAAGGAAGAGGGCGCGCTCTTTGGACTGACGCGCGCGCTGTGGTTGGCGACGTCCAAGGGCCTGTTCGCGCTCGAGGAGGGCGACAGCGGTGCGGCGGCTGAGGTTGAGGGCTTCAACTTCGTCCACGGCGTGATTGCCGGCGTGCTCGCGCGTCTGTTTATGGAGGGCCGTGTGGCGAGCCCAGATATGAAGGCGCTGTTGCATGAGCTTTCGCCCATCGATTCCTCTGAGCCCGAGCTCATGGATCCGCTCGCTGCCGATTCCACGCGTATCTTCGATACCGTGGTCGCCGCCTACCTGCTGGATTCCGACCGCTCCGAGTTCGATGAGGCATATCTTGCCGATACGTATCTGCAAATGACGCTGCCTGCGGCGCGCGGCGCAGAGGGTGCTGGTGAGGACGCTCCTCCGCTCGCCGCTCGCACGGCGGCCCTGACGCTGGCGCTCGTAGCGCCTTTGCGCGAGTGCATGGCCCGCGAGAATGCCGCCAACGTGTTCGATGGCATCGAGATGCCGCTTGTGCCGGTGCTTGCCAAGATGGAGCGCGCGGGCATGCTTGTGGACCCCGACCGCCTGCATAGTCTGTCCGAGGGCCTGGCGACTCAGATTGCCGGGGTCGAGCGCAGCATTCGCGACCTGGCGGGTGACGAGACCTTTAACATCGGCAGTCCCATGCAGCTGTCGCACGTGCTCTTTGATGTGATGGGACTTCCGACCAAGGGCCTCAAAAAGACTAAGCGCGGCTATTATTCGACCAACGCCAAGGTGTTGAGCGATCTTGCCCGCGATCACGAGATCGTGCGCCTGATTTTGGACTGGCGTGAGAAGTCCAAGATTAAGTCGACCTATCTGGACACGCTAGGTCCGCTACGCCGTGGTGACGGTCGTGTGCACACTACGTACAACCAGACCATCACCGCGACGGGTCGTCTGTCTTCGAGCGACCCCAATCTGCAAAACATTCCGACGCGCTCGGAGCTGGGTCGTACCGTCAAGACGGCGTTTTCGGCAGGCGAGGGAAGCGTCTTTTTGGCGGTGGACTACTCGCAGATTGAGCTGCGCCTGCTCGCGCATCTCTCGGGTGACGAGCACCTGGTGCGCGCCTTTAACGAGGGTGAGGACTTTCATGCCGAGACGGCCGCGCGTGTATTTGGCGTGCCGGTATCCGAGGTGACACCCGACCTGCGCAGCCGCGCCAAGGCCGTGAACTTTGGCATCGTGTACGGCCAACAGGCCTATGGCCTGTCGCAGTCGCTGCATATCTCGATGGCCGAGGCGCGCGATATGATCGATCGCTACTACGAGGCCTACCCGGGCGTGCGCACATTCCTCGATAATGTGGTGGCGCGTGCCAAGCAGACGGGCTATGCCGAGACCATGTATGGCCGCAGACGCCATATTCCCGAGCTCAAGGCCAAAAACCCACAGCTCCGCGGCTTTGGTGAGCGCACGGCCATGAACCATCCCATGCAGGGAACCGCAGCAGACATCATCAAGATCGCGATGGCCCGCGTAAGCCGTCGTCTGGAAGAAGAGGGCTTTGCCGCCCACATGATCCTGCAGGTACACGACGAACTGGACTTTGAGTGCCCCGTCGACGAAGTCGAGCGCCTGACCGCCATGGTCCGCGACGCCATGGAGCACGTAGTAGACCTCCGCGTACCGTTGATCGCCGAAGCCAGCACCGGCATAACCTGGGCCGACGCCAAATAGGAAAGCAACCACAGTTCCAAAGTAACCAAAAACAGAAGGACGCCCCTTATCAACAAGGAGCGTCCTTCGTTCAATTAAATTCAGTCAAAGTATCTAGGCGCCAAGACGCTATCTAGGCGGCAAGCAAGTCACCGCAGGACCTGGCCGGGTGGCATGGGTTAACTTTTCGTAGATTCCGCACGCAAAGAAAGCCACTTAATGTGGCTTTCGTCTTGCGCAGGACCTGACCGAGCGAAAAGTTAACCCATGCCACCCGGCCAGGTCCGACGAGCGCGTTAGCGAGCCGCCAAGATGGCGTCGATGAGCGTCAGTACGCCCCCGTCGTTGTTGCTCGGAATGCGCCACTTGGCATGCGCGTTCATATGCTCCTCGGCGTTGTCCACGATAAAGCTGTGGCCGACGCGCTCAAGCATGGGGATGTCGTTGTAGGTGTCGCCCGCGGCGGCGGCGTCGGCGATATCGATGCCCAGGTGCTCGCACAGATGCGCGACGCCGGCGCCCTTGTCGACACCCAGGTTCATAAAGTCGATCCACTCGCGCCCGGCGTTGGTGACGTAGAGCTTGTCCGAGAACTCGGGGCTATAGGTCTCGCGGAAAGCGGGCTCGGCGTCGTAGCCGGGGAAGAAGACCGAAATCTTGTTGGACTCGAAATCAATGCCCTCAAAGGTGTCGACGTAGTTGATCGTGTTGTAGTACACGCTGATCTCGTCGTGGTACTGATGGTCGCGGGCAAGCACGTAAAACTCGTCGAAGCAGCACAGGACGGGAACGGCGCGCGGGTCCTCCGAGGCACGAGCGAGCACCTGCTGATACAGCGCCACGTCGATATTGCTCTTATAGATATAACTGCCGCGATAGATTACGCACGCTCCGTTGTCGGGACAAAAGGCGAGGCGGTTCTTGATGTCCTCGAACATCTCCTCGAGCTTGGGGGCTGGACGTCCGCTAGCGGGGCAGAATACGATGCCGGCGTCGGCGAGCTTGTCCAAGCGCTCATCAAGACCCTGCGGCAACACGCGCTCGTCGGTCAGCAGCGTTTTGTCCATGTCGACGGCGATGAGCTTAATGTTTCCGATATTGGCGTCCGATTCGTAAGTTTGCATAAAAGCGAGCCTTTCGTTTCGAAATTGTTTCAGATGTTATAACCATCAACTCGTAGTCAGGCGTATTTTCGCAGGAACGGAGCGTATTTGCACCACGCTTCACAAAGTAATGAAAAAACTTTTCAGAAATTTGAATTTGTCGCTTGTGCTGCGGGCACTTTAGCGTAATATAGCGACCATCGAAAACGGAGACGGCAAAAGAGCCGCTTACCGAGAAAAAGGTACCGTTTACGATATTTGAATTGCGCCCGGCGATAGGTGAAAGGAGAGGCAGATGCAGTTCGTAAAGATCATCACTACTGCAGACAATGCCATCCGACGCCAGCGCGCAATTTCCCGACGACGATAACAATCGTCTCTGTTCGTATGGGGTGAAATGCCTCAACAGAGTCATTTTGAGGTCGTTGGGTTTTAGCACGACATAGACGCATGTTTCTAGGGCATGTTGTGCTGCTTTTTGCTATTTAACCTGATATTGCACGGTTTTTGACCTCGAAATGACTTGCAACTGACCGATGTTCTAACTAGCTACCAAGGGCGAAAGGAAACAGCCATGAGCAAGGAAAAAGTCGTTCTCGCATATTCCGGTGGTCTTGATACATCCGTATGTGTCAAGTGGCTCCAGGACGAGAAGAATCTCGATGTCGTTTGCGTTTGCGGCAATGTGGGCCAGGAGGAGACCGGCCTGGACGCCAAGAAGCAGAAGGCCCTCGACCTGGGCGTTCTCGATTGCCAGGTGCTCGACCTGCGCGACGAGTTCTCCGATGAGTTCCTGACCAAGGCCATCGCCGCAAACTCCATGTACGAGAACAAGTACCCGCTGCTCTCCGCCCTGTCTCGCCCGCTGCTCGCCAAGAAGCTCGTCGAGGTCGCTCACGAGTTTGGCGCGACCTACGTCGCCCACGGCTGCACCGGCAAAGGTAACGACCAGGTTCGTTTTGAGGCTGCCGTCAAGGCCCTCGACCCCGAGCTTAAGGTTATCGCCCCGGTTCGCGAGTGGGACCTGAAGTGCCGTCCCGACGAGGTCGCCTATGCCCACGCACACAACGTGCCGGTTCCCGAGGGTGCCAACGACAACCCCTATTCCATTGACGACAACCTGTGGGGTCGTGCCATTGAGTGCGGCCACCTGGAGGATCCCTGGAACGAGCCGCTCGACGACGCCTGGGTTATGACCAAGAATCCCGAGGACACGCCCGATACCCCGACTTACACCGAGATTGAGTTTGAGGCGGGCAAGCCCGTCGCCGTCGACGGCAAGAAGATGAAGCTCTCCGAGATCGTCATCGCCCTCAACAAGATTTCCGGCGACAACGGCTTTGGCCGTCTCGACCTGGTCGAGGATCGTCTGGTGGGCCTCAAGAGCCGCGAGTGCTACGAGGTTCCCGGCGCCCTGACGCTCATCACCGCCCACAAGGCACTCGAGGACATCTGCGTCGAGGGCGACCTGCTCAAGACCAAGATCAAACTCGAGCAGGATTGGGCCACCGCCGTGTACAACGGCCAGTGGTACAGCCCGCTCAAGAACGCGCTCGACGCCTTTATGGCCGACACCCAGAAGTTCGTGACCGGCACCGTCCGCCTGAAGTTCTTTAAGGGCAACTGCCATGTCGTCGGCCGCAAGAGCCCGTTTAGCCTGTATGACTACGGTCTGGCTACCTACGACCGTGACACCACGTTTGACGAGAAGGCCAGCGCCGGCTTTATCGAGATCGATACGCTGTCGCTCAAGACGTGGGCCAAGGTCCAGGGTCCCAGCTCTGCCGCTGCCCAGGCTTAAGTCTTCCTTTCCTTGGTATCCGCGCGGCCCATCCGCGTGATACATAACGGGCGCATGGGGTCCCTACCTTTCGTTATGCTTGCTGACACTTCTTAACATCGGTGGCCCCTACGTTCCGCCCGCATATATGACGCCGCGACTGCGGCTGAGTCCGAGCCCCGCCGGGGTTGTCCGGCGGGGCTCCTTCTATCAATTTGGCGGCTCTGCGCCTATATATATGAGGAGTATCCATTATGTTCAATGCTGTCGTGCATGCTTTACTTGCCCTCGCGCCCGAGCTCGATGCTGCAAAGGTCGAGGACGTCCCTATGAGCCTGAAGGCTTGGATTGACGGTTCGCAGGGCAACATCCGGAGGGAGACGTTGGGCGCCAAGTGCATGGTGCGTCACTTCTTTGCAAATTAGCTATATGGCCTCGCGCACGGTGGGGAATATGCAAAACTAGCGGTTGAAAAATCGCTTTAGCGATATGGCGCATTGCTTTGGGCGCTTGTTTTGGTATTTGGAGAAAGGAGACGGTTCCATGGCTCTTTGGGGCGGTCGTTTTGAGGCGGGCGTGGCCGAGGTCACGCAGGAGTTTGGCGCGTCGCTGCCGGTCGACAAGCATCTCTATAAGCAGGATATCGCTGGCTCTAAGGCACATGCCAAGATGCTGGCCGCCCAAGGCATCATCAGTGCCGAGGACGAGCAAGCGATTGCCGAGGGCCTGACCGGAATCGAACAGGATATCGATGCCGGCAACTTTACCTTCGATATCAACGACGAGGACATCCATATGTCCATCGAGAGCGAGCTGACGCGTCGCATCGGTGAGGCCGGTAAGCGCTTGCATACCGGGCGTTCGCGCAACGACCAGGTGGCGACCGATACGCGCCTGGGCGTCAAGGCGCTTGCCAAGGAGCTCATGGAAGCCAATCTTGAGCTGCGCCATGTGCTGGTGGATGCGGCCAAGAAGTACGACAAGGTGATTCTGCCGGGCTACACGCATATGCAGCACGCTCAGCCCGTGCTGCTGTCGCATCATCTGCTGGCATATTTCTGGATGTTCGCGCGTGACTTTACGCGCCTGAAGGCCGCCTTTGATGCCGCCGACAACTGTCCACTGGGTGCTGCCGCGCTTGCCGGTACGAGCTATCCGCTCGATCGCCAGATGACGGCTGCCGAACTTGGCTTTGCGGGCGTGATCCCCAACTCGCTCGATGCGGTTTCCGACCGTGATTTCCTGCTCGACCTGCATTACGCCGGCTCCGTCATGGCCATGCACCTGTCGCGTCTTTCCGAGGAGATCGTGCTGTGGTCGAGCTCCGAATTTGGCTTTATCACGCTTTCAGACTCGTACTCCACCGGCTCGTCTATCATGCCGCAGAAGAAGAACCCCGACTTTGCCGAGCTTATCCGCGGCAAGAGCGGTCGCGTGTACGGCAACCTGGTGCAGTTGCTCGTGACCATGAAGGGCTTGCCGCTCGCCTATAACAAGGACTTGCAGGAGGACAAGGAGGGCGCGCTCGATACCGCCCATACGCTCATGCAGTGCCTGTCCGTTATGGCCGGAATGATTTCGACTTGGACCGTCAACGAGGATGCCATGGCGCGCGAGTGCGGCGTGGGACACCTTGCCGCCACCGATGTTGCCGATTACCTGGCCAAGCGTGGCCTGCCGTTCCGCGAGGCACATGCCGTGGTGGGGCATCTGGTCCTGATGTGCGAGAAGCGCGGCTGTAATCTTGAGGACCTGCCGTTTGAGGTGTTCCAGGAGGCAAGCCCGCTCTTTGAGCGCGACATTACCGAGGCGCTCGACATCCCGTCGATTGTCGCCGCGCGCACGACCGAGGGCGGCACCGCTCCTGCCGCCGTTGCCGCGCAGCTGCAGCGTGCCGAGTCACAGCTCGTGGCCGACGAGGGCGCGTTTGGATCGCTGACCAAGGTCGTCGAGATGGGACACGGGGCAAAGTAGGGGTTTGGCTGAAGCCGTATTGCCCTTTTATCGATAAATCGTTTTGCTTTTACGGGCGCCTTCTGTTGCGGGCGCCCGTATTTTGTTGCTATCGGGGAGGGGCTTGTCGATAACTTCTGTAGGACCTTTGGGCAGGTTGTGAAGGGGATACGTTCGCGGGTGGCAACCGACCGTCTGCTCTGTTCGATGCGGTTGATGGGCGGTCGGATGGTACTCTAATCGGGCTTCGAAACAGAAGTGACACATATGGAGCGCTTTAATAAATTGCAGCGTTTCAATAAACAGCTTTTTGTTTAACTGCAGCTAAAACTCTGTTACGATGCAGTCCAGGCGGGTGCCGGAATGGGACTTGGGCACGCGCGAACCTACTTGAAAGGCTACCTTATGGCTATCGAGAAGACCTTCATCATGATTAAGCCCGACGCCGTGCGCGACCGTAAGATCGGCGAGATCGTTGCTCGCATTGAGCGCAGCGGTCTTGTCATCGAGCGCATGGAGATGACCACGCTCGAGCGCGCTACCGTCGAGGAGCACTACGCCCATCTGGCCGACAAGCCCTTCTTTGGCGGTCTTTGCGACTTTATGACGAGCGGTCCGGTCGTCAAGATGGTCGTTTCCGGTCTCTCCGCTGTCTCCAAGATGCGCACCCTTATGGGCGCTACCAATCCGCTTGACGCTGCCCCCGGCACCATTCGCGGCGACTTCGCTGTCGATGTCAACGCCAACGTGATCCACGGCTCCGACTGCTTGGAGAACGCCGAGATCGAGATCAAGCGCTTCTTTGGCTAAACCAGCTTTGACTCCTTAAAGCTGTTAGCGTGTGGCTTGGGCGCCGCGGAATTCCATCCGCGGCGCTCTTTTTATTTCAGTAGACTTTTGGTAAATGCCCACAAATCTACTAAAGAGCCCCCGTCCGGACGTTTCTTTCGGGCGGGGGCTGGCGTTAGCGTATGGCTTTGTAAGTCTTTAGGCCTCGTCGACGACCTTGAGGCCGCGCGTCTGGTCGATCTCGTTGAGGAGATTGACGCGACGCTCGTGGCGACCACCCTCGAACTCGGCGTCGAGCCACTCGTCGACAATCATCTTGGCGAGTTCGGATCCCACGACGCGGGCGCCAAAGGCAAGCACGTTGGTGTTGTTGTGCATGCGGGAGAGCTTGGCGCTGAAGGGCTCGGAGCACACGACGGCGCGAACACCTTCGACCTTGTTGGCGGCCAGGCTGATGCCGACGCCGGTACCGCAGATCAGGATACCCAGGTCGACGTCACCGTTGGCAACGGCCTTACCAACCTTGTAGCCGGCGATGGGGTAATCAAAGCTCTCGGAGGTGTCGGTTCCAAAGTTCACGACCTCGCAGCCGCGCTCCTTCAGGTGCTCGGAAATGATGTTCTTGAGCTCGACGGCGGCGTGGTCGTTGCCGATACCAATCTTCATGAGTGGTTCCTCTCTGGTCCGTGCGGCGGAATTGCTAAAGGTTTTACCGCGTTCGACTGCATGATAGCGCGACTTTTGTGTAAACGCTCGGGCGTTTTTTGGTCAAACGCTTTAGCATGCAACAAGACCGGCTTTTCATGAATGAATGCCGTCAGATTGCGCTTAAGCGCCGTCCGTCGGAACCATGGTTGCGGTTTCTGATGCATTGTTATCAAATAAAAGAGTTAACTATTATCGAGAGCCCAGTTCGTTATGTAAGCAGGAGATACCTATGCCTACCGATTCCATCCGCGATGCCGCTTTTTGCGATGTCTTGAACCGCGAGCTTGTCTGTGCGCTCGGCTGCACCGAGCCCATTGCCGTTGCCTATGCAGCGGCGCTGGCGAGCCAGACGCTCGGTTGCGAACCCGATCATATGGACGTTGCCTGCTCGGGCAACATCATCAAGAACGTTAAGAGCGTGACCGTGCCCAACTCGGGCGGCATGCACGGTATTGAGGCCGCGGCCGTGCTGGGTGCCGTGGGCGGCGACGCCAAGAGCGCGCTCGAGGTGCTCGAGAGCGTTGACGATGAAGACCGTGCTCGCGTGACCGAGCTTCTCGCCGACGCCGGCTACTGCGATGTGTCGCTTGTCGAGGGTGTGCCCAACCTCTACATCAAGGTGACTGCGACGGCCGGGGGCCATACCGCGGTCGTCGAGATTACCGATCACCACACCAATGTCACGTGCCATACGCTCGACGGTATTCCGGTATGCGGCAAGTCGGCGGGGGAGTGTGCCGCCTGCGCCGAGCGCGTCGTGGCCGAGCGTGCGGCAGATAGCGCCGATACCCCTATGAGCATTGAGTCCATCATCGACTTTATCGAGGACGGTGAAATTGAGGACGCCCGCGCTGCCGTTGAGCGTCAGATTGAGCTGAACGGTGCGATCAGTGCCGAGGGCCTGGCGCACGCTTGGGGCGCCGAGGTTGGCCGTACGCTGTTGGGCGCTCGTGCCGATGACGTCGCCTGCCGTGCCCGTGCCCGTGCAGCCGCCGGGTCCGACGCCCGCATGAACGGCTGCGCGCTGCCGGTCGCCATTGTGTGCGGCTCGGGCAATCAGGGCATTACCTGCGCGCTGCCCGTTATGGAGTATGCCGAGTACCTGCGCTGCGACCACGAGCGCCTGGTGCGCGCCGTGATGCTGTCCGATCTTATCGCCGTGCATATCAAGAGCTATATTGGTGCGCTCTCGGCGTTTTGTGGCGCTATTTGCGCCGCATGCGGTGCCGGTGCCGCGATTACCTGGCTGTGCGGTGGCACGCGTGAGCAGATTGGCGCGACGGTCTCGAACACGCTCGGTAACGTTGGCGGCATCGTGTGCGATGGCGCCAAGGCGAGCTGCGCCGCCAAGATTTCCGCTGCCGTTGATGCTGCGATTCTGGGCCACGATATGGCCATGCAGGGCCGCGGCTTCCGTGCCGGCGAGGGCCTGATTCAGGATACCGTCGAGCAGACGATCGCCAGCATGGGCTACGTGGGCCGTGTGGGCATGAAGGACACCGACATCGAGATCCTCAACATCATGATCGGCAAGACTCGTATCTGCTAGTAGTTAAGTTGCGGTGAGATAGTTCCTAAAATGGCCCGGTTGAGGGTCAAACAGGAACTATCTCACCGCAACTGCGTTAGATGTTCTGATTCTTACGAGAGTTCGTCGGCTACTTGGTGTTCGTAGAAGGCTTCTACTACGGCGTTAAAGTCGCGGGCGAAGTCTTCCATGGTTCCGCGCCAGGTGGCTCTGCCGGGCTTTCCTTGGCCCACATAGGCAGTCTGAATACCGCAGGCGGGGCTGGGGAAGTCGCGCTTGGGGTCGTTGCCCACCATGAGGACCTCGTGCGGCTCGAGCCCCATCACCTGAAGCTGCTCTAGATAGTAGGTGGCATCGGGCTTGCAGCGGGTGGTGTTTCCCATGTGCGTGATGAGCTCAAAGGGGGCGTCGGCCAGGTCGCCCCAACCCATGCGGCACTCGATGGCCCCCTGCGGAAAGCTGGGGTTGGTAAAGAGCGCGCAACGCAGTCCTGCATCCTGTACGGCCTGAAGCGCGGCGTGTGCGCCGGGCATGGCGTGGGCGTTGATGACATCGTCGTTCTTGTACGGAAGAACTTCTCGGTCGTAGTAGGTAAACGCTTCGTAGATGAGTGGGTCCGAGAGGCAAATGCCGCACCGGCGCTCAACCTCTTCTTGGTAGAACTCAAGGTTGGTGCGATTATCCGTGCCGCTTCGGCGGTTGGCGTTGAGGTCGACCAAGATGGTGCCGAGGCGGGCCATCGTGCCACCGCGGCTGCGTCGCCCGATGTCCGCGAGCATCGACGAGACATCCTTAAAATAGCGAAGGATGAATGCGTTGAGGTTGATGCTAAGAAGCGTCTCGTCCATATCGAAAACGACTGCTTTGAGCACGCGGGCACCTTTCTCGATAAATCGTTCTAGAATAGTTGGCTCCGGATACTTTACCTCAAAGGCGTATGGGCAAACTGCTTATCGTCAAGTTGTGGAGACAGCTGTCCATAAGATTACGAAAAAGTCTCCACACGAGTAAAAAAACGCAGTTCACGCTTGAAATCGAACCCATTTCCCCGTAACCTATACGAACGTGATTGCATAAGCGTCACATTAGTATCTGTCGGCTCCCGAGTGTTCCTAAACGTTGTGTGCTTGTCGCACCCTTCTGTAGGTCCTAGCAATCGGGGCCCCGTAGTTCGAAAGGGGTCCACCTTTGAGTGAGATTCAGAACTCGTCCATTTTCTCTCTTGACGATGTCAACGAGGAGGAGATGAACAACCTCATCGACGGTACGATTACCGACTTTGATGAGGGCGATCTCGTTAACGGCACTGTCGTTAAGATCGAGCATGACGAGGTGCTCGTTGACATCGGATTCAAGTCCGAGGGCGTTATCCCGGTCCGCGAGCTGTCCATCCGCAAGGACGCTAACCCTGCAGACATCGTTGCACTCGGTGATCCCATCGAGGCTCTGGTTCTCCAGAAGGAGGACAAGGACGGTCGTCTGGTCCTGTCCAAGAAGCGTGCCGAGTACGAGCGTGCTTGGAACCGCATCGAGGAGAAGTTCAACTCCGGCGAGAACGTCGAGGGCGAGGTTATCGAGGTTGTCAAGGGCGGCCTGATCCTCGACATCGGCCTGCGTGGCTTCCTGCCCGCTTCCCTCGTCGACCTCCGTCGCGTCAAGGACCTCACCTCCTACATGGGCACCCGCATCGAGGCCCGCGTCATTGAGATGGACCGCAACCGCAACAACGTCGTCCTCTCCCGTCGCGTCGTGCTCGAGGAGTCCCGTAAGGCCGAGCGCTCCGAGATCCTGTCCAAGCTCAAGTCTGGCATGCGTCTCCAGGGCACCGTTTCCTCCATCGTCGACTTCGGCGCCTTCGTCGACCTCGGCGGTATCGACGGCCTCATCCACATCTCCGAGCTCTCCTGGAACCACGTCAACCATCCTTCCGAGGTTGTCAAGGTCGGCCAGGAGGTCGAGGTCGAGGTTCTCGACGTCGATCTCAACCGCGAGCGCATC
>CABUUB010000050.1 GCA_902494625.1 uncultured Collinsella sp.
GGCATCGAGGCGCTTACGCAGATGGAGCACGCCGGCATGGTGCTCGACGTCTCCCACCTCAACGATGAGTGCTTTGACGAGGTTGTTGCCCACGCCACGCGCCCCTTCGTCGCCAGTCACTCCAACTCCCGTACCGTCTGCAGAGTCAAGCGCAACCTCACCGACGACCAGTTCCGCACCATTCGCGACACGGGCGGTATCGTCGGCCTCAACTACTGCAGCGAGTTCCTTTCCAACGACGCAACCAACAAGACCGCCGCAGACGTCACCTTCGACCAGCTAGCGGCACATATCGAGCACTGGCTCGACCTGGGCGGCGAGGACGTCATCGCACTCGGTGGCGACTGGGACGGCGCCACGGTGCCCGCCTTCCTCTCCGATGCCAGCATGATGCCCGAGTTCCAGAACATGCTCTCCAAGCACTTTGGCAAGACCGTGATGCAAAAGCTCTGCAGCGACAACGCGCTTGCCTTCTTTGAGCGTTATTAATTTCACATCCCTTGAGCGGGCCGGCATGCCGAACGGTCGACATGCCGGCCCGTCCCCAATCCAAAGGACCGCTTTTGACGCAGCAGTTTACGATTTCCGCATCCCGACCGGATGGGACGCCCATCCCCGTCGTCGTTACCAAAAAGTGCGTCAAGAACTTCAACCTACGCGTCACTCCGAGCGGTGAGGTCAACGCCAGCGCACCGCTCGGCGCCACCCGCGAGCGTATCGAAGCGTTTGTGAAGCGCAACAGCGCCTGGATTATCAGCCGACTTGCCCAGCGCGAGCAGCGTCAGGCGACGGCACGAGAGCCGCTCAGTCCCTCGTCCATCATTGCACTTTGGGGCAAGCCCATCACGGTACAGGATGCACTCGATCACAACTTTGCATCACCCGCACCGCGACGCAAACAGGCCACCTTCGCAAGTTTTATGGGTACCGATGAATCGGACGAAGGCCCACAGGCCAAGCGGCACGCAATCCTCGACGGCCTAACGTCCGATGAGCTCCAAGCCCGTATCGACCAGCTCTATGCAACCGAGGTCACCACGGCGCTGTACGATATGGTGCACGCGTACGAAATCGCAATGGGCGTCACCGTGGCCCGCGTCTCCGTGCGCAGCATGAAAACGCGCTGGGGATCATGCACGCCCAAGACTGGCGCCATTCGCATCGCACGCGAACTTGCCGCCTATCCCATCGAATGCCTCGACATGGTTGTCGCCCACGAGCTCGTCCACTTGCTCGAGCCAAGCCACAATCAGCGATTCCACGCCCTGCTCGACACGTACTGTCCCAACAATAAAGCTCTGTCGCAGCGGCTCAAGCAGCCACCCCTCAACAAGCTCTAGCGTCGACTAGCGCACGCGCTCGATCTCGACGCCGCAGCTTGCCAGGGGCAGGCCAACAGGAGCCCACGGCTTATCGAGCTTTATGCGCACACCAAGCAGCAGGGGGTAACGACGTAGCAGCATCTGGGCCACACCCTCGGCTGCAGCCTCGATGAGCTTAAACGTATGCTCGCGCAGATAGCCATCGACATCGTGGCACACCGAGCCGTAGTCAATCGAGGCATCCAGGTTATCGTGCTCCCCCGCAGCGCGCAGGTCGGCATAGAGCACCAAGGACACGATGAACTTCTGGCCCAGCGCGTTCTCTTCGGGATACACGCCGTGGTTAGCAAAAACCTCAAGACCTTCAACGGTGATGCGGTCGGCATGGCGCAGATCGTCATAGTTCACATGGGGCACCGCCGTTGCGGTGGATATTTCGCCCCTTCCACGGCGGGCGAGCTCGGCGCCTTCAGTCTTGGTTGCATTCTCGGGCAGTTTCTTGTTACTCATCGCGATCGTCTCCTTCGTTTAGAACCCCGACCGCACAACTAACTACACGCGAATCGACAGGTTCTTTTTATCATCGCTCCAGTTGCAAGCATTGCGCGCGGGGCATGCAAAGCAGGCGCGCGACGCTTTGTCGGCCGCATAGAGCAGACGCTCAAGCGGTTGGCTGTTCACGCGCAGCTTTCGATGGCCCAGAATGGCCGTCTTAATGGCTGCGGCATCGGCCGGCTCAAACGCCACGTCATCGGGCATGCCGCCGAGAATTGCATCAGCGACGCGTTCGCTTGCAACATCATGGGATATACCCGATTCATACTGTTCATCTTTGCCGATATCGTGAAGAAGTGCCGTGGCGTAGATGACCTCGCGGTCAAATTCGAGCTGTTCCTCGAGATTCTTAATCCACATAATGCGCGCGACATCGAGAAGATGGTCAATACCGTGGCGGCAAAAGATGCGCCCCGATTCCAACTGTGCAATGTTGCCCAGGTGCCGCCGGAACAGCCCGTTGGCACAAATGTAATCGATGCGAGGCATGGCACCAAAGGGGGCCAGGCCCGAAGCCATAAAGCCGCGACGCGACGTCCCCTCATCGGTCTTCGATGTAAAGTCGTTGACGACTCTCATGCTAACGGCCCAGCATCCTAAAGAACCGCTCCTCGAGCGCGGGATCGGTCTCAAAGACGCCGCGGCGAGCGAGCGTCACGGTCTTGGTGCCGGGTTTCTGCACGCCGCGCATGGTCATGCACATATGCTCAGCCTCCATGAGCACAATCGCTCCCTGGGGGGCGAGATAATCCATGAGGGCGTCGGCAACCTGCGCACACAGCTGCTCCTGCAGCTGCAGACGACGGGCATAGACTTCAACCGTGCGAGCGAGCTTAGACAGGCCCGCCACGCGACCGTTAGGGATATAGCCGATCGCAGCCTTGCCATAAAACGGCAGCAGATGATGCTCGCACAGCGAGTAAAACGTGATGTCGCGCTCGATAACCAAATCGTTCGAAGCGACGGCAAAGGTTTTGGACAGGTGCTCCTCGGCACTCTGCTCCATACCGCCGGCGATCTCGCCATACATACGGGCAACGCGCGCCGGGGTCTCCAGCAGGCCCTCACGAGTTGGGTCCTCGCCTATGCCCTCAAGCAACAGCTTAATGGCGGCCTCGACTTTTTCCTGATCGACCATCTGGGCCTCACTTTTCCGATTTCACGTTCGCGCTATGGTACCACGCCCTTTGGCATCGACCACAAGCTACATAGTATGGGTCGAATAGACTGGATCGTCCCGCCAAAGCTCCACAGCGTCGCAAAGCGCAACGCCCTCACGCACAGCACGGTCGCGCGTAGCGTTCATATCGATCACACGCTGGTTACTCGAGCCCCTAAAGCGCAACGAGATATCGTACAGATCCTGAACAAACGGGCCATCCACCAACATATCGAGGCAGGCAAGGATACGGTCCGTCGCCTCGGTATGGTGACGACCACCCGGCATAAGCTCCTCGAGCACGTCACCGGTAAAACACCAAATGGTCTTTCCTGACCCCGCAGGATAAGCGGCACGAACACGCTCGACAAACTCAACGAGCCCCGCCTGATTCTCAGGTTCCATAGGCTCGCCGCCCAGAATCGTCAGGCCGTCAATAAAGGAATGGTCGAGGCTCTCGATGATCTTGTCCTCGACGGTGCGATCAAAGGACTCGCCCGCAGCAAAATCCCACGCAACAGAGTTAAAGCAGTTCTTGCACCCACGACGGCACCCGCTCACAAACAGAGAAGTACGAACACCTTCCCCATCAGCAATGTCGAAATACTTAATGTTCGCGTAGTTCATAGGTAACTCTCCCGGGAGGCCGGGACATATCATCCCGTCCTCAAACATTCTCGGCCTGCGGCCTGCGAAACTGCGGGCGGGACGATATGTCCCGGCCTCATGCAAAGGGTAACTCAATGAACGAAGCGAACATCGAGCATAGGGTTCGAGGTCCAATAAAAACTGGGTTACGGCTCAACCGCCATCGCAAGCAAATCGCAGCTGCAGCTCGAATTATTTCCGCTAAGAACTTCGAGGAGTGAGCAGACCGCATGCTGCATCTCAGCTACATTAACTTGGCTGCCCCGTAGCGAGGCCCCGGATCTTTGCTCGATATGAGTTCCGCACGAACAGGAGGCGCCAGTGGCGCCTCCGTCGTGAGCCAGGACTGTCCGAAATAGCGAGTAAAGGTCCGGGGCCTCGCTACGGGGCAGCCTGGGATGGTTATTAGAGATGCAGCACGCGGTCGCGGATCTCCTCGGTTCGACCCTGGTTCCAGAATTGGGTACCGATGTAGCCGCACGTACGACGGGCGACGTTCATCTTCTCCTGGTCGCGGTTGCCGCAGTTGGGGCACTCCCACACCAGCTTGCCGTCATCCTCGACAATCTTGATCTCGCCGTCGTAGCCGCACACCTGGCAGTAATCGCTCTTGGTGTTGAGCTCGGCGTACATGATGTTGTCGTAGATGTACTGCATCACGCGAATGACAGCCTTGAGGTTGTCCTGCATGTTGGGAACTTCGACGTAGGAGATGGCGCCGCCCGGCGAAAGCTGCTGGAACATACCCTCGAACTTGAGCTTGTCGAATGCGTCGATCTCCTCGGACACGTGGACGTGGTAGCTGTTGGTGATGTAGCCCTTGTCCGTCACGCCCGGGATGATGCCAAAACGACGCTGCAGGCACTTGGCGAACTTGTAGGTCGTCGACTCAAGCGGGGTACCGTACAGCGAGAAGTCAATATCGCTTTCGGCCTTCCACTCCGCACACTTGTCGTTCATGCGCTGCATGACGGCCATGGCAAAGGGCGTGCCCTCCTTCTCGGTGTGGCTGTGGCCCGTCATGTACTTGACGCACTCATACAGGCCGGCATAACCCAGACTAATGGTGGAGTAACCGCCCACGAGCAGCTTGTCGATCGTCTCGCCCTTCTTCAGGCGGGCGAGGGCACCGTACTGCCAAAGAATCGGTGCGGCATCCGAAAGCGTACCCATCAGACGCTCATGACGGCACAGCAGGGCGCGGTGGCACAGCTCAAGGCGCTCGTCGAAGATCTTCCAGAACTTGTCCATGTCCTGATGCGAGCTCAGCGCGACATCGGGCAGGTTGATGGTCACAACGCCCTGGTTAAAGCGGCCGTAGTACTTGGGCTTGTTCGGGTCATAGTTCAGCGCGTTGGCCACGTTGTTAAATCCGTTACCGGAGCGGTCGGGCGTCAGGAAGCTGCGACAACCCATGCAGGTATAGCAGTCGCCGTTGCCCGCGGTCTCGCCCTTCGACAGCTTGAGCTCGCGCATCTTCTTCTCGGAGATGTAGTCGGGCACCATGCGCTTGGCGGTGCACTTCGCAGCCAGCTGAGTCAGGTAGAAGTACGGGGAATCCTCGTGAACGTTATCGTCCTCGAGTACATAGATAAGCTTGGGGAACGCCGGGGTGATCCACACGCCGGCTTCGTTCTTAACGCCCTCATAGCGCTGGCGAAGCGTCTCCTCCACAATCATGGCAAGGTCGTGCTTCTCCTGGGGCGTACGGGCCTCATTGAGATACATAAAGACCGTCACGAACGGCGCCTGGCCATTCGTGGTCATAAGGGTCACGACCTGATACTGAATCGTCTGAACGCCGCGACGGATCTCGTCGCGCAGGCGGTCCTCAACAACCTCGCGGACCTTTTCGGGAGATGCGGAAACGCCGAGCTCCTCGAGCTCGCGGGCGACCTCGCCGCGAATCTTTTGACGGCTCACCTCGACGAACGGGGCAAGATGGGTCAGCGAAATCGACTGGCCACCGTACTGGGAGGAAGCAACCTGAGCGATGATCTGCGTCGCGATGTTGCAGGCAGTCGAGAAGCTGTGCGGCTTCTCGATCAGCGTGCCCGAAATAACAGTACCGTTCTGGAGCATATCCTCCAGGTTCACCAGGTCGCAGTTATGCATGTGCTGGGCAAAGTAGTCCGAATCATGGAAGTGAATCAGACCCTCATTGTGAGCATCCACAATCTCCTGGGGCAGCAGCACACGCTGGGTCAGGTCCTTGGAGATCTCGCCGGCCATGTAGTCACGCTGAACGGAATTGACGGTCGGGTTCTTGTTGGAGTTCTCCTGCTTGACCTCTTCGTTGTTGCACTCAATCAGCGACAGAATCTTGTCGTCGGTCGTGTTCTTCTGGCGCTTCAGGCTCTGAACATAGCGATAGATGATGTAATGGCGAGCGACCTCGTAGCAGTCGAGACGCATAATCTCGTCCTCGACCAGATCCTGAATCTCCTCGACCGACACGGTGTGGCCCGCGTTCTCGCATGCCTCGGCGACGTTTTGTGCCGCGTAAACCACCTGGCGGTCGGTAAGACGAGAGCTCTCCTCGACCTCCAAGTTTGCGGCGCGGATGGCATTGACAATCTTATCGATGTCAAAGACAACCTCGGTGCCGCTGCGCTTGATAATCTTCATCCTCTTGCCTCTTTCGCGTCGAAATCGTATTGCGCTTCAGAGCCAAACGATGCCCGGCAGGGCTTGCCCCTGTCTTGCGGCGCCGTCGCGCAATCTGTGTTTTCGAAAACCATAGGCCCTCATGCGGACAATCCTCGCAGCCAATCAAGGGGCTCGAAGATCCATCCAAATGGGGCGAATAAGGTCCTCGTTCTCTGTCCGCCATCTATCATACGACAAAGAGGCATCTATATCCTGTATTCTTTTTTAGGTCAAACACAACATATAGTGTTTCAGCAGGTCAAAGCAATTAGTCATTTTGCAGACGCATTAATTATGAGGGGTTCTTGGCAAGTCGGTAAAACGTTACCAACACGGCTACCTGCATGGCAGTTATAAAACCCCCTTAGTCAAGCCGCCGACAAATCCTACCAAAACTAAGCCGCTCACGCCAAAAGAATCCAAAAGATTGTGCTTGACCAACATGTTGCGGTCACGATCGGCCAGGGCGTATGCAACCAGCCGGACCTCTACGGGATGCGAAGACCATCGCGTACAGACCTTGGATCAAAATTTGCTGGCATATTTGCCGGCATGTTTGGCGACATAAAACAAAACAGCCCAGAGGACATAGCCTCTGGGCTGCGAACATTTGGTGGGCGTTAGAAGATTTGAACTTCTGACCTCTTCCGTGTCAGGGAAGCGCTCTCCCCCTGAGCTAAACGCCCAAATGGAGCGGACAACGGGGCTCGAACCCGCGACCCCAACCTTGGCAAGGTTGTGCTCTACCAACTGAGCCATGTCCGCTTACGAGGATTAATCTTACGTGATACCCGCATCCTATGCAAGAACTTTTTTTGAAAAGTTTTGCGACGCCCTCGCGAACCTCGCAAAGACATCAGCCACCACGGAAGGCGCAGACAAACGCAAACTCGCCGCAAGAGACCCCTACATCTCACCGAGCATGATCCAGGCAGAGCTGTCCTGCGCGAGCCTGCCGTCTGCAAGCGGTGATGAGGTGAGCAGGACCCTGCCCGCCGGCAGCTCCACAGGTGCTGCACCGAAGTTCGTCACACACGCCCAACCATTGTCGCGGCGATAGGCGATGACGCCGCCCTCGGCGCCCTCGGCGCCATCCGCAAGACCGGTGCGCCCGTCAAGATCGAGCCACGCAAGATCGTTGGCGCACCCGCGCAGCTTGCGCCGCAGCCAGAGGGCGTCACGATAGAGCGCAAGCATCGATGTCGGGTCCGCTTCTTCCCTATCGGCAGCGTAATCGGAAAACCATGCAGGCTGCGGCAGATGGGGCGCCGCATCGGCGTCCGCCGGCGAAAACCCAAACGATCCGCCCTGCGCGGGGTCGTCCGCCGCTACCCATGGCAGGGGCACACGACAGCCGTCGCGCCCCTTCTCGCGCTTCGGTCCGTGCGTATTGGTCGCAGTGGGATCTTCGAGTGCAGCCCACGGGATGTCAGCCACCTCAAAAGGCCGAGCTCCTCACCCTGATACACGTATGCCGAGCCCGGAAGCGCCAGCTCAAGCAAAAGGGCCGCCCGCGCGCGGCGCTCGCCGAGTTCACGGTCCTCGTCATAAGACGACCCGTCGCGTAAGAGCCAGTCGAGCGCAATCTGATGGTAGCGCGTCGCCTTGATTTGCGGCAGGGCGTAGCGTGTCGCCACGCGCGGCACGTCGTGGTTGGAGAGTACCCAGGTCGAGGCGGAATCGGATTCGATGGCCGCCTTCAAGCCCTCCTCGATTGCAGCGTGCATGTCATCATAGGTCCAAGTGGCCTTGGCGAACTCAAAGTTAAATGTCTGACCAAGCTCGCTGGGACGCGCGTAGAGATACTGGCGCTCGGGCAGCACCCATGCCTCAGCAACGGCGCTGCGCGGCGGATTATAGCGGTCGAACACGCGGCGCCACTCGCGATAGATCTCGTGGACCTCGTTGCGGTCCCACAGCGGATGGGTGCCGTCGTCAACCATGTCATCGCCCTCGGCGAGATGCCACCGATCGAGGTCATCGCGGTCGAGATCCTTGGCGAGACCTTGCGCCACATCAATGCGAAAGCCATCGACGCCTCGATCGCTCCAAAACGCCAGGACGTCGCAAAAGAACGCGTGAACCTCAGGGCATGACCAGTCAAAGTCCGGCTGCTCGGGCGTAAACATGTGCAGATACCACTGACCGTCCGCAACACGCGTCCAGGCGGAGCCGCCAAAGTTGGCATTCCAATTGGTGGGAGGCAGCTCGCCGTGCTCGCCGCGACCATCGCGGAAGATATAACGGGCGCGCTCGGGCGATCCGGGGCCGGCGGCAAGAGCGGCTTTGAACCAGGGGTGCTGGTTGGATGAATGGTTAGGCACGATGTCGACAATGACCTTGATGCCGCGCACGTGAGCCGCAGCGATCATGTCATCGAAGTCGTCAAGCGAGCCGAGACGTGGGTCGACATCGCAGTAGTCCGCCACATCATAGCCACCATCGACAAGAGGCGATGGGTAAAACGGGCTCAGCCAGATGGCCTCGATACCCAGTCGCTCAAGATAGTCCATCTGCTGGGTAATGCCCGCGATATCGCCCAGACCCGAACCAGTCGAATCCTTAAACGAGCGCGGGTAGATCTGATAGATCGCGGCGTCGGACATCCATGAGCGCGAAGAAGACTTTTCTGTAGCCATGGGGCGTATCTCCCTTGCAACGAGGTTATGCGAGATGCCCACGATGATACGCCCAAAGCGGACATTCGCGGCAAACAACGCCACAGCCACGACCCAGGAAGCTCGCTCCCTCTCGGGTTCGAGCCCAGACGATGGATACAAAAAAGCCCGGCTACCGTAGTAGTCGGGCTGCTGCGTTTGGAGCGGACAACGGGGCTCGAACCCGCGACCCCAACCTTGGCAAGGTTGTGCTCTACCAACTGAGCCATGTCCGCATATGTAAAACAAAACGGGCGCCGGAGCGCCCGGATGTTGCCTGGAGGCGAAGCCCGGATTCGAACCGGGGGTAAAGGCTTTGCAGGCCTCTGCCTTACCACTTGGCCACTTCGCCGAAAAAGGACCGCCTAAACGGTCCGGAAATGCAATGGAGCGGACAACGGGGCTCGAACCCGCGACCCCAACCTTGGCAAGGTTGTGCTCTACCAACTGAGCCATGTCCGCTTGCGGGTTATTAATTTACGCGAGTTGTCCAAAAGACGCAAGTACTTTTTTCAAAAAACTTGTCTGCCGCATGTTCTTAGTAGCCAAACGCGCTAAAGCGATTGGCTAGGCACACGATTCCAGCGCTCCGCTAAACAGCTTCACCATCTGCACGCGCGTGCCGGCGCCGTCCGTACGACGAGCAACCTCCACGTTATCGACGAGCATACGCATAAGCTTGATACCACGGCCGCGTTCCTCAGATGCAACCGGCTCGCTCGTTTCATCGATAGAAAAGCCGGCACCTCGATCAAGCACCTCAACCACAACGCGATCGCCATAGGCTTGAACCGTCAGGACGCACCCGATACCGCCCGCATGGTCATAGGCATTACCCAGCGCCTCCCCCGACGCCAATGCGACATCGTAGCGCTCGTCACGGCGCAACGGAAGCGATTCAAGGAGTTCGGCGATGCGATGTCGGTAGTATGGAAGATTCTCGATACCCTGACGGACCTCGACGCTCTTACTCCAGCGAGGCAGCTCCCCCACCGGAATAGCGGGAATAGACTCCCGTGCCGGCCCCGCGACATGAAGGATATCGACAAGACGAGCAATCTCCAAAAAGCGAACAACTTCACCTGATGCATTGACGAGCGAAAGCAGGCCTTCTCGCCTCATGAGCTCACGAGCGCGCGTAAGCAGGAATGCCAAGCCCGTCGAATCGATAAAGCTAACAGCCTGACAGTTGATGACGACACGACGCACGCCGCGGCCAATCAAAGCATCCAACCGCCGACGCAGCGCAGGCACCGTGGCGATGTCGATATCGCCTGGTGGCGTCAAAACCGCTATGTCATTCCACTCATTCATACGACCATGGTTCCCCAAAAAAGCCCACTCGATGCATTCGTTTCCCCAACCGTACGGATTCAGCCCGCCCAGCGTCGTCTATGAACGACCCCGTAAAAACTCAAGGGACACCAATGCAATGTCATCGTCCAGCGCCGATTCGGTAAATCGGTCAAGCTCGCCCAAGACCTTGCCGCAAATGCCCGACACGCCCTCCCCCGAAACAGAAAGCAGAAGGTCGCGCAAGCGCTGCTCGCCAAAGAACGCTCCGGTGCGGTCGCGGGCCTCAATCGTTCCATCCGTATACATGAAGAGCATGTCGCCGGGGGCGAACGTAAACGCGCCTGTCTCGTAGACCATGCTCTCAAAGGCACCGATTACGCCCGATTGGCATCCAAGCAGCTCGACCTCTCCCCCACGGAACTCGCCGCCACCCAGCGGCATCGACTCTGGCCTGATGACCATGGTCGGAGGATGGCCCGCCGAACAATACGTTGCGCGTCCGGCTTTAAGGTCAATCTTGGCGATAAAGGCCGTCACGAACGTCTCGACCCTCGAAAAGCCCATGAGCATGCTGTTAAGGGAGCGTGCCATGCGGGCCGGTCCAGCGCCCTCCCAGGCATATGCCGTCAGGGCCGTCTTGACGAGCGCGGACATCGATGCGGCCTCAATGCCTTTGCCAGACACATCACCCAGAATCATGACGGCGCAGTCGTCGGGAAGACGGATGAGCGTATAGAAATCGCCGCCAACCAACGCCGAGTTCGTGGCCGACAGGTACACCGAATCGGTTGCGATACCCGGAACATCCCCCAGGGAATTTCTCATGCCAATCTGAAGGGTCTGAGCGATATGGCGCTCCTCGCGCTTTTGAGATTCTCCCTCATAGATCAACTCAAAGTCGTGTGCCAAATGCACCATGTAGTCATATTCAAGGTCGTCGATTGGCTCCTGGCTACCATCGCGAAGCAGCAAAACGCGCCTCATGGGTCCCTTGGCGACATCAGCGGGAACGATTGCATCGTTGCTTCGCTTGCCGTCCGCCTCCGAGTGGTAGCGCCCCGCCTCGATGCCGGAATCGATATATAGTCCCTGACACGGTAGGCCGTGGGCCCTCAACCATGCACCCATAGACGTGGATTCGTCCACACGTGTAAGGCGCACGTGCTTGAGGTCGTCGGCACTCGTCCCGCCCAGCACCGATGTCTCGAATCCGTCGGAAGTTGCCCCCAGGCGCGCCGCCGGCGTCGTGACGGAAAAGAAGAGTGACTCCGGATCGCCCGGCAGCGCCACACGGCTGCCACCCTCAAAATCGATGACATAGGTTTCGAGGCCCGCATCATACTCCACGGGACAGAAATGGCAATTGAGCACGGCGCAGATTTCGGTCGCCACCGCACGCGAGGCGGCAATAGGATCATCGAGGTAGGCAAACAACTCATCGCGCAGTACGTTGAGGGAACGACCAAGCTCTGCCGTGCGACGTGAACGCAGACTCGATGCCATGCCTACCAGCTGGATGGACAGGTAGTCGCAAATAACCTCGAGCACGTTCACGTCATAGGCAAGCGGAGCCTGCGGACGCTTCCAGCCCACCTCCAGCACACCAAGCACCTGAGTGCCATAGAACACAGGAAGACATATCTCGCTGCGGTAAGGAGGCATATCTTGCACGCGTAGCAGGTGCTTAGAACGATTGTCTAGGTCCATGAACATACCCGAGGCAATCCTATCGCCCTCAAGGTCCTGCTGAATCGACAAGCGACAGGCACGCGACTCACGAAGAACATACGTCGGAATGCCAGCGCCATACGGCAAAAACTCAGGCAGGTAGCTGTCGTACAGCTCCTTGGAAACACCGCGTAGCTTAAAACCGCCGCTCTCAGAAAAATAGATAGCGGCACCCGAAGCATCGAGCGTTCCTACAAGCTGGTTCAAAACGGTATCAAGTAGGCTGGGCAGCTCATCGGAGCCCACGGTACTCATAATGACCGAGAGCGTGCCAGAGAGGCGTTTGTTCGCCACTCTAAGCTCCGAAAGCGCACGCTTGAGCTGACGGTCGTGCGAATACTGTTCTTCGATGCTATGGAGCGCCACCAGGACACGTGGCGCGCGGCGCCCAAAGATGCGTGGAGGCGTTACGGAGCCCGCAAGAACCAAGACGGGGATAAAGGAGCCGTCACTCAACTTGAGCATCAGTTCGTTCTCTGAGCCATCAGTTTCAAATGGCAGACGATGTTCCGTCGCACGTTCAAAAGCGGATGAGTACAGGACGTCTTTAACATCTCCACCGATGACATCGGCGCGTTCCTCGCACATCAAACCAAGTAAGCGATTATTCACATGCAGAATGGTTCCGTCGAGCTCACAGATGATGACAGCATCGCTCGTGATCTCGACTAGTTGGGCAACGTCTGCCCACTCGTTGCGTTCAAGCGTTTCCATCGTGGACCCCACCGTCTATCGGTAACAAAAAAGCCTCCGAAGAGGCTTCTCAAACGCGATGGTGTCGGAGGCGGGACTTGAACCCGCATGACCAAAAAGCGGTCACTAGCACCTCAAGCTAGCGCGTCTGCCAATTCCGCCACTCCGACATGCTATGTTGTTGATTCACGGTTCGTTTTGTTGGACCCGCGCGTTCAACGAGGAAGATAATAACCTATGATTCGAGAACTGTGCAAGCACTTTTTTCAAAAAAGTTTACGAATTTGTAAATGCGCAGGTAGATCCGTATGTCCGGGTCGGAACGGGGGCAACTTCCCAACGCGTCCTCGGGCATGCGGTACATTTTGATTCGCGCTTCGCGCTACAAAATGTACCGCCCCCTGCGGAATGCGTTGGGAAGTTGCCCCCGTTCCGACCCTGCGTTAACGCACTTCAAGCACAGTTCTCAAACATATTCTGGGGCTGATAAGAATTTAGTGGCTCGGCTTTGCCGAGCCCTTATATAAGGAGGCCGGAGCTAAAGCTCCGGCCTCACTCAAATTTCTCATCAGATTAAGTGAGCGATCGAGGAATCGCACTCCCCCTGCCGAGTTACCGCAGGGCCCGCCCTGGCGTTGCTTTTCAGAACATCCCGCAGGACGCAAGAAACCCCCGCCGCACGAAGTGCACAGCGGGGGTTTCTTGCATGTCCGAGGACGTTCTGAAAAGCAATGCCAGGGCGGGCCCGGACGAGAA
>CABUUB010000051.1 GCA_902494625.1 uncultured Collinsella sp.
CCCCGCCGTGCTACGCACGGCGGGGCTTTTTGTGCTGCGTCAATGTTCTGAGACGGGCAAAACCAAGGCGTACTGCCCGCTACGGATAGGTGGTGCACTTTCCAGCGTGCATTTTTGGGAGTATTCAGCAAGCTCTTAAAAATGCATAACGTTGTGAATGGGCCGAGTGGCCCGCAGGCGCCCATCGACAGCCATTGTGGGCGGGCTATCGATGAGTGGAGGGGGTTGTTACTGAGTTTCTGCTTTGCGACAACCTGCAACACTGCTGTAACCGCGTCGTTTTGTCGTTTGTGATGGGGCCGTTGGGGCCCACGGTGCTGATTACTCCGTTTTTTGCACGGTCCAAGGTGGGGCACCCTGAGACGAAGCAAAAAGATGCCTCATTTCTATGCAAATACCGTTAGGATTTATGCAAGATTGAGATTGTAAACCGTGCACGTGCACAAAACCGGTGCGGGGACGTCTGGAGACGGCTCGGCTCCTGGGGCATTGCACGTGCAGAACGGCTAAAATCGGGACTCGGTCTTAGTTTTACTTGGAAGGATGCATATGACTTCTAATCATTGATGCTTCTCTAGAGGAGACGCTCTCCTATATCGCAGGACAGCTTAAGACGCTGACTTCTATTGCTTCGCCTACGGGCTATACCCGTGCGGCGACTGATTATCTGATGGAGACCCTGCGCGATATGGGGTTTGGGCCTGAACGTTCTAATAAGGGCAACGTGCTCGTTGAGCTTGGTGGTGAGGGTGAGCCGCTTGTGTTGGCGAGCCATGTCGACACCCTGGGCGCCATGGTGCGTTCCATTAAGGACAATGGTCGTCTGCGCCCCACGACCCTCGGCGGGCATCAGTGGTCTACGGCCGATGGCGAGAACTGCACCGTTTATACGCGCGATGGCAATGTGTACACGGGCGTGGTCCTCAATACCGAGCCTTCGGCGCACGTTGCCGACGAGCCGGTCAAGACCGTCGAGAAGAACATGGAGATCCTGCTCGACGAGAACGTTGACAGCAAGGACGATGTGCTCGAGCTGGGTATTCAGACCGGCGACATCATCACTATGGACCCGCGTACCACGGTGACGGAGAGCGGCTACATCAAGAGTCGCTTCCTTGACGACAAGCTGTCCGCGTCGATTCTGCTGGGCTTGGCGCGTGCCGTCGCCGCTGGCGAGGTGACGCTTTCGCGCAAGGTATCGCTGCTCTTTACGGTGTACGAGGAGGTCGGCCACGGCGGTGCCTTTGTGCCGGCCGACACGCGCGAGATGATTAGCGTGGACATGGGCTGCGTGGGTGACGACCTGGGCTGCACCGAGCGCATGGTTTCAATCTGCGCCAAGGATTCGGGCGGTCCGTACAACTACGACCTGGTAACCACGCTGTCCAACATCGCGCGCGAGCTGGAGCTCGATTACGCCATCGACGTGTATCCGCACTACGGCTCAGACGTTGAGGCCACGCTTTCTGCCGGCTACGACATCCGTCACGGCCTGATCGGCCCCGGCGTGTACGCGAGCCACAACTACGAGCGCAGCCACATCGACGGTGTGCGCAATACCTACGAGCTGGTTCGCGCCTACGTTCAGCGCTAACGATGCAGCGGCCTCGGCTGACACGGCAGTACCGACCGAGGCCGTCCTCTCTAAGTTGCGGTGAAATAGGGACTGTTTGGCGGTTTTAAACGCTTAAGCAGTCCCTATTTCACCGCAACTTATGAGGGGGATGGGGCTACTTGATGGCGGCAGTCACCGTGCCGCCGCCGAGGACGATGTCGCCGCGGTAGACTACAACGGCTTGGCCGGGGGCGATGGCTCGCTGCGGCTCGTCAAAAGTCAGCAGCATTTGCCCGTCTTCGCCGCGCGTAAGGGTCGCTGCCTGGTCTTTCTGACGGTAGCGGTACTTGGCGCCCACGCGAATGCCGCCGGCATCGAGCTCTGCCTCCATGCGGTCGGCAGGGACGCTCCAGATCCAGTCATTGGCCGTGAGCGCTGCGGCCGTCAGGTCCTCGGCCTCGCCAAGATGCACAATGTTGTTGGCGGTATCGACGCCCGTCACATACACGGGGTGCGCCATCGCGACGCCCAGGCCCTTGCGCTGGCCTATGGTATAGCGCAGCGCGCCGTTATGGCGTCCGACCACGCTGCCGTCGCGCCATACGATATCGCCCGGTATAGCGGGATGCCCGCACCGACGCTCGATATAGCCTGCATAGTCGCCGTCCGCGATAAAGCAGATATCCTCGCTCTCGGCCTTCTTGGCGTTTATGAAGCCCTGCTCGGCGGCAATCCGGCGCACGTCGCGCTCTTTGTCCAAGCCTGCCAGCGGGAAGATCGTGCGTGCCAGGCGCTCTTGCGTGAGCGAATACAAAAAGTAGCTCTGGTCCTTCTTGGGGTCCTCGCCGCGGTGCAGCTGCCAGGTGCCGTCGAGCGCCTGACTCGTTTTGGCGTAGTGGCCTGTGGCGATGTAGTCGCAGTCCATATCGAGTGCTGCATCGAGCAACGCACCAAACTTAATATGGCGGTTGCAGATGATGCACGGGTTGGGCGTTAGCCCCTCCTGATAGGCAGTCACGAAGCGTTCGATCACGCTGTGGTCGAAGGTCTGCTGCAGGTCGAGCACATGGTGAGGTATCCCCAGGCGATTGGCGACGGCCTTTGCATCGGCGATGTCGCGGTCGACCTTACTCATGCCCGTGGCGGGGTCGGGTGCGGGACAGGTGAGGCGCATGGTGGCGCCGACGCATTCGTAGCCCTGGCTTTTGAGCAGATGCGCGGTCACGCTGGAATCGACGCCGCCGCTCATGGCGACGAGCACGCGCTTGTTGTGCATGGGGAGGTTCTCCTTGGTGGCATGTGGCCAAAAAAGAAAAGCGGCGCGGGAGGCTGGTTCCGCGCCGCAGACATTGTAGCAAGTTCGGGCGTCATGTGGGACACCCTGTTGGGATGAGCTCAGGCTGCCAGAAGAGAGGGGAGACCGGCGTGCCTTGGACTTGTTCTAAGAACGAGAAGCTTTAGTCCTGGAAGAGCGCCGTGGACAGGTAGCGCTCGCCGGTGTCGGCGAGCAGCGCCACGATGGTCTTACCCTCGTTCTCGGGGCGCTTGGCCAGCTGCAGTGCGGCCCACACGGCGGCGCCGGACGAAATGCCCACGAGCACGCCCTCCTTGTGGCCCACGGCGCGGCCGGTCGCAAAGGCGTCGTCGTTCTCGACGGGGATGATCTCGTCATAGACCTGGGTGTCGAGGACGTCGGGCACAAAACCGGCGCCGATACCCTGGATCTTGTGCGGGCCGGCCTGACCCTTAGAGAGCACCGGGGAAGTGGCGGGCTCGACGGCGACAACCTGAATCTCGGGGTTCTGCTCCTTAAGGAACTCGCCCACGCCGGTCACGGTACCACCGGTGCCGACGCCGGCGACGAAGATGTCGACCTTGCCGTCGGTGTCATCCCAGATCTCGGGGCCGGTCGTGGCCTTGTGGATGGCGGGGTTGGCGGGGTTCACAAACTGGCCGGCGATAATGCTGTTGGGGGTCTCCTTCTGCAGCTCCTCGGCCTTGGCGATGGCGCCCTTCATGCCCTTGGAGCCGTCGGTGAGCACGAGCTGTGCGCCGTATGCCTGCATAAGCTTACGGCGCTCGACGGACATGGTCTCGGGCATGGTGATGATCACCTTGTAGCCGCGGGCAGCCGCCACCGAGGCGATGCCGACGCCGGTGTTGCCGCTCGTGGGCTCGATGATGGTGTAGTCGCCGCCGCGCACGAGCTTGCCGGCCTTCTCGGCCTCGTCGATCATGTTCTTGGCGACGCGGTCTTTGACGGAGCCGGCGGGGTTGAAGTATTCCAGCTTGACGAGCACGCGGGCCTTGAGGTCCTCATCGGCCTCAAAGTGAGTGAGCTCCAGAAGCGGAGTGTGGCCGATAAGCTGATCGATGGACGTGTAAACATTGCTCATGATGAACCTCCAAAGTGTTCAAATGACTGGATACCGTGTGGTTTTACGGTGTGTGTAGCAGCGAAACCCACAAACCTTATAGGTTGTTCGTTTTGCTGTTGGCAAGCATAGTAGACACTAAAGCCTAGTAACGCAATAGGAAATAGAAGATTATTACGAGTCGATTAACCATCTTGACGGGAATGGGTATTTTCAAAACCAATTTTTCGGCTAGAATTTCTACGGACTAAATGACCGAAAGGCAGCACTATACATGTTGGTTTCTACTAAGGGCAGATATGCCCTGCGTGTTATGGTCGACCTGGCCGAGCACCAGGCGGCCGGTCGCATCCCGCTCAAAGAGATCGCGGCGCGACAGGGGATTTCCGAGAAATATCTCGAGAACATCTTGGCTACGCTCGTACGTGCCAACATGCTCTCGGGCATGCGTGGCAAGGGCGGCGGCTACGTGCTCACGCGCCCGCCCGAGCAGTACACGGTGGGCGAGATCTTGCGCCTGACCGAGGGCAGCCTGGCGCCGGTCGCCTGCCTGGATGGCGACTGCAAGGGCTGCTCACGTTCGGATGAGTGCCCCACGCTCGACGTGTGGAAGAACCTGGACAAGCTCATCAACGACTACCTCGACGGCGTGACGCTCGATCAGCTTGTCGCTCCCAACCATGGCTACGACTACGTCATCTAACCCACACCTGCATTTGGGGACGGGGTAGAAATGGTAGATTCTCTCGCCCTTTGAAACTTGGCAAATAAGAAGGCCGCCCATTTTTGCGATGGGCGGCCTTCGTTTTAGGCTGTTGAGACGGGCACGGCCGGAATGGCCGTTTTAGCCCTCGGCGATGCTGTCGAGAATGCTGCGCATGATGGATACCAGGATGCTGCCCATAAAGGCCGATCCAAAGCTGGCGATGGAGATGCCCGCGCCCAGCAGATTGACCGACAGGTAACTCGCGAGCTCGAGCATAAAGCTGTTGACGACAAGCTGGAAAATGCCCAGCGTAATGATCGTGAGCGGCAGCGAGATGACCGTCAGGAAGGGCTTGACGAACGAATCGACGATGTTCAGGAACAGTCCCACGAAGGCGAAACAGACCCAGGCCTCGGCGAAACCGAAGGGTTGGATGCCGGGGACGAGGAACGTGGCGATCGCGATGGCGATCGAAGTAAAGAGCCAGTTAAGCATAAAGCGCATGGTAGGGATCCTTTCTTGCGCGGGGAGAGTTGGTGACGCGTGAAGCAGCTTGCCGTGGCGACTTGCACGGCTGCGCGAACGCGGGGCCTTGCCTGGACGCCCATTGTCGCAAATATTCGTGGAGCTTACGTGCGCATTCGGTTTCTAAACGGCGTTCGTCCTGAAAAACGCGCCGCTGGCAGAGAGTCTTGTCGCTTTAGTTTGGTGGTGTGCTAAACTGCTACGGGCAAAAGCCACAGGCGTTGCCCTATTGCATAGAACGGGCGAACGATGCCCGATGTCAGTATCAACTTCGATGCCTTTTGGCGGGTTTGGCGGTGATCGATGAATATCGAGAACATGTTTGACAAGCCTGATGTCAAGCAGCTGGTCCACGCATTTAGCCTTTTGGACGACGAGAAGGATATCCAAGCGTTTTTGACCGATATCTGCACGCCGCGCGAGATTTGCGATCTATCGCAGCGTCTGCAGGTCGCGCGTTACCTGGACGAGGGCGAGCCTTATGTTGAGGTTCAAGCCCGTACTGGCGCTTCGTCCACCACGGTGAGCCGTGTGTCCAAGGCGCTCAACGGCGAGTACGGTGGCTACCGCAAAATCCTCATTAAGCTGGAGGACGGCGAGTAGGCCGCGCCATAAACGAATTGTACAAAACCGCTCCTCCGGGGGCGGTTTTTATATGCCCGCAATCGGCCGGTGCGTTGGGGTCAGGTTGCTTTGTACCAAAAGATGGAGCTGCGGTGGCAATGTGTCCGCTTGGGCGGGTAGGATGGATGCATTGATTATTGCGAACAGTTTGAGCGGAGGACCATGCCTGTTCGAATCTATACCACCAATGCCGGCACGGATTTGAGTGATGCCGAGTCGGCGCTGCTTGCCGACCTTGTTGACTGCCACGGACGTGCCGTGCTGCTGACACCTACGTTTGCCGAGCTCGACCTGTGCCGTCATGATGCGGCGGAAGCCGGGATTTCGCTGGGTATTGACTACAAGACGCCTACATCGTGGCTTCGCTCGCTTTGGGAGCTTTTGGGCGACGGGCGCGGTTTCGTCGACAACCTGCAGCGCCAGATGCTGTTCTCGGACATGGTCACGCGTCTCGACGATGCCGACCTGCAGCCGCTTTCGCGCAGCCAGGGCACAGTGCGCATGCTCGCGCGCATGGCCCGCGACGTGTTGCCGGGCGTTGCGGGGACGGGTGCCGAACGATGCCGTGGCGACAACTGCCAGCCTGAGCCAAAAAGCGAGGCCGAGGCTCGTGTGTTCGAGCTTTTGCGCGCCTACGCGGGCGGTTTGGACCGTCGAGATATGGTTGAGCCCTGCGAGGCAGCTGACATTATGACCAGTGTCCTGGCCGATAGCCTGCTGGCGTGCACTCGCGCCGTATGCGTGCGCGGTATCACGTCGTTTACGCACGGTCTGCTCGAGCTGCTGTCTGCCGTGGCGAACAATGGGGGAGAGGTCGTCGTGCTGCTTGCCCGCGAGCAGGCGGCGATGCGCGAGGAGCTTGCCGCGGCATTTGATGCCCGCGATGTGTTGTTTGAGATCGCGCCGCTAGGGGAGGGTGTCGGCGCGTCTGATGCCGCTTGCGGGACCGCCGCTCAGCCTGTCTTTATTGAGGTCGCTGGCCCCCATGCCCGTGCTCATGCTTATGCGGACGCAATTGATGATCTGGTAAAAACGTGCCGGGGTTCCGAGGTCGACGGCGCCTCTGCCGACCCCGTGCGCGTGCTCGTTGTTTCTGCCCGGGCACCCCAGCTGTTCGGTGAGCTCGCCTCTCGTCTGGCGGCTCGTCATATCGCTGCCGAGACGACTGAGTTCACGGCGTTTTTCCAGTCCATCGTGGGCAGGCAGTTTACGGCGCTCGCCAGCCTGATCGAGCGTATGAAAGCCGCCGACGAGGGCACCGCTTCCAAGACCGAGTGGTGGCCCGCTCCAGAGCTTACCGACTGGATCTACAGTCCGCTTTCGGGTACCGACGCCGCGAGCGCCCGCGGCTTCGACAAGAACATGCGCCTGTCGCGCGGCAAGACCACTGCGGGCGTCAAGAGCCTACTGCAGAGCGTGCAGGGCCAGGTGAGGGGCGCCCGCAAGGCCGCCAGCGAAGATAACTGGTTTAAGAACGTACCATGCGTGGTCTCGGACGTGTTTCAGACGCTGTGGCGCGACAAACCCGTGACGGCGCTCAAGGCCATGCTCGCCGTTGCCGAGGCGCTGCCCGATCGCGCTCTGGGCGGCCTTGACGGCCAGGCCCGTCGCCAGGCAGAGACGGCTTTGCTGCGCCATGCCATCGACATCCTTATGAACGATGCTCGCGCGCTCGACGTGTCGCAGGCCGCGACCGTGCCGGTTCTCGACGGCGTTCGAACCAAGGTGGACAAGCGCAGTACCGCTTACGATTACGCGACCTACGAGGTCGATCGCACGCCACGGGCACAAGTGCGCTTCGTGTCGCTTGCCGATGCGTCGGTTTTGCGTCCTGGCGGCTACGATGCCGTGCTGTTTGCCGATGTCGACCTGGACAGCTACCCGCTTTCGCACGAAGAGGGCCCGCTTGCCACATTGACGGCCGAGCTGCGCCGCGACGGCGTGTCTTTGGAGCCCGCCGCCCTGTTGCGCGTGCGCTTTGGCCGTGCGATGCAGGCGGCGAGCGGTCCGGTTGCGCTCACCCGCGTGACGCACGATCGCCAGGCGCGCGAGTGCTACCCGGCAGCCGTATGGACCGAGCTGCGGGCACATGCCGAGGCCGCTGGCGCTGCCAAGCCCACGCGCGTGGGCGAGGGCGATATCATCGCCGATTTTGATCCCGCTGCAGGCGAAGGTCTTAGGCGCGAGCGCGTGACCTGCGAAGCTCCTCAGCATCTGAGCGATGAAGCCATTCCGTATCTGGTCCTGCGCCGTCGCGATGGCGAGGGCGAGGACGCGCCGCTCGTGCCGCGTCTGACGTCCGCCTCGCAGATCGAGGCCTATTCTACCTGCCCACTGTGCTGGTTCGTGTCGTATCGCGTCAAGCCCCAGTCTATCGACGCGGGCTTTGGCAACATGGAGAAGGGCAACTTTGTCCACGACGTGCTGGAGCATCTGCATGCCCGTCTGCCCCAAGAGGGCATGGAGCGCGTGACGCCCGAGAATCTGCCGCGTGCGCAGGAGCTGCTGCACGAGGTCTTTGACGAGACGTTGGCCGAGCACGCCGGCAAGCGCGGCACGGAGGGCCCGCTGGTGCCGCTCTCTGCGGTGGAGGAGCGCCAAGTGGCCGAGATCTTGCCGCAGCTGGAGGGTGTGCTTGCCTACGAGTCCGAGGCACTTGCCCCCTTTGTCCCGCGCTACCTGGAGTTCGCCTTCAACGAGCTCAAGGTCGAGTATGCCGGTTGGCCGCTTGGCGGGCGCATCGACCGCGTGGACGTGGACGCCGAGAATCGTGCCGTGGTGATCGACTACAAGCATCGCACAGGCGTTGAGGAGTTTAAGCTCGCCGACCCTACGGTGCGCGACGAGGAATCGGGCACGGCGCCCATCGACGATCCGCGCTGGTTGCCACCACATACCCAAACGCTCATCTACGCCCAGGCCATGCGCCAGGCGCTGGATTTGGACACCCGCGCGGCGCTCTACTTTTCGACCAAGGGCGGCAAGCCGGCGTTGCGCGGTGCCGCGAGCGCCGAGCTGCTCGAGGAAGAGCGCGGCGACGGTCGCATCCCGGGCCTTAAGAAAGGTTTCCCCGGCGAGGGTGGCAGCATGGACTTCGACGCCCTGCTCGATCGCGTTGAGGCCGGCATCGCCGAGCGCCTGCGCGAGCTCGAGGCAGGCAACGTTGCCGCCGTCGACCCGACGTCGGCTCAGGCCGCGCATGCGCGCTGCTCGTATAACCACGAAGGAACGTTTGTAAGGAGGGACGTGTAGACCATGGATCTTTCGACTTTGATGCCGCAACAGCTGCAGATTGTCAAAACGCTCGACCGTCCGCTGTTTGTCTCGGCGGGCGCCGGTTCGGGCAAGACCTTTACCCTCACGCGCCGCATCGTCTACGCGCTCTCGCCCGAATCAGGTCCGTTCGTTGAACATCTTGACCAGGTGCTCGCCATTACCTTTACCAAAGATGCCGCGGCCGAGATCCGTGACCGCGTGCGCCGTGCGCTTATCGACGAGGGCATGGACGAGGAGGCACTGACCGTCGATGACGCGTGGATCTCGACCATTCACGGCATGTGCTCGCGTATCCTGCGCGCGCATGCGCTGGAGCTGGGCATCGACCCCGAGTTCACGGTGCTCACCGATACCGATGAGCTTATGGACCAGGCTGTTGAGCATGTGTTGGCCCGCGCGACGGCGCCCGATGCCGCCCCCGAGCTCGCGGCATCGCTCAAGGCCCTCTATGCCTGGTATCCCATGGCGGGCGAGGGCGGTTCCTTTGGCACCGGCACGACCATCAAGGGTCTGGTGCGCGACCTACTGGAGCTGTCGAGCCAGTTGCCGGGCGGTATGGACGACGTGTGCGTGGCGCGCGGCCAGGCCGATACCTCGGCACTCGCCGATGCCTATCGCGCGGCGCTGGGCGCAAGCAAGGCCGCGACCGAGAAGGCGCAGATGGCACTCGACGCCATCGACGCGTTCGAGGCGAGCGGCAAGACCATGGCCGATGCGGCGCGACTCATGATGTCGTGCGGCATGCCGCGGGCGAGCAAGGCATTCCCCAAGGAGCAGGCCGAGCTGCTCAAGGCCGAGGCCGCCGATGCGTTTATCAATATCGTGCTGGCCTGCGGCGGCCCGGCGCTCGATGCGCTGGTGGGCTTGGCCCACTCTGTAGAGGCCGAGTATCGCGCGCTGAAGGCCGGCCAGTCTGCCCTCGACAACAACGACCTGCTGCGCATGGCCTACGAGGCGTTGCGCGACTACCCGGCTATTCGAGCTGCCTATGAGGGCCGCTTTAAGATGGTCATGATCGATGAGTTTCAGGATACCGACCAGATGCAGGTCGATCTGATACGCTACCTGACGGGTGCGGGGGAGCGTGCACTGTGCACCGTGGGCGATGCGCAGCAGTCGATCTATCGCTTCCGCGGCGCCGAGGTCGAGGTGTTCCGTCGCCAGGAGCGCAAGGTGGGCTCGTCTGCCGCGCCCGAGGCGACTGCCGTGGCCGACGCCCCTGCTGGCGAGCTCGTCAAGCTCGTGCGCAACTTCCGCAGCCACGACGAGGTGCTGCGTTATGTGGCCCGCGTCTTTGATGGCGACGACGGCGGCCTGATGCGGGGCTTTTTGGATCTTGAGGCGAGCGACGGCCGCAAGGACACGCTGGTGGCGGACGCCTCGCGTCGTCAGGCGCTCTTTGTTGCCGGCGGCAGTACGCAGGAGCGCACACAGGCCAAGGCCCGCGCGATCGCGGAGCGATTCCGCGCGCTTGCCGATGCCGGCCAGCCCCAGGGCGGCATGGTGCTGCTGCTGGGCCGTATGACCAACGCCGATGTCTATGCGCAGGCCTTCCGCGACCAGGGGCTCGACTGCGTCATCGCGGGCGGCTCGGTCTTTGCCCAAGCTACCGAGGTGCAGACGGTGCGCGCCCTAGTCTGCGCGCTCGCCAATCCGGCCGATACGGCGCAGGGTCTTATGCCACTGTTGGCTTCGCCGATGTTTGCGCTCGGCGCCCAGGAGTTCCTGGCGCTGGCGACCAAGCTCGACAGCGAGCCGGGCGAGACGTCGCGTCGCAATATCGATGTGGGCGTCATGAGCGATTCCGATGTGCCGGGTTTGCAGAACCTGCCGCTCGTGACGCGCGCCCGCGAGGTGCTGCGCTACGCGCTTCGTCGCGTGGGCCGCGATTCGTTCGCCGCCATCGCGCGCGACGCGGTCAATGCCTCCGGCTGGTTCGTGCGTCTGGCGCAGCGCGGCCCCGAGGGGAAGGCCGTTGCCGCCAACGTGCTCAAGGCGCTCGACGCCGTGGCCGAGGCAGAGGCCGAGCTCGGAAATTCTCCGCGCTCCATCGCGCTCGCCTTCGACCGCTTCTTGGCGGGCAAGGAAGCCCCGGGTGCCCTCAACGAGGAGGGCGACGGCGCGGTGCGCATCATGACGGTGCACGCCTCCAAGGGCCTGGAATATCCGGTCGTGGCGGTTGCGGAGTGCTTTGGCGTGCGCAAATCGTCTGGTGCGGCTCAGATGGGTCGTGTCGAGGGCGGAGCGCAGGTCGTGGCGCTGCCGGCACGCTTCGACGGCGTTAAACTCGCGGACGGTACGTTCGTGAAGGGCGATGACGTCAAAAAGCAGTTTGAGCATGCGTTTAAGGGCAAGGGCACGTCGCTGTGGCTGCCGCCGGAGCTCATGGAGGATGTCTGTGCGACGGGTTCTCCCGCCGAGGCATTTGCTCGCCTGCGCAACGACGACCTGCAGCTCTCACTCGAGGAGCGGGCCCGCTTGCTCTATGTTGCCATGACGCGTGCGCGCGAGCTGGTGATCTTGGCGATGGATGCCGGCGTGAGCCGCGGCAAGGTGACGGCGCCGACCTTCGACGTCGAGACCGATCTGACCTACGACGTGCTTCGCCGTATTTTGCCGACCGACGCTCTGGACATGCCGCAGCTCGATGCCGACCGCCTGGTGTTCGACAACTCCCAGCCGGGCGACTACGAGCTCATTTCGCTCGCGGACTTTGCCTTTGGCGGGCAGGCGTTTGAGGCCAACGCTTCGCTGGATGCCGAGGGCAGGCTCGTTCGCGGCGATGCGGAGCCAGAGGGCGCCGGTGCAGATGCCCGCGCCGCCGTTCCCGGTCCTGCCGACCCCGAGCCCGATGCGTTTGAGCTCGTGTATCCCCAGGCAGTGGGCGTGCGCATGGGTATCTGTCCGTATCCGGTGCGCGATTCGTACAGCTACTCGTCAATTGCCGCGGAGCTGCATGCCGAGTTCGAGGACCGTGCCGCCGAGGCACGCGTGCCCATGGACGAGGCTGGCGATGATGGGGAGTCGGATGGCTCGGAGATGACGGATGCAGACGTGGCCGCTGTCGAGCCCGCCGGCAATCCCATGGCGCTGGGCTCGGCCTTCCACGCTGCCTGCCAGTGGCTCATCGAGATGGGTGCCGATGCGTTGCCCGCTGCGCGCGCCGATACGCTGGCGCGTCTGTGGCGCCTGACGCCGGAGCAGCGCGAACGCTTCGACGTTGCCCTGGACCGCTGGCTCAAGTCGGCTGTTCGTGCCGACCTGCTCGCGTGGCCGTGCGTTCGCGCCGAGGTGCCGTTCTTTTCGCTGGGCTGCGAGGACGAGGACATCGCTCGCTACGGTGCATATGCCGAAGGCGCCATCGACGCTTTGGCGACGAACCCGGCGGATTCGTCACGCGCGCTGGTCATCGACTACAAGACGGGCGGCACACCGGACGAGACGCCGGAACAGCTGCAGGAGAAGCACGCCCTGCAGGCGCGCGTCTACGCTGATGTTCTGCACAAGGCGGGCTTTGAGGCCGTAACCGTCAAGTTCGTCCGCGTGGAGCAGGCGAATCCAGCCATCTTCGTCGAACCCGCCGAACCTCAAGTAGTCACCTACAATCTCTAGCCCTCAGATAACTTGCGGTGGAATAGTTCCAGTATTGCGGTCCAGGTGGCCCAAGCGGGAACTATTCCACCGCAACTGCAAGAGGAGCCGTGTTGGTTTGGCTAGGTTCGGGTGCCGTCCGCGCCGTGGGGTAAAATCGTTCAGTCAGAACACGAACCCGCATCGGAGCTCATCACATGGCATTCGTCCATCTGCACAATCACACTGTTTTTTCCATGCTCGACGGCGCAACCCGTATCCAGGATATGGTCAACCGTGCCGTTGAGCTTGGCATGCCCGCCGTGGCCATTACCGACCACGGCTACATGTATGGCGTGCCCGACCTGGCGCTGGCCTGTGACGCCGTCAACCACAACACGCCCGAGTACAAAACCTGGAGCCACGATAAGGCCTTCTTGGAAAAGGACCGCCGCGACGAGCTGGTGGAGCCCGATCCCGAGGAAAACCCGCGCGAGCATGCCCAGTATGTGAAGGACATGGCCATGTGGGACGAGAAGGGCAACATCGACGAGCTCAAGCCGCCCCTGGTCATCAAGCCCATCTTTGGCTGCGAGGTCTACTTTACGCCGGACGAGACCCTTGCCCGCGACCACAAGCCCGAGCTCTACCACATGATCCTTCTGGCCAAGGACCAGGAGGGCTACGTCAACCTGATGCA